>JBFKQZ010000262.1:0-2967 GCA_041627475.1 Nitriliruptoraceae bacterium | reverse complement strand
CGCACCAGCTTCCCGGCACGGCTGCTGCGCAACCGGAGCCTGCGGTTCCTGCTCGAGGGCTTCGCGCAGGGGATCGAACTGTCCTCGGCCGTCTCGCAGGAGCTCCTCGAGGAGTTCGCGCAGGCCGACCACGGTGTGCTCGCCACGCTGCTGCACGACCTCGCGGACCGCAGCTACTACGGCCGCCTCCACGAGATCGAGGTCCCGGCGATCGTCGTGTGCGGGACCGAGGACCGCACCACGCCGCCGGCCCACGCCCGGGCGATCGTGGACGAGCTCCCTGCTGGTCGACTGGTGACCGTGGACGGGGCGAGCCACCTCCTCAACTGGCAGCGCCCCGAGCGGATCGCCGAGCTCGTCACCGGGTTCGACGAGGAGGCGGTGGCGGTCGAGGAGGTCGCCGAGCAGCGCTCGGCCCTGGTCATCCTGAACCCGGCGTCCGGTGACCACGAGGCCGACGACACGCAGCACGCGATCACCCTCGCGCTCGGCGAGGCCGACGTGACCGTCGACGTGCGACGCACGGAGGGCGAGGGCGACGCGCGCCGGTGGGCCGCCGAGGTCGCGGGCGACGGCTCGGTCGACCTCGTCGTCGCGGCGGGCGGCGACGGCACGGTCCGTGAGGTGCTGGCCGGCGTCGCCGACGCCGGGGGCGGTCCGACCGTCGGCATCGTCCCGACCGGCACGGCCAACCTGCTCGCGCGTGCGCTCGGCGTCCCCGTCGACGACCCCCAGGCCGCCGCCGAGGTGGCGGCCGGCTCCGGCGTGCGCCCCCTGGACCTCCTGTACCTCGTCGACCGCGACGAGCACGCCGCGCTGATGGTCGACGCCGGCTTCGACGCACGGCTGGTGCGTGATGCCTCACGTCAGCTGAAGAACGTCCTCGGGGCCCTCGCCTACGTCGTCGCGGGCCTGCGGCACACGGTCGGCCTGCGCGACCGCGAGCTCGAGCTCGAGCTCGACGGGCAGACGCACACCGTGCGCGGTCACTCCGTGCTGTGCCTCAACGTCGGCCGCATCGGCGACACGGTCGTCGTGGACGAGGAGATCGAGCCCGACGACGGGCAGCTGCACGTCGGCGTCGTCAGGCGGTCGACGCCGTGGCAGGTGCTGCTGACCGCCGCCGGGATGGTCGCGCTCGGTCGCGACGCCCACCCCAACGTGGAGTGGCTCCGCGGCACACGCCTGCGGCTGGACGGCGACGAGGCCCTGCAGCTGCAGGTCGACGGCGACCCGGCAGGCGAGACGCCCGTCGACGTCGAGCTGCTCGCGTCCGCGGTCGAGGTCTCGGTGCCTACTGGTAGTTGGTGAACCGCAGCGGGGCGTCGTGGTCCTTGCTGCGCACCATCTTCTGGATCTCCTGCAGGTCGTCGCGCGACTTGCCGGCGACGCGCACCTTGTCGCCCATGTTGGTGGGCGTGACCTTCAGCTTCGTCGCCTTGATGTCCTTGACGATCTGCTTGGCGAGGTCCTGCGGCATCGACGTCACGAGCCGGATGTCCAGGCGGCTGCGACCGCCGCCGACCTGCCGGGGTTCGCCGACGTCGAGGGCCTTCAGTGACACCTTGCGCTTCACGCACTTGTCCTTCAGCACGTCCAGTGCGGCCCGGACCCGGTCCTCGGTCGAGGACTCGATCGTGATGCCCTCGTCGCCGGCCCACGCGACCGTCGTGTCGGTGTCGCGGAAGTCGAAGCGCGTGCCGACCTCGCGTGCCGCCTGGTTGATGGCGTTGTCGACCTCCTGGCGGTCGACGCCTGCCTCGATGTCGAAGCTGTTGTCCTTGGCCACGGGCCCCTCCAGCGTCGGTGTCGCGGACGGGGGAGCGTATTGAGCGTCGACCGCAGCGTCGTCAGCGTCGTCACACCCGGGGGCGATGGTGCTGACCGACGAGTTGGACCGTGAGCGTCCCGCTCGTCGACAACCAGGGCTACGACCTGGTCGCGGACGACGGAGCATCCCTCCACCGGGTCCAGGTCAAGACCTCGACCAGGCGGACGGCCAGCGGTGGGTGGGAGGTGGAACTGCGCACCAACGGTGGCAACCGGTCGCGTCAGACGAGCACACCCTTCGCGCCCTCGTCGTGCGACCTGCTGTACGTGCTGACCGATGACGGTCGTTGGCTCATCCCGAGCCGTGAGATCACGGCCACCACCTCCCTCACGGTGGGAACGAAGTGGCGGGAGCACCGCCTGTGAGGGGCGTCGTCATCTCGGGAGGTGGTCCCGCTTTGGCGTGGGACCGTCACGGGTCGTATCCTCACCAGCCGCTCCGGCCTCGGTCGGAACGCACGGTGGGTTGCCCGAGCGGCCAAAGGGACCCGGCTGTAAACCGGTTGCTTCATGCTACGCAGGTTCAAATCCTGCACCCACCACCACGCGCGCCGCGAGGCGCGACACCACGGCCCCCCGGCGACGAGGGGTCGGCAGGCAGGACAGCGCCGCTGGCGCGCGCAGAGCACCCCGGACCCGTGCAGGGTTCGCCCGCCCTGTTGCGCGTCGGTAGCCTCCCCGCCCGCGCATGTACGCCCTGGTAGCTCAGTCGGCAGAGCACTTCCATGGTAAGGAAGGGGTCCGCGGTTCGATTCCGCGCCAGGGCTCTCACCCCCCGCTTCGCGGGGGGCAACCCGGCGACGTAGCTCAGGTGGTTAGAGCACACGACTCATAATCGTGGTGTCGGCAGTTCGAGCCTGCCCGTCGCCACTGCGAGCCCCGCTCGCATGCAACACCACACACGCCCACACGCCGTGCCCCTACGGTTCCGGGTCGAAGTCCGTCAACACAACCCGCCCCTGACGGGGCTGCGCGTCCCACCAGTCTCCATCCGGCGACGTGCGATGAGATCCACGAGGGAGGGCCCGAGATGGCCAAGGAGAAGTTCGAGCGGAACAAGCCGCACATGAACATCGGCACGATCGGTCACGTGGACCATGGCAAGACCACGTTGACGGCTGCGATCACGACGGTGCT
>JBFKQZ010000261.1:0-2991 GCA_041627475.1 Nitriliruptoraceae bacterium | reverse complement strand
CGGTGTGGACAACGGTCAGGCGAGGGCGACGAGGAGGCCGTGCACCAGCGGCGCCGCGACCGTCAGGCCCGCGGCCGGCAGCAGGAGGAGCGTGGTCGGCAGGGTCAACCGCGGTTCGAGCCGGGCGATCCGGCCCATCGCAGCGTGGTGCCGCTCCCGGCGGTCCGCGGCCGCCAGTCCCCGCAGCACGGACACGAGCGGGGCACCGTCCTGATGGGCGGCCGCCAGTGTCGGGCCGTCGGCCTCCCAGCCTCGTGGCGGCGCTGCGACCGCCCCCAGCTGGAGCCACAGCCCGAGGGCGGCGACGTCCTGCGTCCGCAGCACGCTCCCCACGCGGCGGGTCGCAGCCGTGAGCGGGCACCCGGCCGCGACCGCCACCGCCAGCAGCTCGAGGACCTCGTCCCGGTCCGGTCCGCCCGTTGACGGGACGCTCACGGCCCGACGGACGAGCAGCCGGACACTCACCCACCCGACCAGCCACAGCGACGCGGCCAGCGCCGCCACGAACCGACCGGGGGTCGTCGCCCACACCGCGAAGGGCGTGTCGGACACGAGCAGCGCTGTCGCTGGCCCCACGACGGGTGGGGCCAGGACCAGACCGCGCGCGACCGCCCTCGGACCTGCCAGCGCCAGTGCGAGCTCCTCGTGCCGCGCCCGCGCGGCTCGTTCGACCTCGCCGATGACCGCCAGCACGGGACCGCGGGGCGCACCGAGCTCGTCGGCGAGTGCCAGCGCGCGACGGGCCCGGCGCGGGAGCGTCGTGTGGTCGACCGGCAGGCCCGCCACCACGCGGAACTGGGCGGCCGCGGTCGGCGTCAGGGCCACAGCACGCTCGGCGCCGGTCCGCCGGCTGCCCCCAGCACCCGGACGAGTCGCCGTCGGCCGTCACGCCGGTCGAGCGCGACGACGACGTCGACCGCCGTCGCCACCTGTGCCTCGACCGCTGCAGGCGGCAGCCCCGCCTGCAGCGCCATGCCGGCCAGCCGCGTGACGGCGTCGGACGCGCCGTTGGCGTGCACGGTCGTCGCCGAGCCGTGGTGGCCGGTGTTCATCGCGGCCAGCAGGTCCGCGGCCTCGCCGCCCCGGACCTCGCCGATGACGAGCCGGTCCGGGCGCATGCGCAACGCGTTGCGGACGAGGGTGCGCACGTCCACGCCGCCGGCCCCGTCGGCCGTCGCCGCCTGCTCGTGCAGGTGCACCGTGTGCGGAGCGGGATGGTCGAGCTCCGGAGCGTCCTGGACCACAAGCACCCGGTCGTCACCGACCTCCGAGAGGAGCCGTGCGAGCAGTGTGGTCTTGCCGACGCCGGCGGGGCCGCAGACGACGAGGTTCCGCCGGTCGGTGACCACCGTCCGCAGGACGTCGACCGCCGGCATGTCGAGGGTGCCCCACGCCACGAGCTGCTCCCAGCTGGGCACGGTCGCCGGGACCCGCCGCAGGGTCACGGTGACGTGGTCGACCAGTGGCGGGAGCAGTGCGTGGAGTCGCACGCCACCCGGGAGGACGGCATCGGCCCAGGGCCGGGTCCGGTCCAGCCGGACGTCGAGCGGCGCGAGCACGCGGCCGAGGACGGCGCGCAGGTGCTCGTCGCCGCCGAACCGGACCGGCGTGCGCTCGAGCCGTCCGGCACGCTCGACCCACACCTCGTTCGGCCCGTTGCAGCAGACGTCCGTCACCGTCGGGTCGCGCAGCAGCTCCTCGAGCGGCCCCAGCCCGGCGAGGTCGTCGACGAGGTCGCGGACGAGCGCCGACCAACGCGTCGGCGCGGCCACGACGCCCTCTGCCGCGAGGGCCCGCGCCACGGCACGCCGGACGGCCGTCCGGTCACCGAGTCCGGCTCGCTGCACGTCCGGGTCGTCGGCGAGACGCGCCTCGACCGCGGCCCGCAGGCCGGCGGCAGCACTCATACCGCGACCTCCCGGCCCGCGAGCGTCGTGACGACGGGCACGAGCGGACGCAACCACGACCCCGGCACGTCGGCGGGAAGGCGACCGTCAGCGGCGGCAGCCGCCACCCGGGCGGACCACGGCACCTCCACGACGGCACCGGCCACGGCACGGAAGCGGCCTGGCTGGACCGGGCCCCGACCCACCAGCACCACGGTGCCGGCAGGACCGCCTGCAGCAGCGAGGCCGGCGCGGTCCGGGCGCGCCACCAGCACGTCCGCCGGCCCGTCCACGACGCCTGCCTCGTGGACCAGCGGCACCGGCCCGGCGTCCGGTGGGACCCCCGACGACCGCAGCCCCACCACCCGGCACCCAGCGACCGCCACCACCGGCGCGGCAGCGGCCCAGACGGCCGGGCCGGCCAGGTCCGACGGCGCGAGGACGGGAGCGCCCTCCTGGTGCGTCGGACCGGAGACCGCCACCAGCGTCGGTCCGTGCTCCCACGCCCGGAGCGCGGCGAGCGCGGTCGCGACGGTGGTGGCACCGACGCCCCCGGCTGCGGCGACGACGGTGCACCACGGGCCGCGGCCGGGCGTCACCTCCCCGACGGCTGCCACGACCCGGACGAGGACGGCGGCGTCCGGGACGCCTTCGACGACCTCCACCGCACGACGGGCAGCACGCGCGACCCGGACCGGGTCGTCGTCGCGGCCCACGAGCAGGACCACCGGCGCCGGCCCGCCCACGTGCGCGGCCGCCCGGCCGACGTCGGCGAGCACGCACCGGGGGGGCAGCACCGGGTCGTCGGCCGCCACGACCTGCCAGCCGAGGCTGCCCTCGACGACGCGCTCGACCTGACCCCGCAGCGGCCCTGCGACATCGACCGCCACCGCCGTCCCCGCGTCCATGCCCGTCCCGTCCTCGACGGAGCACGGTCTACGGCGCCGCACCCGCACCGACGGTCACGGGCCGACCCGGCCTGTGGACAAACGGACGACCCCGGCCACTGGCCGGGGTCGGTCTGTGCTGCGGACGGTCAGGCACGTGCGCCCGACTCGCCCAACCCGCTCCGTCGAGCGAACGGGTTCGGTGAGCTCGACGCCCG
>JBFKQZ010000260.1:0-3146 GCA_041627475.1 Nitriliruptoraceae bacterium | reverse complement strand
GGGCGGGGCTCAGCGCTGGAACATCTCGTCCAGCGGGGTGCCCGCGAGGTGGTTGAACCAGTTGGTGAACAGCGTCCGCGGGACCTCGGCGAAGGCGTCGAGCAGCGCCTGCTCGGACCAACCGGCCGCGAGGCTGGCCTCCCACGTCTCGTCGCTGACCCAGCCGGAACGTTCGACGATCTCCTCGACGAACGTGAGCAGCTGCGACAGCTCCTGGTCGAACGCCACGTCACCGGCGGCGATCGCGCTGGCCTCCTCGGCGCTCCAGCCGGCCCCGCGGGCAGCACCCGTGTAGGCGGCCGAGCAGTAGTCGCACTCGCTCAGCACGCTCACGCGGAGGTGGATCGCCTGCCGGACCTTCTCGCCGAGGCTCGAGTCGTCACGCAGGGTGCGCTCGAGGCTCGCGTAGCCGTTGAGCACGGCAGGGGACTCGGCCATGGCGCCGAAGATGTTGAGCGTGTGGCCGCCCATCTGCTCGGTGAGCGCCTTCAACGTGTCGCGGGCGGCCTCTGGTGCCGTCTCGGTCGTGTGGATCTGGGTACGCACGGTGGCGTGACTCCTGGTCGTCGTGCGGGTGGACTCCCTGCAACGTACGACGCAGGACGATTATTTCTGAATCGAACGATCAGTCGTCGGCCCAGGGGCCGATGCCGCGGATCCGGGTCGGACGGATCGTCGTCGTGTATCCGGCCGGTGGGTCAGGCATCGGGGGGAACTCGGCGTCCGGACCCACGTAGCGCTTCGCCAGTGCCCCGAGCAGCTCGGGCGCACCACCCTCGGAGATCTCCGCACGACCGTCCACGACGACGTAGTGCAGCATCCCGACCTCGTTGCTGTCCGCTGCCTCGAAGGACACCGTGACGCGCGGGTCGCGTCGGAGGTTGCGCAGCTTGCGCTGGTCGAACAGCGTCCCGAAGCGCAGGCCCTCCTCGTCGGCGTCGAACCACGCCACGGTGACGTGCGGACTGCCGTCCTCGTCGATCGTCACGACGTGCCCGAGCGGGGCCTCCTGCGTGATGAAGTCGATGGCGGCCGGGGGCAGCTCGACGGACATCGGGACCTCCTCGGTGGGCGGCGGACCCTAACCACTCACAGGTGGTGCCGCATGGCCACCTGTTCGGCCAGCACCCCGCCGAGGACGGTCGGGTGGTCGCTGCCGGCGCGCGCTGCAGCGTCGTGCAGCAGGCCGTCCGCGTCGACCGGGACACGGTCGAGCAGCGGCTGCCGCCACGGGTCCGGCCCGCGGACCCAGCCGTCGAACCACCGGGCGATGCCCTCCCCCACGGCGTCGGCGACCGGTCCCGCCGGCAGCCCCCGCGCGGCCGCGACGAACAGCTCGAAGGGGGAGGCGCCGACCCAGCCGCCGTCGAGCGTCACGACGGCTGGTGCGGGGTCCGCCGGCAGACGCACGTCGGCGGTGGCCGCGGCGACCGCGTGCTCGACGTCGTCCGCGGTCGGGTGCCGTCCCGGACCTGGCGGCGCGACCAGCGCGACGAGGTCCACCTCGCCCGCGCGGTGCGCCGCGGCCCGCTCGGTCAGTGCGCCGGCAAGCCGGATCGTGCGGTCGGCGGTGCGGGCGACCGGCTCCTCGCCGGCGAGCAGCGCCTCGAGGTCCATGCTCGGCGTGACCCGCTCGCGCAGGTCCTCGTCGGTGACCAGCACGTCGACCAGCGGCGTGCCGGACGGACAGACCGCCCCCGCGCCCGTGAGCTGCTCGACCGCTGCGGCGATGGTGCGGAGCCTGTCGCCGTCACGACTCCGCAGCTTCGTGCGTGGGTCGAGCGCCAGCAGCTCACCGACGACGTCGACCGGGCGGACCTCACCGTCGTCGGTCAGGACCAGCCACCGTGCTGCGGTCGCAGCGCTCACGGACGTTCCCCGGGTTGCCGGCCCGCGACGGTACGCGGCGTCGCCCACGACGCGCGGTGCCGCCGGAGGTACCACTCGTCGAGCAGCCGCTTGGTCACCAGGGCGGGCCACCCGCCGAACCACCGGTCGCCGCGCATGACCACGGCGTCTCGCCCACCCAGGTCGACCGCCGCCAGGACGCGTTCCGGCGGCTCGTAGGGGCGCAGCGCGCCGCCCTCGTGCAGGGCGACGAGGTTGTCGAGCAGCACGGGGGCCTGGCGGACGGCATGGACGCCCAGCCGGGGCAGACCATGCGTCCCGAAGCGGATCGCGTCACCAGCGCCCAGCAGGCAGGGGTGCTCGGGATGCTGGAGCGTGGGGGTGACCGGCATTCCCCGGGCGTCACCGAGCCCCAACGTCTCGACCGTGCGTGACGCACGCAGCCCGGTCGCGAGGACGACGTGGTCCGCCGGCAGCACCCTGCCGTCGGCGAGCACCACGCCCTCGTCGGTCACGTCCTCGGCCAGCACGCCCTCGTCCCACGTGACGCCCCGGGCCAGCAGCGGCCGCAGGATGCGGCGACGCAGGACGGGATCCGGGACCACGTCGAGCGGTGTCGGCCCGGCGACCACCGTGACGACGGGGGCCACGGCGTCCGCCACGGGCCCGGCACTGAGGTTGCCCGCGGTCTCGACCGCCGTCACACCGCCACCGACGACCACGACGCGCGGTCGTGGCGGTCCGGCAAGGAGGCGGTCGTGGAGGTCGAGCAGGCCGCGGATCGGCTTGGCCGGCGTCACGTCGTCGCGGCCGACCGGGAGGCCGTACGGCTCGAGGTCGCTGCCCACGTTGAGGACCACGGCCGTGGCGTCCAGCTGCGTGCCGTCGTCCAGCGTCAGCGCACAGGCGTCGGGGTCGAGCGCGGTCACGCGGCCGCGGACGAACCGGACGCCCCGGTGGACGGCGGCGGCGTCGGGGTCGATCACGTCACGGGCCGGCGGCACGACCCCACCGAGGACCGCGGCCGCCATCCCCGAGTACCAGAAGGCGTCGGGGTCGACGAGTGTCACGTCCAGCCCCGCCCGCTGCAGGCGTCGCGCGTTGCGCACCAGGTCGAGGTTGGCGTGCCCTGCACCGACGAGGACGACGTGGCCGCTCATCGCCGCTGGCCACGCGGCCCGAGCACGTGGAAGGCGATCGAGGCGGCGACACCGACGTTGAGGGATTCGACACCGTCGGCCATCGGGATCCTCGCGACCACGTCGGCGGCCTCCACCGCCTCGGCCGTCAGGCCCGGC
>JBFKQZ010000259.1:0-3533 GCA_041627475.1 Nitriliruptoraceae bacterium | reverse complement strand
TCCTTGTGCTCGTCGGCGATGCCGGGACCGTCGTCCTCGACGGTCAGCACCAGCGCCGTCGGGTCGTCGTCGTCCGCGGCCGCGGTGACCCGGACCGTGCTGTCGGTGGGAGTGTGACGGACCGCGTTCGCCACCAGGTTCTCGACGATGCGTGTCACCTGGTCAGGGTCGACGTCGGCGACGATCGACGGTGCGACGTCGACCTCGACGGCGTGACTGGCGGTGTCCAGCGTCGCCAGCGTGAGGTCCACGAGTTCACGCACACGCACCGTCTGCCGGTTCGTGCGTCCCGACTGCAGCTGGAGCTGGCTGAGCTCGAGCAGCCCGCGCAGGACCCCGCGCAGCTTGCCGCTCTGGGCGTGGGCAGCCTCGAGCAGCTCCCGCCCCTTGTCCTGGGACAGGTCGTCCCAGTGCTCGAGCATGGTCTCGATCGTGCCGGTGATGACACCGAGCGGCGTTCGGAGGTCGTGCGACGCAGCCCCGAGCATCGTGCCCTGCCACCGACTCACGTGGTCACGGTCCGCGAGCTCCGCCCGGGCCTCGCGCAGCTGGTCGCGCAGCTCTGCGCGGGCGAGTGCGTGTGCCCCACCGTCCGTGAGGACCCAGCGAAGCTCCGGTTCCCCGTCGGGCTCCGTGCCGCGGCGGACCGTGAGCGCGACCGGCGTCGTGCCGCCGCCGAGCGGCTCCACCCGGAGGTCGATGCCGCGGACCGGGCCCTCCTCGATCTGGTCCAACAGGGAACGGAGGTCACCACGGTCGTCGCCGTGGACGAACACGGCCAGCAGCTCGCCGACCAGCTCGCCGACGTCGCGGCCCAGCAGGCGTCCCGCCTGTCGGTTCGCGTGGAGGATGACCCCACTGACGTCGGTGACGAGGTAGGCCTCGGGGGCCATGTCGAACAGCTCCCGGAACCGCTGGCGCTCCTGTTCGAGCATGCGCCGGTCGGCCGTCAGCTCCTCGTTCCGGGCCCGGAGCTCCTCGGCCGTGAGCTCGAGTTCCTCGAGCGTCAGGCTCAGGGCGGCCAGCGCCTCCTCGGCCGTCGACCCCGCGCCGAGCTTCCCGGTGGTGTCGAGGAGCGTGTCGAACTGGCGACGCGACAGTTCGACCAGTCGGTCCAGCTCCGCGCCGCCCGACCTGCGCGGTCGGACCGGCTCGTCCTCGTGCGGGGTCATCGGGGTCACGCTCCTCGGCGTCGGAGCAGGGGCAGCCACCCGCCGTTCGGCGACGTCCTGCAGAAGGTGGCAGGGGATGGTCGGCCACGGCCCGGTGCCGCGTGCTGGGTCGCTCGATCCTAGTCGCCGGCCTGTGCCATGTCCGGTTTTGTCGAGGGTAGTTCGAGTGATGTCGATGAGTCTTCGAGTGCGTCACTGGGCGTCGACCGGGAGCCACCGACGACAACGACCGGGGCACGAGCCCCGGTCGGTCAGGAAGCGGCGGCGCGGCCGCCCTTCGGTCAGCGCCAGCGGAACTTGCCGTCGGCCTGGCCGCGCTCGCCGCGCAACTGCTTGATCGCGTTGCCCACGGCCAGCACCACCATCAGGCTGACGACCAGGAGGATGAACGAGCCCACGATGTGGTGGGGCGACCGCATGATCAGCTGGGACTTCTCGCCCGACGTCTCGGCGGCGAGCACCGGGAGCGCCGTGGCGACCAGCACCAGGACGGTCGTCGCGAACAGGGTGAGGGAGCGAGTCGTGTTCATGGCCGGGACTGTACCCACACGGTCGGGCCGGCAGCGACCTGCCGTCCCGCGGCCGCTCGGCCGATCTGCAGGTGTTGCCGGGCGTTGCACGCGCGCCAGCGCCTGCACGGCCGACCGCATGGTGTCTCCGGGCGGTGCGTCGGGCCCGTACGCTGCCGCATCGACGAGCAACGACACCGACAGGCCGCAGGGGGAGAGGTGAGCGACGTCGGCATCGGGGCACTCCTGCGGGAGGCCCGTGAGGAGCAGGGCCGCGAGCTGTCCGAGGCTGCGGCCGCGACCTCCATGCGCGTGACCCAGCTCGAGGCGCTCGAGGCCGATCGCTGGGAGCAGTTCGGCGGGGACGTCTACGCCAAGGGCTTCCTCAAGTCGTACGCCGTCTGGCTCGGGCTGGACCCCGAGCCCCTGCTCGAGAAGTACCGCCGCTACGTGCAGCACGACGCGATGGACCCGCTGGCGCTGACGGCCGGTCCCGTGACGCGCGAGTCCCGCAGCGAGGTGCCTGCCTGGCTGCTGCGGTTCGGTGCGGCGCTCGGTGTCCTGGCCCTCGCGCTCGGCCTGGTCAACCTCGTCCAGTCGCGCACCCCGGCCCCGGCCGAGCCCGACACGCCGGCCGCTGCGCCGGCGCCGGTCGCGTCGCCGTCCCCCGGGGACGAGGAGGACGCTGCTGCCGAGCCGTCGCCGGAGCCGTCCCCGTCACCGACGTACGAGGGCGTCGAGCTCACGCTCGCGTTCGAGGGGTCGTCGTGGGTCAGCGTGACCGTCGACGGCCAGTCCCGGCAGGAGGGCCTGTTCGAGGAGGGCGACGTGCTCGACCTCAAGGCCGACGAGGACATCGTGGTCCGGCTGGGCAACGCCGGCGGTGTCCGGGGACTGCTCAACGGCCAGAGCATCGGCCCGTTCGGCGCACCCGGCGACGTCCGCGACATCCGCTTCACGCCGGACGGCTTCGAGGAGATCTGAGCCTCGTGCGCGTGCGCACGGCGGCGTGTGGCCTGACGCTGTCGGCCGCTGCTCGTAGCCTCGTCCCTGCGCCCGGTGCCCTCCCGGGTGCCACGCCCGTCCGCCGGGCTGCTGCCGCCTGCACGTCGCCACTGGACCCCGAGTGACCGTCCCCACCCACGCCGCCCCCGACGAGACCGACACGGCCATCCCGACCGTGGCTGTCGTCACGCTCGGCTGCGGCCGCAACGAGGTCGACACCGACCAGCTCCAGGGGATGTTCGACGTCCACGGGCACCGCGTCGTCGAGGACCCGCAGGGTGCCGACGTCGTGCTCGTCAACACCTGCACCTTCATCGCGCCGGCGAAGCAGGAGTCCGTCGACACCGTGCTCGCCGCGTGCGACCTCAAGGAGAGCGGGACGAAGGCCGTGGTGGTCGTCGGCTGCATGGCGCAGCGCTACCCGAACGAGCTCGCCGACTCGATCCCCGAGGCGGACGCCGTCGTCGGGTTCGGCGGGTATGCGACGCTGCCGCAGACGGTCGACCGCATCCTGGCCGGCGAGGCGGTGGACCGCGTGATCGGGGTCGACACCGAGCCGTCCACGGCGACGCCGACCGCCGGCGCCGAGGGCGCCCGCAGCGTCCGTCGCAGCCTGCCGCTGCTGGTCATGCCGACCACCGAGGAGGAGGCACCGCCGGAGCGCGCCCCGGTGGAGCGGGCGACCAACGACGCCGAGGACCTCGCGCGGATGCCGGCCAGCGGGCCGCGCTTCCCCGTGCGCACCTACGACGCCGAGCGGCCGTGGGCCTACCTCAAGATCGCCGGCGGCTGCGACCGCATGTGCACGTTCTGCGCCATCCCGTCGTTCCGCGGCGGCTTCCAGAGC
>JBFKQZ010000258.1:0-3601 GCA_041627475.1 Nitriliruptoraceae bacterium | reverse complement strand
GACGTCGTCGTCGCGGCCTGGGGACCGGTCGGCAGTGGCTGTGGGTTCGCCGTCGAGGCGACCGTCGAGGAGCTGCTCGCCGCCCGCGACCGGGGGGCACGGGTGCTCGTGCCGGCCGCCGATGGTGAGCCGGTCGTCCAGTCGGGGCAGCCGGCACGGCTCGGGAAGAGCGTGACGGGGCTCGTCGACGCCCCGGCGGAGTGGCTCCACGGCGGTGAGCTCGGCTGATCGCGGTCGTCGCCCGGTCGAACCTGCGCGTCTGCCTGCAGGAGATGGGGTAGGATGACATAAGCGCCGTCAGGCGTGGCTCGGCGTGCACCGTCCCCGGATGGTCACGTGGCCCACGCCTCCGAGGAAGGACCGTCGTGGCAGCACCCGAGATCGTCCTGACGTCCCAAGAGCGGCTCGTGCTCGTCGGGGCCGGCAAGAAGGCCCACGTCTTCCGCTCGCACCCCAAGGCGAACGCGAAGCTGTTCGCGCTCGCGGACGAGGACTTCGTCCACGACATCGCGATCTGCGGGTCGCGCGGCGAGATGCGCCTGGCCCCCGAGGGCACGGACGTCTGCGCCACCTGCGAGAAGATCCTCGACGACGACTGAGGTCAGACCCGGTCGAGACGGGGGCGCTTGCCCGTCCGGCCGTCACCGCTGGAGACACCGCGCAGCCGGCGTCCGAGCCACGGCAGCAGGTGGTCGGTGACCCAGCGGGCGTCCGCGGCCAGTCCCGCGGCGCGCGACCGCGCCGACGGCGGTGGGAGCGGGGTCCGCCACCACCCGGGGTCCGGGTGGTCGACCGGGACGTCGAGCGCCTCGAGGACCGCGGCAGCGATGCGCCGGTGCCCCTCGGTGGCGAGGTGGAGCCGGTCGTCGGCCCACAGGCGCCGGTCGTGGAGGGCGGCCTCCCCGGCCACGTCGACCAGGACCGCACCGTGCGCCGCGGCCGTCCTGCGGACACCGTCGTTGAACGCCGCGATGCGTGCGGCGAGCCGGTCCGCAGCGCGGCCACGTCCCCCGGAGCGCTCCAGCACCGTGAACAGCAGCACGGTGTCGGCGTCGTGCGTGGCGCGCCGTACGGCGAGGTCGTAGCGACGGACGACGTCGGCCACGGTCACACCCGGGCGCAGCACGTCGTTGCCGCCGGCGTGGAACGCGAGCAGCTGGGGTCGCCGGGCGAGTGCGGCGACCAGCTGGTCGGCGACCACCTCGTCGAGCAGCTTGCCGCGGACCGCGAGGTTGGCGTAGCGCAGGTCCGGGTCGTGCGCTGCGAGCGCCCGCGCCACGCGGTCCGCCCAGCCGACGTAGTGGCCGTCGCTCGCTGGTCCGTCGTCGAGCCCCTCGGTGAACGAGTCACCCACGGCGACGAACGAGGACCAGCGCACCGACGCTCCGGGTGAGGGGGCGGCGCAGTCAACGGGGACGCGGGGTCGCTCGCAACCCACTCAGCCGGTCCTCAGGTGCCGACCCCACGCTGCGGTGACCGGGACGGGAGGTGCAGGTGGTCACACGACGGGTGCTCCTCGGTGGGATCGTCGGTGGTGCCGGCCTGCTGGCCGCCGGACGGCTCGTGGCCGCGGCACCGACGCCGGCGGCCGACCCGGCGGCGCCGGACGCGCCGACAGCGGGGCCCGCTGGGCTGCTCGACCCCGACCCCGTCGCGCACGTCGTCCGCCGGCTCCACCCCGCACCGACGGCCGCCGCCGTCGCCGCCGTGACCGCCGCCGGGGTGGACGCGTGGCTGGACGACCAGCTGGACGCCGCGGGGCCGGTCGGACCGTCACCGCTGGCGACGGCGCTGGAGCAGCTCGCGATCGAGACCATGGACGTCACCGAGTTCGTGGCCCTGCACCGGCAGTCCAGGGACGACGTCGTCCCCCGCGCCCGACCGGTGCCGCCGGGCGCCGAGCTCGCCGTGTCCCTGCTGCTGCGGCGGGTCCTCGGCGACCAACCGGTGCTGGAGACGATGGTCGAGCTGTGGGGGGACGTGCTGCACGTGCACCTCGGGCACGACGGCGCCACGCGGCTGCTCACCCCCTTCCTCGTCCGCGACGTCCTGCGGCCCCACGCGCTGGGCCGGTTCGACGACCTGCTCGTCGGCGTCACGACCTCGCCGGCGATGCTGCGCTACCTCGACGGCGGCGTGTCGCGTGCCGGCGCCGTCAACGAGAACCACGCCCGGGAGCTGCTCGAGCTGCACACCGTCGGGGTGGACGCCCACGACGAGGACGACGTCGCAGCCGTCGCCCGCGTCCTCACCGGCTGGGTCGTCGACCCCCGGACCGGGTCCTCCCGCATCGTCGGCCGGCGCCACGACGACACGCCGGTGACCGTGCTCGGTTGGACGGGCAGCGGCTCCGTCGACGACACCGAGGACCTGCTGCGCCACCTGGCCCGGCACCCGGCCACCGCGCTGCGCGTCGCCCGCGCCGTCGCGGTCCGGCTCGTCGCCGACCAGCCGTCCGAGGAGCTGGTCCGCGGGCTCGCCGACGTCTACCTCGACGAGGACACGGCCATCGCGCCCGTGCTGCGTGCACTGGTCGACACCGACGAGTTCCGCGCCGCGAGCGGCCGCAAGCTCCGGCGGCCGATGGAGTTCACGACCGCCGGTCTCGCCGGCGTCGGTGCACGCGTCGGGTCGGGTCGGCTCGGTGACCTGCTGCGGCCGGTCGGCGAGTCGCTGGTCGCGCTGGACCACACGCCCCACGGGTGGCCCGCGCCCAACGGGTACCCGGACGTGGCGCCGGCCTGGGTCTCGAGTGCTGCGGCGATCGGCCGCTGGCGGCTTGCGACGACGCTCGCCGCGGCCGCGGACGACGGTGGTCGGGACGTGGCCGCGGTGGTCGACGAGCTGCCGGGGGAGCTGCTGCTGGCACGGCCGGACGCCGGCACGAGGTCGGCCCTGCTGGCCGCGGCCGAGGCGGCGGACGACCCGGTGCTGGCGGCGACCGCGTTGGTGCTCGACCTGCCCGCCGCCCACCTGCGCTGAGAGGAACCACCGTGACGAGCGAACCGGACCGCCAGATGGAGGACGACGTGCCGTGCGAGCTGTGCGACGTCGGTCCGCTGCGTGACCCGACCGTCGTCGTGCGCTCGCGGCGCCGCGTGCTGCGCGACCTCGCCGCCGTCGGCGGTGCCGCGATCGGCGCACCGTTCCTGCTGCCCGGGGTGGCGCTCGCGGCAGCCCCCGGACGCCGCCGGACGCTCGTCTGCGTCTTCCTGCGCGGGGGGCTCGACGGGCTGGCCACGGTGGTGCCGCTGGACGACCACGACCTCGCCGCGGCGCGCCCGGACCTGGTCGTGGACGAGGCCGTCCCGCTCACGGCCGACGTCGGGCTGCACCCCGCGGCCGCGCCCCTGGCCGACCTGTTCGCCGACGACCGGCTGGCGGTCCTGCGCGCCGTCGGGGCGGTCGACCCGATCCGCTCCCACTTCACCGCCCAGCACCACGTCGAGTCCGGCGGTGCGCCCGGCACGACCGGGTGGCTCGCCCGCCTCGTCGCGACGCGAGCAGCGGCCGACCGCGCCCCCCTCGCCGCCCTGGCGATCGGCGCCCGGGTCCCACCGTCGCTGGGCGGGAACGGTGCCGCCGTCGCCCTGACCGACGT
>JBFKQZ010000257.1:0-3711 GCA_041627475.1 Nitriliruptoraceae bacterium | reverse complement strand
CTCCCGCGGAAGCGTCCGGCACCCCGAAGTGTGCGTCCGCGCACACTTCTCTCACTCGTGCCGCCCACCGTCCCCAAAGCGCGCTCATACGCACACTTCGGCACGCGGCAGAACGCCCGATACAGACTGACTTCGTGACCGCTCGTCGTGAGCGATACACGCTGTTTCGGGGCGGTTTGTACACAATCCATCACACCCGACTGCCGAACTCGGCGCCCCCTGAGCACGGCGCGCCGCCTCACCCCACGGTGGCGCTGACGAACCGGGCCATCGAGGCGTCGAAGGCCCGCGTGGCCGCCGCCTCCTGCGCCTCGTCGAAGCTGTGGATGCCACCGTCGACCTCGACGTAGGTGACGTCCACACCCGCCTCGCGCAGACGACGCGCATAGGCGCGGTCCTCGTCGAGGAAGAGGTCTGCCGTGCCGACGCCGATCCACGCCGGGGGCAGTCCGGTGAGGTCCTCGCGACGAGCCGGGGCGGCGTACGGCTGCGTGGCGGCAGCGCCCGGCTCGTGCCCGAGCCAGCTGCGCCAGCCGAACGCGTTGCTGCGGTTGTTCCACACACGGTGTCCCAACGCGTCGAGCTCGCGCCGCGTGGCGGTGCGGTCGTCGAGCATCGGGTAGATCAACACCTGCCCCGCTGGCTGCGTGCCCCCCTCGTCCACCAGCCGTTGCACCAGTCCCGCGGCCAGACCACCACCGGCGCTGATCCCACCCACGACGACGCGTCCGGGCTCCACGCCGAGGTGCTCCGCGGACGACTGCACCCAGGACCAGGCGGCGTGGCAGTCATCCAGGCCGGCGGGGAAGGGATGCTCCGGGCCCAGGCGGTAGGCGGGGCAGACGACGGGCACCCCGCAGGCACGCGCCAGCATCGCCGCCTTGCCGAGCGCAGTCTCGGGCGAGCCGAGCACGTACCCACCGCCGTGCACGAGCAGCACTGCGCCGGCGGCCCGCACGGTCGCCGGGCGGACGACGAGGAGCCCCTGCCCCGTGGCGACCTCGGTGACCTCGACGCCGCTGTCGTCGACCACCGGTCGCACGAGTCGGGCCAGGAGGCGCGCCGGACGGTACGTCCACCGGTTGACCGTGAACCAGCCGATCCTGCGGTCGAGCGCCGCGAACGCCGGCGCCGTGGACGCCGGCGTGGCCGTGGTCACGGCCGGGTCGGGTTCGGCACGGACGCCTGGTGTCGACATCGGGTCCACAGGGCCTCCTCGATGGGACACCGCGGAGGGGCGCCCGACCACCGCGCGACCCTAACAGCACCCGTCCCGCGACAATGGCCCTCGTGCGGGCGTGCGGGGCGATCGTCTGACGCCGTCAGCCGCCGTCGACGTGGGGGGCGACGGTGGCCTCGCCGGGCCAGGTCGACACGAGCGAGAACCGCGAGCCGCGGACGATCGTGATACGGCACTCGACGAGTCGGTCGTCGATCGTGCTCGTCCGCTGGATCCGCAGGACCGCCTCGTCGTCCTCGAGGTCGAGCAGGTCCCGCAGGTCGTCGTCGGGAACGAGTGGCGTGATGACCTCCTGCCCGGCCGTCGGACGCACGCCGAGGCGGGACTCCAGCTCGTCGTAGAGCGCGGTGTGGCTGAAGTCCACGTCGAGCAGTGGCTCCCCGAGGTCTGGCGGGAGCCACACGGTGTCGAGCGCCAGGGGTCGGCCGTCGGCGTGCCGGAGGCGCTCGAGGTGGAAGAGCTCGGTCCCGGGCTCGAGGCCGAGCTTGTCCGCCGCGGCCTCGTCGACCTGCAGGTCACGGGCGATGACCTCGCTGGTCTGGGTCATTCCCTGGGCCTCGACAGCCTGGAAGAGGCTGTAGAGCGTGCCCAGCGGCTGGACCAGGTCAGGCCGCTTCACGATCGACCCGCGGCCGCGCTCGCGCTCGATGACCCCGCGGGCCTTCAGCCGCCGGACGGCCTCGCGGACCGTGTGCCGGCTGACGCCGTAGCGCTCGACCAGCTCGCGGTCGGTCGGGAACCGCTGGTCGATGTCGCCGCTCGCCAAGCGGTCCTCGAGGTCGTCGAGGACGAGCTGCCACTTCGGGCGGGAGCGGTCGTCGTCTGGCACGACGACGACGGTACTCACGCGTCGTCCGTGACCCACGACAGACCGGACTCCGGCGCCTGGTCGACGTCCTCGTCCACCAGCACCACGTCGCGGCCGGCGCGGGCCAGCAGCGACGCCGCGAGGGACGCCCGGTAGCCGCTGGCGCAGTGCACGAGCAACGGTGCCCACGGCACGTCGTCGAGGCGGTCGAGCAGCTCGTGCAGCGGCACGTGCACGGCGTCGCGGACGTGCCCCTCCGCCCACTCGCCGTCGCGGCGGACGTCGAGCAGCACGTGGTCGTCGGACTGCTCGAGCATGCGGCGCACACCGGCGAAGTCCGAGACGTCGTAGGCGCCGAGCGGCCCGGTCAGCGCCGTGGCCGTGTCTGCGCGACCAGCGGGCCGGTCGATGCCGATGCGCACCAGCTGTCGCTGCATGTCGGCGACCTGCTCCTCCGTGGCCCCGACGAGCGTCACCGGCGTGCCCCAGGGGATGACCCAGCCGAGGTAGGTCGAGGCGCTGTCGTCGAACTCGACGTTGACGGTGCCGACGAGGTGCCCCTCGGCGTACGCACGGCGGTCCCGCAGGTCGACGACCCACTCCCCTGCGTGGATGCGACGGCGCAGCTCGGTCACGTCGACGGGCTCGACCGGTGAGAGGTCGGCGCCCGACGGACCCTGCCGGTTCCGTGGCCCCATGTGCGCGTAGTAGGCGGGGAATGCGTCGAGGCCGGCCATGAGGTCGCGGACGAAGTCGTCCTCGTCCGCGGTCGTCAGCGCGTCGTTCTGCTCGCGCTCCCGGCCGATCGTGGACTCGCTGACGTCCTCGCTCATGTCGCCGGACGAGCAGAAGCTGCCGAAACCGTGCGTCGGCAGGACCGCGACGTCGTCGGCGAGCTCCTCGGCCAGCCGGTGGGCAGAGCGGTACTGCGCCCGCGACAGCTCCTCGGTCCGGTCAGGGTCGATCAGGTCGGTCCGGCCGACCGAGCCGAACAGCAGCCCGCCACCGGTGCAGACCGCGACGTCCCGGCCGGCGGCCTCGACGACGTACGACAGGTGGGTCGGCGTGTGGCCCGGGGTGTGCACCGCGCGGAGCACGAGCGACCCGACCTCGATCCGGTCGCCGTCCCCGGTCGGGACGTGGGCGAAGTCGAGGTCCTCGTCCGCGGCGAGGTGGTAGCTCGCCCCGGTCTCCTCGGCGAGCGCCAGACCACCCGACACGTAGTCGTTGTGGACGTGCGTCTCGACGACGGCCACGACCTGCAGCCCGCGCTGCTCGAGAACCGCGTGGACCCGGTCCAGGTCGCGCTGCGGGTCGACGACCGCGGCGTGCGCGCCGTCGTGGACGACGTAGCTGCGGTCGCCGAGCGACGACGTCGCAATGGTCTCGACGGCCCAGGTGACCGTCGGGGCGTCGGTGGCGGTGCCGTTCACAGGGCACTCCTCTCGAGCTCTGCATGGGTCTGGTCGTCGACGGCGGTCGACGAGGAGGTGTCACGTGCGGTCGCAGCCGATCGCCGCCACGCGACGAAGCCTGCCGTCACCACGGCGGCGCCGGCCAGCGCCCACGGGCGGGCGGCTGCCGGGACCTCGGTCACGACGACGGCCTGGCCGACGCCCAGCACGAACCAGCCGAAGCCGTTGCGCAGCGACGAGGCGTCGAT
>JBFKQZ010000256.1:0-3739 GCA_041627475.1 Nitriliruptoraceae bacterium | reverse complement strand
GTCCTCGGCGGCACCCAGGCGCTCAGCCGGTCGCTGTTCAGCCAGCTCGTGCCGCAGGGGGAGGAGGCGCAGTTCTTCGCGCTCTACCAGCTGTCGGACCGCGGGACGTCGTGGCTCGGCACGTTCGCCCTCGGCGTCGCGGTGAGCCTCACCGGGACCTATCGCGACGGGATCCTGGTGCTGCTGTTCTTCTTCGTCAGCGGTGGCCTGCTGCTGGCCTTCACCGACGTCCGCCGCGCGATCCGCGAGGCCGGCAACGAGGTCCCCGAGGTCGTCTAGACCTGCGGGGCGCAAGGGCCCTGCGGCACTGGCGACACGTGACATATGTAGCGAGAATGTCACGCAACATCGCAGGACCCCGACTCCGAGGCGCGGGCTCTCCACGACCGACCGCGTGCTGCCTCTGGCATCCTTGTCGCTGTCGAGGTGGACGGGAGCTCGTGGCGGCACTGGCGGGGTTGTTGCTCGCGGGCGGACGCTCGTCGCGGTTCGGCAGCGACAAGGCGTTGGCGGTCGTGGACGGCACGACGCTGCTCTCCCGCGCGGTCGCATGTCTGCGTGGAGTCTGCGACGGGCCGGTGGTCGTGGCGAGCGGCGACGGGGCCTCGCGCCCCGGCGTGGGGGACCGGCAGGTCGCCGACCGGATCGCCGACGCCGGCCCGCTGAGTGCCATCGCCGCCGGGCTCGCCGACCTTGGCGACGAGGCCGACCGGGTCGCGGTCCTGGCGGTCGACCACGTCGCTCCCTCCCCGACACTCCTGCGGCTGCTGGCTGACCAGCCAGGCAGCTGGGACGTCGCGCTGGCCGTCGTCGGGGGGCGTCGCCAGCCGCTGCACGCGGTGTGGTCCAGCGCGACCGCCCCCGCGCTCGCAGCGGCCGTCGACGCGGGGGAGCGGTCGGTCCTGCGGTGGCTCGATGGGCGCGACGCCGTGGTCGAGCTGGACGAGGCCACGCTGGGCGGTGCCGGGATCCTGCCGACGTCGATTCGCGACGTCGACAGGCCGGCTGACCTACCTCCGACACGGGACGCTCACGACTCCTAGGCTCCCTGCCGACACAGGGGGCCACGTGGCGGTGCGGACATGACGCAGGGAGGTCCCGTGTCGGGTGAGAACGTCAACCTCTTCCAGCAGAGCCAGCTGCTGAAGACGCTGCCGCTGGCGGTCCTCGGACCGTTGGCGAAGACCGCCGAGCGCGTCCGCTTCGGTGCGGGCGAGGTCATCTTCGAGAAGGACGCGACCGACGACCGCATGTTCATCGTCATGAGCGGCGTGGTCGAGATCCGCACCCGCTCCGAGGGGCAGCGGATCACCACGCTGCGTGCCGGGCAGCCGTTCGGTGAGCTGGCCGCGTTCGACCCGTCGCCGCGCTCCACGGCGGCCGTGGCCAAGACCGACTGCGAGGTCGTCGCGGTGACGCGCGCCTCGCTGGTCGACGTGCTCGAGCACTCGCCGGGCGCGTTGCTCGCGACGGTCGGCAACCTCGCACGGTCGCTCTCGGAGGCGGGCGAGCAGGTCATGCTCGTCAACCGCTTCCTCGAGAACGAGGTCCGCGGCCGGACCGAGGAGGTGCGCGAGACCCAGCTCGAGATCGTCCACCGACTGAGCTCGGTCGCCGAGTTCCGCGACGGTGAGACCGGCGCCAACATCTACCGGATGACCCGGTACTGCAAGGTCATCGCGGACGGTGCCGGCCTCGACGACCTGGCCGTCAACGAGCTGCTGCTGGCCGCCCCCATGCACGACATCGGCAAGATCGGTGTGCCCGACAGCGTGCTCCTGAAGCCCGGTGCGCTGGACGAGGACGAGTGGCGCATCATGCAGGCCCACACGACGATGGGCGCCCAGATCCTCGGTGGTAGTCGTTCCAGCGCGATCCAGCTCGGGGAGCAGATCGCGCTCGAGCACCACGAGCGGTGGGACGGGACCGGCTACCCCAACGGCCTGCGTGGCGAGGAGATCTCGCTGGAGGCGCGGATCAGCACGATCGCCGACGTCTTCGACGCCCTGACGGCCGAGCGGCCGTACAAGGAGGCGTGGCCGTTCGAGAAGGCCCTGGGCCTGGTCGACAACTCCCGCGGCACGATGTTCGACCCCGAGCTGGTCGACATCTTCCTGCACGAGGAGGACGAGGTCCGCGCGATCCACCAGGCCTCGCTCAACGGCACGCTCCAGCCGCCGTCGTGGCGCATGCAGCCGCTCGACCCGAACGCCGACTCCTCCGCCGACGAGGACTGACGACGTCGCGTCCGGCTGTTGTCCGTGGCCGTCCGTCGTGCTAGGCCGTACGGGATGGACAGCGTGACGATCGTCGGCAGCACCCTGGTCGCGGGACTGGTGGTGTTCCTCGTCGGTGCCGGCGGCTGGCGCATGGCCTACGAGCAGCCGCTCGAGGACGCGCTGCGGGTGATCGCCGACGACCGTCGGCGTCGGTCGTGGATCCACCTGTGGATGCTGCCGGCCCTGTCGATCACGTCGGCCGGCATCGCCGCGCTGGTCGTGGTCGTCACCGACGACCGCGCACGTGTGCTCGTCGTCCTCGCGTCGGTCGTCTACGTCGTGGGTGCCGTCTGCTGGGTCGTGTCGCTGCTGTTCCGGCTCGCCGTGGTGCCCTGGGCGGCGGCGCGAACGGTCCGCGACGGCCAGGTCCCGGACGGCTTCGAGCCGCTGAACGACTGGGCATCGTGGCTGTACGGCGCGCACATGGTGTCGGCGTACGCAGCCTTCGGGCTGCTCGGCGCGGCCGTCCTCGCCAGTTCGATGTTCGCGCCGTGGGTCGGCTGGACCGGTGTGGTGGCCGGACCGGCGTTCCTGCTCGGGATCGTCGCGACCCGCTTCGAGGGGCCGTTCAACCCGCCGTTCTGGGCCCACACCTACACCGGGCTGCTCGGCGTGCTGTTGCTGCTCGAGTGAGCCCCCGGGCCGCCGGCTCGTGGTCACTAGCCTCGGCGGCATGGAACTCGACGGGAAGCTGGCAGTCGTCACCGGTGGTGGCAACGGGATCGGGGCTGCGCTCGTGCGGCGCTTCGCCGACGAGGGGGCGCGGCTCGTGGTCGTCGTCGACGTGGACGGCGACGCCGCCCGCACCGTGGCGCACGAGGTCGGCGGCGTGGCCGTGCAGGCTGATCTCGGGACCGAGGCGGGCAACCGCGCCATGGTCGAGGAGGCGCTGTCGCACGGGCCGATCGACCTGCTGTGCCTGAACGCCGGTATCGCGGCGGCGGGCGGTGTCGAGGCGTCCGACGAGGACTGGCAGCGCAGCTGGGACGTCAACGTGATGGCGCACGTCTGGGCCGTCCGCGCCGCGCTGCCGTCGATGCTCGAGCGCGGCGAGGGCTACGTGCTGACGACCGCGTCCGCCGCCGGACTGCTCACCAACCTCGGCACGGCGCCGTACTCGGTGACCAAGCACGCGGCGGTCGCGCTGGCCGAGTGGCTGGCCATCACGCACGGGGACGCCGGGCTCAAGGTCTCCTGCCTCTGCCCGCAGGGCGTGCGGACCAACATGCTGTTCCCGGACGAGGCGACCGGCGATGAGTTGACGCTCAAGGCGGTCCGCTCGGCCCGGGTCGTCGAGCCCGAGGACGTGGCTGCCGCGGTCGTGAACGGTCTGCGCGACGAGCGCTTCCTGATCCTCCCGCACCCCGAGGTGCAGGACTACGTGCAGCACCGGGCGACGGACCGCGACGGGTGGCTCGCGGCGATGCGTCGCTTCCAGGCCAAGCTGCAGGGCTGAGACC
>JBFKQZ010000255.1:0-3788 GCA_041627475.1 Nitriliruptoraceae bacterium | reverse complement strand
GTCAAGACCGGCTACGGCTGGAACATGTACGCCAACCTCCGCGTCGTCGACGACACCAGCAACCACCTCGTCGTCCCGCCCCTGGACCTGCGCGGTGACCACGACGAGCTGCTCACGGTGGTGGCCGCCACCGACGAGGCGGTCGAGGCCTACACCGACCGGGGCCTGCGGCTGCCGCGGGTGCAGCTGGAGGACTGGGTCGCGCGGACGCCCGGCGCGGCGGTCACCGCCCGGACCGACGACGGCGCGACGGTCGAGCTCGCCCACGGCACCGTGGAGCGCACCACCCCCGCATGGGTCGTCCGCCTCCTCCCACTGCGCCCCGTCGGCGACGAGTGCCTCCTGTTCTACGGACCAGCCGGCTGAACGCCGGACGGACCAGCCGGCTGAGCGCCGGACGGTCCAGCGGCTGGCCGCTCGGCTCCGCGGCCCGGACGAGCGCCGTCGATAGGCTCGACGAGGCAGCCGAACCGGGAGAGCGACCGTGTACGAGGGCGCCGTCCAGGACCTCATCGACGAGCTCGGTCGCCTGCCCGGGATCGGGCCACGCAGCGCGCAGCGCATCGCGTTCCACCTGCTGCTGGCCGAGAAGGCGGACAGCCACCGGCTCGCCGACGCGGTGACGAAGGTCGCCGAGACCGTCCACTTCTGTGACCGCTGCTTCAACCTCGCCGAGCAGGAGCTGTGCCGGGTCTGCCGTGACGAGCGGCGCGACCCCGCGCAGGTCTGCGTCGTCGAGGGTCCCAGCGACGTCGTGGCGATCGAGCGGACCCAGGAGTTCCGTGGTCGCTACCACGTGCTCGGCGGCGCGATCTCGCCGATCGACGGCGTCGGCCCCGACGACCTGCACATCCGCGAGCTCGTGCAGCGGCTCGACAGCGAGGGGATCGAG
Organism: Nitriliruptoraceae bacterium; assembly: GCA_041627475.1. Lineage (GTDB taxonomy): Bacteria > Actinomycetota > Nitriliruptoria > Nitriliruptorales > Nitriliruptoraceae > JBFGFG01. The sequence continues at coordinate 2,896 of JBFKQZ010000255.1, read as the reverse complement.
GAGGTCATCCTCGCGACCAACCCGAACGTCGAGGGTGAGGCCACCGCGAGCTACCTCTCACGCCTGCTCCAGCCGCTCGGCGTCCGCGTGACACGCATCGCCAGCGGCCTGCCGGTGGGCGGCGACCTCGACTACGCCGACGAGGTCACGCTCGGTCGCGCCTTCTCCGGCCGCCAGGACGTCGCCTGACCCAGAGGTGTGCCTCTCACGGACGGGATGTGAGCCGCGAGAGGCACACCGCTGTCGGCGCGCGGACATTGACGACTAATTGCGATAGTTGTACTATTACAATCATGTTGCTGCGACTCGCCCCCGATGACGGTCCGCTCCACGAGCGGATCGCGGCGGCGGTGCGTCGCGCGGTCGCAGACGGCGAGATCGCGGTCGGCGAGCGCCTGCCCGCCACGCGCGACCTCGCGGACCAGCTCGACGTGAACGTCAACACGGTGCTGCGCGGCTATCGCCAGCTGCGTGACGAGGGCCTGGTCGAGCTCCGCCGCGGCCGTGGTGCCACCGTCGTCGGGGGCGTGGACGAGGCGCGTCTGGCCGACCTCGTCGACCGACTCCTCGCCGAGGCCGCACGGCTCGGCGTCCCCGTCACCGACCTCCAGGACCTCATCGAGGAGCGTGCGTCATGACCGTCCCCGCCACCGTCCGCAAGCTCGTCCTCCTCGGGACGCCGGTCCTGGCCGTCCTGGTGATCGGGGGTTCCTCGGTCGCGCTCATGAGCGAGCTGCCGACCGAGATCCCGTCGCACTGGGGTGCCGGTGGGATGTCCGACGGCACCATGCCGTTGTGGGCCCTGACCACGCTGTTCGCGACGATGGCGGGCGGTCTCGGGCTGCTGTTCCAGTCGCTCCGCCACCGTCTCGGCGAGCCGGTCACCCAGCGCGTGGTCGGCGGGATCGGCGTCGGCATGGCCGTGTGGTTGACCACCCTGCATGTGGGGATCCTGCTCGCGGCACGCGACACGACCGGTCCGATCCCGTTCCCTCGCGGCGTCGTGTGGGGCTCGCTCCTGCTCGGCGCGATCGCGACGGGCCTCGCCGCCGCGATCGTGCGACCGATCGAGCGACACGGCCGGCCCCTGGACGCGACGCCGCTCGACATCGAGCCGGGCGAGGCCGTGGTCTGGCACGGTCGGGGCACGGCTGCCCGGTGGACGTGGATGCTGCTCGCGGCGACGCTCGTCCCCGTGCCGGTCCTCGTCGCGGCCGGGCTGCCCTGGGTCGGTGCGTTGCTCGTGGTGGTCGGCGCCAGCGCCGTCAGCGTGCTGCGCGTCCGCGTGACGGTCGGTCCCCAGGGGGTCACGGCCCGGACCGGCCCGTTCGGGATCATCCGCTTCCGCGCCGCGCTGTCCGAGATCTCGTCGGTGCACGCCGAGCTGATCGACCCGTTGGCCTACGGCGGCTGGGGGCTGCGGTTCCTCCCCGGCGTGCGTGGGCTGGTCGTCCGGCGCGGCCCGGGCCTGCGCATCGAGAAGATCGACGGCCCGTCGCTCGTGCTCACCGTCGACGACGCGGCGAAGGCGGCAGGTGTCCTGCAGGCGCACCTCGCCGCGAGCGGGGCGCCCCGCTGAGATCAGGCGTCGGTCGACGCCCCGAGCTCGTCCTGGAACCGGTCCAGGTCCACGTCCCGCAGCAGGCTGGTGATGCGACGGCCGTCGCGCAGCTCCACCACGGTGTGGAACTGGTTCGCGGTCACCGCGGCGACCTCCGACACCGGCACGACGTGCGTGGTGAAGAGGTTGTGCACCACGAGCTGCTCGGCGTCGACGCCCATGGCGACGCTGCGGGCACGGACCAGCAGGCCGGCAGCGGCGACGAGCACGAGCGCCCCGAGGACGGCCCAGGTGGTCACGGCACCGCGGTCCAGCAGGTCCGCAGCGGCGACGACGGCCGTGCCGGCCGTGGCGACCAGCAGGGAACGGGTCCGGGGGGCGAGGTGGTGCTGCACGAGGATTCCGACCATTGGGGGGAGCGGGCGGTGAAACTTGATACTTCTTCCTACGGCACCTCCGGCCGGGACCTTGAGCCCGTCGCACGCTGGCCGGACGGGTGCGGCGCTGCCCGCGCGGCCGCCTACGCTGCCCGCGCGAGACGCGGAGGCACGACATCAGCATCGTGGTCCAGAAGTACGGCGGGACGTCGGTCGGCGACGTGACCCGGATCCGACGTGTGGCCGACCGCGTGGCGCGGACCGCCGCCGCCGGCCACAAGACCGTCGTGGTCGTCTCGGCCATGGGGGCGACCACCGACGAGCTGGTCGACATGGCCAACAAGATCTCGCCGGTGCCCCCGGGTCGCGAGATGGACATGCTGCTCACCGCGGGCGAGCGCATCTCCATGGCCCTGCTCGCGATGGCGCTGCACGAGACCGGGACGAGCGCGCGTTCGTTCACCGGCAGCCAGGCCGGGATCATCACCGACTCGGCCCACGGCAAGGCCCGCATCATCGACATCACCCCCGGCCGCGTCCACGACGCGCTCGACGACGGTGACGTGGTCATCGTGGCCGGCTTCCAGGGCGTGAGCTTCGACACCAAGGACGTGACGACGCTCGGCCGTGGTGGCTCGGACACGACCGCGGTCGCGCTGGCCGCAGCCCTCGGCGCCGACGTGTGCGAGATCTACACCGACGTCGACGGCGTCTACACCGCCGACCCCCGCATCGTCCCGGACGCCCGCAAGCTCGATCGGATCTCGTTCGAGGAGGCGCTCGAGCTGACCGCGCAGGGCGCGAAGGTCCTGCAGGTCCGCAGCGTCGAGATCGGCCGCAACAACGGCATCCCGATCCACGTCCGATCCAGCTTCAGCTACCAGCCCGGCACCATGGTCGTGCCACAGGAGGACCTCGTGGAGGACGCAATCATCTCCGGTGTCGCGCACGACACCTC
>JBFKQZ010000254.1:0-3875 GCA_041627475.1 Nitriliruptoraceae bacterium | reverse complement strand
GAAGGGCGACGTCGACGGCATCCGCGCCAAGCTCCCCTACCTGCGCGACCTCGGCGTCGACGCGATCTGGGTGAACCCGTGGTACCCGTCACCGCTGCTCGACGGCGGCTACGACGTGGCGGACTACCGCGACATCGACCCGCGGCTGGGGTCGCTCGAACAGGTCGAACGGCTGGTCGAGGAGGCCCACGAGCACGGCATCCGCGTGCTCGCCGACCTGGTCCCGAACCACACCTCCTGGGAGCACGAGTGGTTCGTCGCGGCGCGCAACGCCCCGCCCGGTGACCCGGCTCGCGAGCGCTACATCATCCGTGACGGGAAGGGTCCCGACGGCAACGAGCCGCCCAACAACTGGCAGAGCTTCTTCGGCGGCCCGGCATGGAGTCGCCTCGAGGACGGCCAGTGGTACCTGCACCTGTTCGACCAGTCGCAGCCCGACCTCAACTGGCAGCACCCAGAGGTGCGCCAGGAGTTCCGCGACGTCCTGCGCTTCTGGCTCGACCTCGGGATCGACGGCTTCCGCGTCGACGTCGCGCACTCGCTGACGAAGGCCGACGGCCTGCCCGACATGGCGCCGCCGTTCAAGGACACGGACGCCGGCAAGGGCAACACGCCCAACCTCGACCGCGACGACGTCCACGAGATCTGGCGCGACTGGCGTTCGGTGCTCGACGAGTACGACGACCGCATGATGATCGCCGAGGCGTACGTCCACACCGACCGGCTGCCGCTGTACGTCCGTGAGGACGAGTACCACCAGGCCTTCGACTTCACGTTCCTCGGCGCCGGTTGGCGGGCCTTCCTGCACAACCGCGACGTGCCCAAGGCGATCGAGCAGGTCCGTGCCAACGGGTCCGTGCCGACGTGGGTGCTGTCCAACCACGACCAGGTTCGCCACGCGACCCGGTTCGCGCTGCCCGACACGTCGATCGACTTCACCAAGGAGTGGGTGGGCGACGGGCCACGCGAGTGGCTCGACGAGGAGCAGGGCCAGCGTCGCGCACGCGCCGCGGCGTTGCTCATGCTCGCCCTGCCCGGGTCGGTCTACGTCTACCAGGGCGAGGAGCTCGGCCTGCCCGAGGCCTACGACCTCCCCGAGGACGTGCTGCAGGACCCGGAGTTCTTCCGCAGCGAGCGCAAGGGCCGCGACGGCTGTCGCGTGCCGATCCCGTGGGAGGCCGACGCGCCGGGCTTCGGCTTCGGCAGCGACGAGCCGTGGCTGCCCCAGCCCGACGTCTTCGCCGACCACGCGGCGGACGTGCAGGACGGCGACCCCGACTCGATGCTCACGCTCTACCGCACGGCCCTGCGTCTACGTGACGAGCACCTGCGTCACGACGAGGACGCCGAGTTCCTCGACCTCGGCCGCGACGTGGTCGCGTTCCGGCGAGGCTCGGGCGTCACCTGCGTCGTGAACATGGGCTGCCACCCGATCGAGCTGCCCGACGGCGAGGTCCTGCTGGCGTCGGGCCCGACCGGCCACGACGGCACGCTGGAGCCGGACGACGCGGTGTGGCTGCGCTGACCGTCAGCCGATGAGCGACGAGGCGACGAGCACGGCGAGGACCACGAGCCCCACCAGACCGCTGGCCTCGGCGGCGAGCCGTGCCAGCGGGGACCAGTTCCGCGTACGGGGCGCGTCGTCCGCCGGCGCGGCCGCCGCGAGGTCCGCCGCCGCGACGCCGGTCGGGGTGTAGGCCTGGGTGGGCTGCTCGACGCGGGGCCGCGGGGTGACCTGTGGTGCGTAGCGGTCCTCCACCGGGGCCCCGGCGGTGCGGGCCACGAGCTCGGCGAGCTGCGCCCGCGCCGCCTCCTGTGCGACGTCCTCGATGCACGCGGCCAGGGCGTCACCGTCCGCGGGGCGGTCCGCGGGGTCGCGCTGCACGGCGTCCGCGATCGCGCGCCGCAGCTCGGGTGCGAGGTGCTCGGGCACCTCGGGGCTCCGAGCGAGGCGCCGAGCGGCCCGTTCGGCGAGCGTGCCCTCACCGAACGGCTTCTCGCCCGTCGCGGTCTCGAGCAGCAGCAGGCCGAGTGCGTAGACGTCGGTCGCCGCGGTGATCTCGGCCTCGGCCAGCTGCTCGGGCGCGAGGTAGTCGATCGTGCCGACGATCGTGCCGGTCTCGGTCAGCTGCACCGTCGCCGTGGCGTCGGAGGTCCGTGCGATGCCGAGGTCACTCAGCTTGACGTCGCCCTCGGCGGTGAGCAGGACGTTGCTCGGCTTGATGTCGCGGTGGATGATCCCCTGCTCGTGCACCGCGCCGAGGCCCCGTGCGAGGTCACGACCCACCAGCGCGACGAGGTCGGGCGGCAGGGGGCCGCAGACCCGCAGCACCTGGGCCAGGTCGACACCGCGGACGAGCTCCATCACGAGGAAGACGGTCGTGCCGTCCTGTCCCGCATCGTGCACGGTGACGACGTTGCGGTCGTTCACCCGCGCTGCTGCCCGGGCCTCCCGACGCAGCCGCGCGTGCTCGCCGTTGCGGACGACCTTGAGCGCGACCTCGCGGTCGAGCACGTCGTCGTGGGCCTGCCACACGACGCCGGTGCCGCCCACGCCCAGCTGCTCGCCGACGGTGTACCGATCGGCGAGCACGGAGCCACTGGCGACGTCGAGCATTCGTGGAGCCTAACTCGCCTAGGGTCGGGGCGGTCGAAGGGGGACGCATGCGCATCGACGAGCTGTTCGACGTCGCAGGTCGGCGAGCGGTGGTGACCGGCGGATCGAGGGGTATCGGTCGGATGATCACCGAGGGGCTGCTGGCCAACGGCGCCGAGGTCGTGATCGCCTCGCGCAAGGAGGACGAACTTCGTGCCTCCTCGGAGGAACTGTCCCGCATCGGCACCGTCCACGCACTGCGCGCTGACCTGTCGTCACCGGAGGAGGTCCAGCGTTTCGCCGCCGAGGTGAGCGACCACTACGACGGCGAGCTCGACATCCTCGTCAACAACGCCGGTGCAGTCTGGGGCGCGCCCGTCGACGAGTTCCCCGCCAGCGGGTTCGACAAGGTGCTGGACATCAACGTGAAGGCGCCCTTCCTGCTGACCCAGGCACTCCTGCCGGCCCTCCGCGCGGCAGCGACACCGACCGCCCCCGCCCGCGTGGTCAACGTCGGCTCGGTGGACGGGATCCGCACGCCCCTGATGGACAACTTCAGCTACTCGGCGTCCAAGGCCGGCGTGCACCAGCTGACACGGCACCTCGCCATGACGCTCGTCGGCGAGCACGTCACGGTCAACGCGATCGCGCCGGGCCCCTTCGAGTCGCGGATGATGGCGTTCGCCCTCGACTCCCCGGAGGGCCGCGAGGCCGTCGCAGCGGGTGTGCCGATGGGCCGCATCGGCAGCCCCGAGGACGTCGCGGGCGCGGTGATCTTCCTGTGCAGCCGTGCGGGCGCCTACCTCACCGGCGCGGTCATCCCCGTCGACGGGGGCATCACCGCCCGCTGATGGTCACGGCCCGAGGACCCGCACCTCCGCCACCTCGGCCCGGTACCGGGCGCCGTCGTCGGCGAGCGACGTGAACCAGACGGCGACCCAACGGCCGGTCACCGGCTCGCCCTCGATGCGCACGGTGCCGCTCGTGTCGGTCGCCGTGCCGAGCACGATGCCGGACTGCGTCGGGTCACCCGCAGGGCGGTCCTCGGAGACCGTCACGACGACGTCCGCCCCGGCCAGACCGAGGTCGAGCTCCACCGCCGCCACGTCCTCCACCGCACCGAGATCGACGAGGAAGCCGACACCGGACTTCAGCCCGCCGAGCGCCGCGGTCTGGTAGCCCTCGGTGTCCCAGGCCGTGTCCGGGTCGCCGTCGGCGACCCGGCCGATCTCGTCGCCGTGCTCGTCCCCGCCACCGAGCGGGTCGTGGTCGTCGACCG
>JBFKQZ010000253.1:0-3914 GCA_041627475.1 Nitriliruptoraceae bacterium | reverse complement strand
GCCTGCCTCGACGAGTGCGGTCTCGACACGGCGGACGATCCGCCGGTCGCTCCCCGGCGCGTCCTGCAGCACGACCTCGCGGAAGCGGCCGGTGAGGCGGCGGCCGGTGTGGACCGAAACCTCCTCGTCGGACACGTGGACCTGCAACGCCCCCTCGGTGACGAGCCCGGTGCCCGCGCGACGGACCTCGAGTCGGGCCACACGCGTCAGGTCGTCACCGCCAGTGAGCCGTGCGAGCGCCCTGCGGGCCGCCGACGGGATGGTGCGGGACGAGGTCCGCAACGTGTGGTGGGTCGGTGCGACGGACGGACCACCGGGATGCTCGGGCAGCACCAGCTGCCAGGCGGTGCCGTCGTGCACGAGCCGGACGCCCCACCGGGCCAGGGCGAGGTCATCGGTGTCGACGACGACGGTCGTGCCGGTCGTCGCCGGCGCGGGCACGGCGGTCTGGATGCCCTTGACCCTGCTGAGGTCGGGCAGCTGGAAGGTGGGTGGGACCCGCCGTCGCACCGGCTCCACGTGGACTCCTCGTCGGACGCCCCGACCTTACTCAGCAGCCTCGTCGCCGCCCGGGCCTTCGTCGGCGGCCGCAGCAGCGATCCGTTCGACCACGGCGCGGCCGTCGGCGGGCGCGACGTCGGCGCGGGCGAGCAGCCAGCAGGTGATCGGCGCGACCCACCGCTCGGCGGTGTGGGCGGCCGTGCCGGCGAGCGAGAGGAGGTCGTCGACCTCGGCCTGCGTCGGCGGGTCGACGTCGAGCGCGGTCGCGAGCGTCCGCACCCACTGCTGCGGGTCCATGCCTTCTGTGGTCACGGTGCCTCCGACCTCGGTGTGCGCTGGGCACCGTAGGCCCGCACGGGTTCGCACCGGACCCTTGTGCCCAGCTGCGCGAGGTGGTTTGGTCCCGCGTCCGAGCGCCGTGTCACCGTCGATGGTGTGTCCCTCTCACTGCTCGGTTCGTCGAACGTGAGAGGACACTGCATGAAGTCCAGGACGTCACGCGTCCTGCTGTCGATGGCGCTGCTGGCACTGGCCGGCTCGAGCATCGCGGCAGCCAGCCCACCGACCGCCACCCAGGACGTGATCGTCGTGCTCGAGGACGGCGCCGACGCACGCGCCGTCGCGAGCAGCGTGGCCAGCGCGCACGCCGCCGACATCGGCCACGTGTACGAGCACGCGCTGACCGGCTTCTCGGCGTCGTTGCCGAGCGCCGCCGTGGCCGCACTGTCGGCACGGGCGGACGTGGCGTACGTGGAGGTCGACCGTGCGGTGTCGATCGCGGCGCAGACCACCCCGACGGGTGTCGAGCGGATCTTCGCGAACACCACCGAGCTGGACATCGACCAGACCGACGACCAGCGCGTCGACGTCGACGTCGCCGTCATCGACACCGGCATCGACTTCGAGCACCCGGACCTGGACGTCGTCGGGGGCGTGAACTGCGCCAGCGGCGGCCCCTTCGGTGGCAACTGCAGCGCGGGCGGTGACGACGACCACTACCACGGCACCCACGTCGCGGGGACGATCGCCGCGCTCGACAACGGGGAGGGCGTCGTCGGCGTCGCACCCGGCGCACGACTGCACGCCGTCAAGGTCCTCAACTCGCAGGGCTCCGGCTACACCAGCTGGATCGTCGCCGGCATCGACTGGGTCGCGGCGAACGCCTCGACCATCGAGGTGGCGAACATGAGCCTCGGGGGTGCCGGGTTCAGCCAGGCCGAGTACGACGCCATCCAGGGCGCCGTGAACGCCGGTGTCGCGTTCGCCGTCGCCGCGGGCAACGAGTCGGACGACGCCAACAACTACTCGCCCGGCGGCTTCGACAACGTGCTGAGCGTCTCGGCACTGGCCGACTTCGACGGCCTGCCCGGTGGCAACGGCAGCCCGACCTGCCGCACCGACCAGGACGACACGCTCGCGGACTTCTCCAACTGGGGCACGGCGGTCGACGTGGCCGCACCCGGCGTCTGCATCCTGTCCACGTTCCCGCTCGAGCAGGGTTCGTACGCCAGCATCAGCGGCACCTCGATGGCGGCGCCGCACGTGGCGGGCGCGCTCGCGCTGCTCGCGTCCAACGGCTTCAGCCGTGACGCGAACGGCGTGCAGGGGCTGTACGACGCGGTGACGTCCAGCGGCAACTTCGACTGGACCGACGACTCGGGCGACGGGATCCTCGAGCCGCTGCTGGACATCTCGACCGGGTTCGCCCCGACGCTGGTCGCGACCGGTGGTGGTGGCGGCGGTGGCGGCGAGAGCATCTCGCTGTCCGCGTCGGGCTACAAGGTCAAGGGTGTCCAGCACGCCGACCTGAGCTGGAGCGGCGCGACCGGCACGGACATCGACGTCTACCGCGACGGCGCGCTGGTGGTGACCACGGCCAATGACGGCGCCCACACCGACAACATCGGCAGCAAGGGCGGCGGCTCGTACGACTACCAGGTCTGTGAGGCCGGCACGACGACGTGCTCGGCGGTGGTGACGGTCGTCTTCTGACCTGACGCACGACGACGGCGGCCGGTCCCCCGATCGGCCGCCGTCGTCGTTGCCTGCGCACAGGTCACTCCGCGGTCCGCGCGCGGTTGGGCGACAGGCGCGTGACAGGGGGACGCTTCGTGGGCGAGGCGGCACCCAGCGCTCATGCTTGCCGCCGGACGTCCTGGGGAGGGCACCAGTGCGCACTCGACTCGTCGCGATCCTCGTCCCGCTGCTGACCCTGGCGATGGCCACGGTCGGCACCGCCGCAGCATCCCCACCGGACGGCGGGTTCGTCGACGTCGTGGTGGTGCTCGAGGCCGGCACCGACGCCCCGGCCGCGGCCGCCGCCGCGTCACGCGCCCACGGCGCCGAGATCGGCTACGTCTACGAGTCGGCACTGCAGGGCTTCTCCGCCCGCGTCCCCGCGGCACGGCTCGGTGCGCTGGCCCGCAGCCCGCGCGTCGCCAGCGTCGAGCTCGACCAGGTCATGACGATCGCCGCCCAGACCGTCCCCACGGGTGTCGACCGCATCTTCGCGGACCGGTCAGCCCTCGACATCGACGAGATCGACGACCAGCGGGTGGACGTCGACGTCGCCGTGATCGACACCGGCGTCGACTTCGAGCACCCGGACCTCAACGTGGCGGGCGGCGTCGACTGCACGCTGACCTCGGGCCGCGGTCCGATCTGGAACCGCACCGCGTACTGCAGCGCGACCGAGGGCACCGGCGGGGACGACGACCACTACCACGGCACCCACGTGGCCGGGACGATCGGCGCACTCGACAACGACTTCGGCGTGGTCGGCGTCGCACCCGGCGCGCGGATCTGGGCGGTCAAGGTCCTCGACAGCGGCGGCTCCGGCTACACCAGCGGCATCATCGCCGGCATCGACTGGGTCACGGCCCGCGGCGACATCGAGGTGGCCAACATGAGCCTCGGTGGCAGCGGCAGCTGCAGCTCCGGTTACCAGACCGCGATCAGCAACGCCGTCGCCAGCGGCGTGGCGATGGTCGTCGCGGCCGGCAACAGCGATGCGGACGCCAACAACTTCACCCCGGCGAACTGCAACGACACGCTGACCGTGTCGGCGCTGGCCGACTTCGACGGTGCGCCGGGTGGCAACGGCAGCCCGACCTGCCGCACCGACCAGGACGACACGCTCGCCGACTTCTCCAATTGGGGCAGCGCGGTGGACATCGCTGCGCCGGGCGTCTGCATCCTGTCGACCTACCCGCTCGAGCAGGGCTCGTACGCCAGCATCAGCGGCACGTCGATGGCGTCGCCGCACGCCGCCGGGGCCGCGGCGCTGCTCGCATCGGGCGCGAACGCACCGTCCAACCGGAGCCAGGTCCTGTCGCTGTACGGGCAGCTGATCAGCGACGGGAACCTGAACTGGACCGACGACTCCGATGACGGGGTCAAGGAGCGGCTGCTCG
>JBFKQZ010000252.1:0-4012 GCA_041627475.1 Nitriliruptoraceae bacterium | reverse complement strand
GTGACAACACCGAGATGACCGTCGAGCTGATCGCGCCGATCGCGATGGACGAGGGTCTGCGGTTCGCGATTCGTGAGGGTGGCCGCACGGTTGGTGCTGGCCGCGTCACCTCGATCATCGAGTGATCCTCCCGTCGAGCACCAGGGCACCGTCTTCGGGAGGCCTTGGTGCTCGGCCCCGTGGGGGCCTGCGCTCCGCCTGAGCCTCCCTGCGTCGGTACCCCGGCGCCCGACTCCCGGGGTACCGACCTCGCCCGCCGAAGAGCGGGAACAGAAAGTGAGATGGAAACATGGCCAAGAGCTTGAACCGGCCGAAGGTGACGCTGGCTTGCCAGGAGTGCAAGGAGCGGAACTACATCACGACCAAGCACCGCGTGAACCAGCGCGAGCGGCTGGAGCTGAAGAAGTTCTGCCCTCGCTGCCGGCAGCACACGGCACACAAGGAGACCAAGTGACGCCTTGGCGTCACTGAGGTCCCGATCGTCGTCCGGCCCGCCCTCGTGGCGGGCCGTCGGCGTAGGGTCGTCCCCGTCGAGGAGGCGCAGATGCGTGTGTCGAAGCCGGTCGGGATCGGCACCGGGCTGTTCGCCGGCACGATCTTCGCGGCACTGCTGGTCGGCGACGGCTTCACGACGGGGCTCGTGCGCGGGCTCGCCGTCGGTGCCGTCGGGTTCGCGGTCGCCTTCTTCCTCGAGACCCGACGGTCCGGGGACGACGACTAGGGTCGACCCCCGCCCACGGGGAGAGGAGCCGCCGGTGGCACTGAACGTCGAGGTCGCGCCGCGCACGTACGAGTCGTACACCTACGAGGTCGGCCGCGAGAAGATCCGCGAGTACGCGTCCGCGCTCGGGGAGACCGACCCCCGGTACTTCTCCGACGGCGACGACTGCGTCGCCCCGCCGACGTTCGCCGCCTGCTTCACGATCATCAAGGGTGGCGCGTCGATGTTCGCGGACCCCGAGCTCGGGGCGCACTGGAACCTCGTGCACGGCTCGCAGCGGTACGACTTCGGCCGGCCGGTGCGGCCGGGCGACGTGCTCACCTGCACGCCGACGCTGAGCGAGATCACCCCGCGGGGGAACAACCAGTTCGCGACGCTGGAGGTCGACTGTCGCTTCGCGGACGGGGAGCGTGCCGTGCTGGCGACCCAGGTGATCGTGTTCTTCGGCGGCGGGGAGGGCTGACCATGGCACTGACGGAGGGAACCCAGCTCGACCCGGTCGAGGTCACCGCCAGTCTGCAGACGAGCGTCGCCTACGCGGCCGCGTCCGGCGACCTCAACCCGTTGCACTACGACCAGGAGTTCGCGGGCGACGTCTCGCCGACCGGCGGCATCATCGCGCACGGGATGTACTCGATGGGGCTCGCGTCACGGGCGCTCACCGCCGCCGCCGGCGGTCCGGACGCCGTCGAGTGGGTCGAGGTGCGTTTCACCAAGCCGTGGCCGCTCGGCGCGACCGCGAGCTTCGGTGGCGAGGTCACCGAGGTGGCCGAGGGGCGTGCGACGGTCAGGCTCCAGGGCCAGCTCGAGGACGGGACCGTCATCCTGCGGGGCCGCGGGGTCGTCCGCGTCTGACACGTCCCCGTCCGGCGAGTGCACGGACGCGTCGCTGGTGGGTGAGTCGGCCCTGCCCGGACACGTCATGGGTGCAACCGACACCGAGAGGGTCCAGCCTTGGACACCATCACCGAGTCGATCGAGCTCGACACGACCGTCCGCACCGCCTACGACCAGTGGACGCAGTTCGAGACGTTCCCGCAGTTCATGGACGAGGTCGAGGAGGTCCGTCAGCTCAGCGACACCGAGCTCGAGTGGCGCACCTCGATCGCCGGCCGCACCGACACGTTCCGGACCCGGATCACCGACCAGGTCGCCGACGACCACATCGCCTGGACGACGCTCCGCGGCGACGTCGAGCACGCCGGTCGCGTCTCGTTCGACGACCTCGGCGACGGTCGCAGCCGCGTCACGGTCGAGATGACGCACGACGCGCAGGGCGGTCTGGAGAAGCTCGGCTCGCTGCTGGGCCTCGACGAGCGCGCCGTCCGCACGGACCTGGAGAACTTCCGGTCCTTCATCGAGGACCGTGAGGACGCGACCGGGGCGTGGCGTGGCGAGATCCGCAACGGCGCCGTGACGGCGATCGACGCGGACAACCCGCGCGACTTCGTCACCGCGACCACCTTCAGCGCACCGGTCGCCTGACCACGCTGCAGCGCCGGACGACGGCCCCCCCGGCTCGGGGTGGCCGTCGCCTGTGTCGTGGCCGCACGCGGCCGCCGCCCCGGTTGTCGGGCTCCGCAGGCGCCGGTAGGCTGTCGCTCCGCTGCTCCCACGGGGGCAGCGTTCCCGTGTCGGGGGTTTGCGCCCCGCGTGGCGGCCGCGATCCGGCCCCACCTCGTGCGTGGCACCCGGCGGGTGAACGGGAGTAGCTCAATTTGGCAGAGCACCGGTCTCCAAAACCGAAGGTTGGGGGTTCAAGTCCCTCCTCCCGTGCCACACCAGACGACCAGCAACCCAGGTGCGCACCATGAATCGTGAGGACAGGCGGGCCGCCCGCCGCGCTGCGCAGCGTGCCGAACAGGTCGAGGCCACGTCCGCGCCGGCCACGTCCGGCCGGACCGGCCCCGCGCAGTTCCTCAAGGAGGTCCGTCAGGAGCTCCGCAAGGTCAACTGGCCCTCGCGCAACGAGGTCATGTCCTACACGGCTGTCGTGCTGGTGACCACCGCCGTCCTCACGACCATCGTGTGGGGCGTGGACTGGCTGATCTCCAACGCCGTCCTCAACGTGTTCGGATGACAAGCGTGACCGAGAACGACTTCGCTGCTCGCGACGAGAGCGAGACCACCGACGAGCCGCTGGCCGAGGAGGCCAGCGCCGAGGCCGTCGGTGACGTGCCCGTGCCGGAGGCCGGTCCCCAGGACCAGCCGACGACGGGCGAGCTCGACGGTGGCCCCGCGGCCGCCGCGGTCGCCGAGGCGACCGGGGCGCAGCCCGAGGACGTCGACGTGGCCGACGAGCCCGTTGCGGCCGAGGAGGCCGCGGTGACCGCCGACGCCGGCGCGACCGAGTCCGTCGAGGACCCCGACGCGGACGAGCTCGACGACCTGCTCGGCATGGCCGGTGCGGACGTCGAGGAGCCCACCGAGGCCGCTGTCGCCGACGACCCGGCCCGCGCCGAGGCCGCTGCCGACGCCGCCGAGGACATCGCGGAGTCCGACGCTCCCGTGGCGGAGGAGCCCGTGGCCGAGGAGAAGCCGCGCAAGCGGCCCCGTCGCCCCGGCTCGATCGACGAGGTGCGTGACCAGAAGGACCTGCGGCGCATGAAGGGCCGCTGGTTCGTCGTCCACACCTACGCCGGCTACGAGCAGCGCGTCAAGGACAACCTCACCAACCGCGTCGAGACCTATGACGCGTGGGACCGCATCCACGAGATCGTCATCCCCACCGAGGAGGTGACCGAGTACAAGAAGGGCAAGAAGGTCGTCTCCGACAAGAAGTTCCTGCCCGGCTACGTGCTCGTGCGGATGGACATGGACGACGACACCTGGGGCATCGTCCGGCACACGCCGGCCGTGACCGGCTTCGTCGGCGCCAACGGCATCAAGCCGGTGCCGCTGTCGCTGCGTGAGGTCGCGAGCACCCTGAAGATCCCCAAGGAGTACGTCGAGGAGACCGAGGAGACCGTCGAGGACGGTGGCGAGGGCGGCACCGGGCACGTCGTGCCCGAGAAGCCCCAGATCGACATCGACCTCGAGGTCGGCGAGACGGTCCGCGTCACGACCGGCCCCTTCGCGGACTTCACCGGCACGATCGACGAGATCAACCTCGACCAGGCCAAGCTCCGCGTCCTCGTCTCCGTCTTCGGCCGCGAGACCCCCATCGAGATCCCCTTCGACAACGTCGCGTCAATCTGACGCTGACAGCACACCCCCCTATCACTCTCCACCCCACCGGGGTCGACCACCCACCGGGCGCAGCCCAGCGACGGAGTCGCCCCGCAGTCACCC
>JBFKQZ010000251.1:0-4130 GCA_041627475.1 Nitriliruptoraceae bacterium | reverse complement strand
TCGCACCCGGCGTCGGCGAGCAGGTCGCGGACCGCCTCGGCGGAACGCCGGACCTCGTCGGGCGGGAAGCCCTGCGCGGAGACCGAGGGGATGGCGACGAGGTCCCGGAGGGTCGTCACCAGCTCGGGCATGAGCCCGCTGACGGTGGTGCGCAGGTCGGTCATGGGTGCTCCTGTCAGGTGGGGGGCGTCAGGCGCGGGTGGCAGGTGCGACGCGCCCGACGACGTCAGCGAGCCGGACGGCGCCGCCGAGCGCGGTCCCGCGCAGCGTGACCTCGTCACCATCGCGCAGGAACGTCCGCTTCTCGCCGGTGGGCAGCGCGATCGGCTGCTCCCCGTTCCAGGTCAGCTCGAGGAACGAGCCGTAGCTGCCCGGCTCCGGACCGCTGATGGTCCCGGTCGCGCACAGGTCACCGGGGCGGATGCTCGCGCCGTTGACGGTGAGGTGGGCGAACTGCTGCGCGATGGTCCAGTAGAGGTTGGTGGTGTTGGACCGCGCGACGACCTCGGCGTCGAGGTCCTGCTCGCGCATGGCGGCCGTCGTCAGCAGCACCTCGAGCTCGATGTCCAGGCCCCAGTGGTCCACGACCTGCAGGTACTCGAACGGCACGGGGTCGGTCTGCTCCGGGCCGGGGACCTTGGCGTCCTGCAGCGCCTCGAGCGGCGTGATCCACGCGCCGATCGACGTCGCGAACGACTTGCCGAGGAACGGGCCGAGCGGCACGTACTCCCATGCCTGGATGTCGCGCGCCGACCAGTCGTTGTAGAGCGCCACGCCGAAGACGTGGTCCTCGACCGCGTCGATCGGCACTGGCTGGCCCCAGTCGTTGCGCCCGCCGACCACCCAGGCCAGTTCGAGCTCGATGTCGAGGCGTTCGCTCGGACCGAAGGTCGGACCGTCGGCGCCGCGGCGCTGGCCCGTCGGGCGCACGATCGGCGTGCCGTCCACGCACACCGTCCCGCTGCGGCCGTGGTAGCCGACGGGGAGGTGCTTCCAGTTGGGCAGCAGCGGGTCGCCGTCGGGACGGAACATGCGGCCGACGTTCGTGGCGTGCGGCTCGGAGGAGTAGAAGTCCACGTAGTCGCCGACCGTGAACGGCAGCACGGGCGTGACGTCCTCGAGCGCGTGCAGGTGCGGTCCGGCAGCACCAGCGTCGTCGCCCAGCAGCGCGACGACGGCCTGCCGCACGGCCGTCCAGCGGCCCGGCGAGGACGCCAGCAGCCGGTCGAGGTCCGGCGCGTCGCACTCGTCGGGCAGCAGGCCGGCACGTGCCGCGGCGCGTGCGTCGAGGACCCGGTCGTGCAGCCGGACGGCGAGCACCTGCTCGCCGTCGGGCAGCACCACCGAGCCGTACGGGAGGTGGGCGGTTCCGAAGCCGTCGGTCACGTGGTCTCCACGGGGAGGCAGCACCGGGCGACGGTAGCGTCGAGCGACACGCGTCCGACGTGACAGGAGCCCACGTGCGCTCGCCGCTGCTCGAGGGACTGATCGACTACGCCGGTGTCTTCCCGCCAGCGTCGCTCCCCCTGGCCGACGCTCGCGCGGAGTACGAGGCGTTGCGCCGCGGCGAGCACGGGTGGGTCGTCGGCCCGATGCTCGTCCTCGCCTCGACGCTCGACGACCCGGCACTGGTCGGCATGGACCCGGCGCACCTCGGCGTCGTCGCGGACGTCGTGCCCGACCGACCCGTGGCCCAGGCCGAACGACGCGTCGACGCCTCGAGCGCCGCCGCGGCCGTGGCCGAGCTGCGCGACGTCGCGCCGGTCCTCTACCTCGAGTCGCACGACCCGACCGACCTCGCGTTCCTCGAGCCGATCGCCACGGCACGGGCGGTCGGGGTCGACGTCCGCGCCAAGATCCGCACCGGCGGCGCGTCCGCCGACGCGTTCCCCTCCCCGACGGCCGTCGCCGCGTTCCTCGCGGCCTGCGTCGAGAAGGGCCTGCCGTGCAAGGCGACCGCCGGGCTGCACCACCCGGTCCGGACGGCGTCGGCGGTGCCCGAGGCCACGGAGCACGGCTTCCTCAACGTCCTGGCCGCCGTCCGCTGCACGCTGGCTGGCGACACCGAGGCGGCGCTCGCTGCCCTGGAGTCCACCGAGCCCGCCGACTTCGACGTCACGACGGCGACCTGGCGCGGCGTCGGCGCCGACATCGACACCGCCGAGGTCCGCGCGACGTTCCGGTCGATCGGCAGCTGCTCCGTGTCGGAGCCGACCGGTTACCTCGAAGAGCTCGGAGTGCTCTGACCGTCGACCCAGCGCGACAGCGGGTCGGACAGCCCAGAGGGGGCGCTGACCTCTCCAGCGCGGTCCCCCGCAGCGCGGAAGTCGGCCACGACGCGTGCTGTCCGCGTTCGCAGGGCGGCGACGGCCGGACGCAGCCGCGACCCGAGGGTGGCGAGTGCGTCGCTGACACCGGTCGGCCGGGGCGCGGTCAGCGCGACCACGGCGAGCAGGCTCAGTGCGAGGAAGAGCCGCTCGGTCCCGGCGATGACCGCGAGGACGCCCAGTGGTGCCCACAGCAGCGCCAGCAGGCCGAACCCGAGGGCGAGCAGGCCCTCGCGCCGCGCCGCCGGCGCGTCGGCGACGCGCTGGACCAGCGCGCTGTGCTGCCAGCCGTCGGGCAGCTCGGGCAGGCCCCGGTCTGCCGGGAGGTCGTCAGCGGTGCCGAGGAGGATGTCCTCGAGCGTGACGGTGGTGTCGCGTTCGGTCGTGGCCGTCGTGGCCATGGCGGTCTGCTCCGCGTGGGGGTCGTGATGGGATCCGAGTGCTAACTCGTGCAAGCATTCTTCTCCGCGCAAGCAGTCGGAGCAAGCACGCCGGCGGTGGCCGCGCACGGGCGTGTCACGACCGGCCGCACGTGGGCCGCCGCGCCCCCACGACCGATGACGCCTGCGCGCCCCGCGCATCTAGGGGGTGTAGACATCCGTCCGGCGCGGCACCTCCTCCGGTACCCAACCGGGAGGAGTCCCGAGATGGTCACGCAGATGACCGAGTTCGAGGTGCGCCGCTGCACCGACGTCGATCGCCTCTGGAAGGCGTTCCTGGAGGCCCGTCGCACCGGCGACGGTGCCGCCGCGGAGCGGCTCCGGGCTCGCATGGCGGAGTTGCAGGAGCAGGACGAGCTGCGCCGCCTCGACGACGACCAGCTGCTGGCACGCATCGAACGCGCACAGCAGGAGGGCGACGACGGGCACCACGTGCTCGACCTGACCGGGACACCCCCGGGGCCCGTGGCACGGCTGTCCGCCCTGCTCGACGAGGCCGGACGACGGGGGATCTGACGACAACAACGACGAGGGCCGGGCAGCAGTGCTGCCCGGCCCGTCGCACGGTCACGGCACTGTCGTGCGACATGGACAGCGCACTGTCGTGCGACGGCGTCAGAACACCGAGTGCTCGGTGTAGGTGCCCCAGGCCTCCTGCAGGACCTCGCTGACCTCACCGACCGTCGCGTCGGCGCGCACCGCGTCGAGGATGTACTCGACGAGGTTCTCGTCGGTGTCGGCGGCGGCGCGCAGGGCCCCGAGACGCTCGGCGACCGCCGCGTCGTCGCGGCCGGCCTTGACCTGCTGCAGCCGCTCGACCTGCCGGTCCCCGACCTCGTTGGAGATCCGCAGGATCTCGAGGGGCTGCTCCTCACCGGCGTCGGTGTACGCGTTCACGCCGACCATCTTGAAGTCGCCCTTGTCGAGGCGGTTCTGGAAGGCGAAGGCAGCATCGGCGATCTCCGACGAGAACCAGCCGGTCTCGATGCCCTTGAGGATCCCGTCCAGCATCGTGCCGTCGCTCGACATCTCCTCGATCTGCGCGAAGATCGCCTCGCACTCGTCCTCGATCTGGTCGGTCAGCGACTCGACGAACCACGACCCACCGAGCGGGTCGATGACGTTGGTCACGCCGGTCTCCTCCGCGATGACCTGCTGGGTGCGCAGGGCGACGCGAGCGGCATGGTCGCTCGGCAGCGCGAGCACCTCGTCGAGCGCGTTGGTGTGCAACGACTGCGTGCCACCGAGGACCGCGGCGAGCGCCTCGATCGCGGTGCGGGTCACGTTGTTGACGGGCTGCTGGGCCGTCAACGACACCCCGGCGGTCTGGGTGTGGAAGCGCATCAGCATGGCCTTCTCGGCC
>JBFKQZ010000250.1:0-4148 GCA_041627475.1 Nitriliruptoraceae bacterium | reverse complement strand
GGAGGTCGGGTCGTCGGCGGCCGTGGACCCGGACACCGCCGACAACAGTGTCGAGGTCGTCGTGGCCATGGACGCCCTGCCGGACACCGGTGCCGATGCCGACCGCATCGCGCTGGCCGCGCTGCTGTTCCTGCTGGCAGGTGTCGAGCTCCTGCGTCGCGAGCGCCGGCTCCGGCACGGCTGACGCGGCGCGGGAGGATCCCGTCGATCACGTCGGGGGCGGCAACCACAGAGCGATCTCGTCGTCGTCTGGCACGCTGCTCGAACAGGACCGTCCCCCGCCGACCGAACCAGGCACCTCGACATGACCGACACCAACCGCCAGTGGCTGCTCCGCGACCGTCCGACCGGCGCCTTCTCGGAGGAGCACGTCGAGCTGGTCACCGCCGACGTCCCGACACCGGGTGACGGCGAGGCGGTCGTCGAGGTGACCCACCTCTCCATGGACCCGACCATCCGCGGTTGGATGCAGATGGACACCTACCTGCCCGCCATACCGATCGGTGACGTCGTGCGCTCGCTCGGGGTGGGCCGGGTCGTGACCAGCCGCAGCGACCGCTATGCCGAGGGGGACCTCGTCTCGGGCCTCACCGGCTGGCAGGAGTACACGGTGGCCGACGACGGCGACCGCCGGCTCGAGGTGCTGCCGGCCGGTACCGACCCGCTCGTGGCCGTGTCGCTGTTCGGGCCGACCGGGCTGGCTGCCTACTTCGGGCTGCTACGCGTCGGCGCGCCCGAGGCGGGCGAGACCGTCGTCGTCAGTGGCGCTGCCGGAGCGACCGGTTCGGTGGCCGGGATGCTCGCGAGGCACCGCGGGTGCCGCGTCGTCGGCATCGCCGGCGGGCCCGAGAAGTGCGCCCGGGTCGTGGACGAGTTCGGCTTCGACGAGTGCGTCGACTACAAGGACGACGGCTTCCGGCACGCGTTGCGCGACGCCATCGGTCCCGACGGTGTCGACGTCTACTTCGACAACGTCGGTGGACCGATCCTCGACCTGGTGCTCGCGCGGCTCGCGATCGGGGCACGGGTCGTGATCTGCGGCGCGATCTCGCAGTACGACGGAGCTGAGCGACGAGGACCGGCGAACTACGTCAACCTCATCCGGTCACGGGCTCGGATGGAGGGTTTCCTCGTCTTCGACTACGTCGACGAGTGGCCGCAGGCCTATCGGGACCTCGCCGGGTGGGCGGCCGATGGCACGATCGTCAACCGTCTCGATGTGTCCGAGGGCATCCAGTCGGTGCCGACAGCGTTCGCAAAGCTCTTCTCGGGCGGCAACGACGGCAAGAACGTCGTGGCGCTGTGACCTCGACCCGCTCCTCCAGAGGGTCCGGTCCCTAGCGGCGGCGCGCCCGCAGCACGAGGTCGGGCACACCCTGGGCCTTCTCGGACAGGCCGGTGTCCGGCCGGACGCGGATCTCGTCGACCTCCACGTGCCAGTCGTTGCCCAGGTGGGCGGCGACGTCCGCCGGCATGACGAAGTCGGCGGGGTCGAAGTCGGGGCCGTCGGCCGCCTCGGCGTGCCCGTGGCCGCCTGCCTCGTGCTCGTCGGTGTAGGACGCGTGGTCGCCGTGGTCGTGCGCGTGTCCGTGGTCGTGTCCGCGCTCGCGCATGTCGTGGTGGACGAACAGGAGCGTCCCGCCGGGCGCGACGGCCGCGAGCAGGGCCTCGATGGCCGCATCGCCCGTCGGGATCGCCGGGTACTGGGCGGAGACGAGGTCGTACTGCCCCGTGCCGCCGGGCATCTCGAGGATGCCGGCATGCACCCACGTCACGTCGACGCCAGCCTGCAGGGCTCGTGCGCGCGCACGACCCAGGGCCACTCCGGAGGGTTCGACCGCCGTGACCGTCCAGCCCTGTTGCGCGAGCCAGACCGCATCGGCTCCCTCGCCGGCACCGACGTCCAGCACCGTCCCGGGCTCGGTGCCCTCGACCTCGGCCACGAGGGAGCCGTTGGGGCGACCGGACCACATCCCGGCGTCGTCCTCGCCGTAGCGTTCGTCCCAGTAGGCCTCGTACTCCTCTGGTGTCGGCTCAGGCATCGTTGCCCTCCTGCGGGGGTGCGGCGCGTCGGACCAGGTCCTCGACGGCTGCCTCCACGTCCTTGGTCCACTCGTCGATCGCGTACGACGTCGGCCACATCGCGCCGTCATCGAGGCGCGCGGTGTCGCTGAACCCGAGCACGGCGTACCGCGCGTCCCCCTTCTCGCGACTGGTGAAGAAGCACAAGACCTTCTTGTCCAGCGCGTAGGCGGGGAAGCCGTACCACGTGCGTGGGCGGAGATGCGGGGCCGCGCGGGCGACGACCGCGTGCACCCGTTCGGCGATCACCCGGTCCTCGTCGGCCATCGCGGCGATGGCGCCCAGGGCGGCCTCGAGGTCGTCGGCGGCCTTCCGGCCGCTCCGCCCCTCGGCACGCAGCTCCTCGGCACGAGCTCGCATGGCCTCGCGCTCCCGCTTGCTGAACCCACTCGTCGGCATGTCAGTCACTCGCCTCCCGCGCGGCCTGCTCGACGGCTGCACGGTGCGCTGCCCAGGCAGCCGGGTCGAGGTCAGGCAGGTTGGTGTTGTCCTTGCGGAGCCCGGTCGCGCCGTCGACCAGCTCACGGAGGATGTCGGCGTGGCCGGCGTGGCGGTGCGTCTCGGTCGCCACGTGGACGAGGACGAGGTGCAGCGTCACGTCCCCGTGGTCGCCCCACCAGGGCACGTGGCCGGGGGTGTCGAGCGGCAGGGCGGCCACGGTGGCCTCGCTGTGTGCCGCGACACGCCGGTAGAGGTCGACGACGTCGGCGCGGGACTCGGCCGCGGCGGCCCACATGTCCGCGTTCGGTTCGGCGTCCTCGCCGAGCCACGGGAACGGCTCGTCAGGGAAGGGGCGGCCGAAGACGGCGCCGAGGTAACCGGCCTCGACGCTCGCCGTGTGCTTGACCAGCCCGAGCAGGTTCGTCCCTGTCGGCGTCATCGGACGGCGTGCGTCGTACGGCGACAGACCCTCGAGCTTCCACAGCAGCGCCTCCCGTCCGGCCCGGAGGTAGTGCAGCAGGACGTCCTTCGGGTCCATGGCGGTGCTCCTCAGCGCAGCGCGTACAGGCCGGCGGGCGTCGGCTCGAAGCCGCAGGCGTCGACGTAGAGGCGGTCGAGGTCCGCGTCCCAGTCGACGTGCAGCCACTCGCAGCCGGCGTCGCGCGCCCCGTCGACGGCGTGCTCCACGAGTGCCGTGCCGATCCCGCGTCCACGGTGGGCGGCCGCGACGATCGTGTCGAGCAGGAACGCGTGGACCCCGCCGTCCCACGCCACGTTCACGAACCCGACGAGGTCGTTCTCGTCGCGTGCGGTCACCCAGCCGAGGCTGTGCCGCTCGAGCTGTGCCGACCAGGCGTCGTCGAGCACGTCGTGGTCGAAGGCCTCGGCGTGGAGTGCGTTGAGCGCGTCGTCGTCGACGGCGCCGCGCCACTGGAAGTCGATGGGCATGGCCGCTCCGATCCGAGAAGAGCAACCTAGGCGTGGGGCCTTGCCCCCGGGGAGCCCGTCGTATAGATTGCCGTCAATACATCGACGACTGTCGATACTAACGCAAGGCGCACACATGCCCGCGATCACCCAGGACCTCCCCGTCGCCGTCATCGGCGCCGGCCCCATCGGCCTCGCAGCCGCCGCCCACCTGCACGATCGGGACCTCCCGGCGATCGTGCTCGAGGCGGGTGACGAACCTGCCGCCAACGTGCGCGGGTGGGGCCACGTGCGCCTGTTCTCCACGTGGGACCAGCTGGTCGACGACGCTGCCGCCAAGCTGCTCGCACCGACCGGCTGGACGAGCCCGTCCGGTTGCAGTTACCCGACCGGCGCGGAGTGGGCCGCGGACTACCTCCAGCCGTTGGCCGAGGTGCTGGGCGAGACGGTGCGCACGTCCCACCGCGTGACCGCGATCAGCCGGCAGGGCGCCGACGTCATGAGCGATCGGGGCCGTGATGAGCGCCCCTTCGTGCTCCACCTCGACACGCCCGACGGGCCGCAGCGACTGCTGGCGAGCGCAGTGATCGACGCCAGTGGGACCGTCAACACGCCCAACCCGCTGGGGGCCGACGGCCTGGCGGTGCCCGGCGAGGCGCGCCACGCCGACCGCATCACCGCGGGCGTGCCGGCGCTCG
>JBFKQZ010000249.1:0-4195 GCA_041627475.1 Nitriliruptoraceae bacterium | reverse complement strand
TCCGGTCAGCACGAGGAGCGCCACCGCGCCGCGACGGAGCGGCGCCAGGTCAGGGTTGCGGCGTCGGCGTGTCGCGGCATGCACCCAGACACCGACGAGTGCTGCCAGTGGGATCCAACCGATCAACGCCGTCCCGTTCGTGGGCTCGCCGCAGCAAACCGCTCCTGTGTCCCGCAGCGACTCAGGGATCACACGGAGCCGATCAGCCATCCGGTGGAGTGATCGCGGCGTCGAGACGGTCGGCAGCGTCGCGGTCCATCGACGGCATCAGGTGGGCGTAGACGTCCATCGTCATCGCGATCGTGGTGTGGCCGAGGCGATCACTGACGACCTTCGCCGGCACCCCCTGCTCCAGCAGCAGCGAGGCGTGCGTGTGCCGCAGGTCGTGGAGGCGGATCACCGGCACGTCGAGTTCGCGCACCAGCCGGCGGAACTCGCGTGTCACCGCCATCGGGTCGAGGTGTCGCCCGTCGACGTCGGTCATGACCAGGCCCCAGCCGCCGCCGGCGCGGTGCTCACCCGCCGCGACAGGCGCTGCTCGCCACAGTGCGTCGACGACCGACGCCCCGAGCGACAGCGTCCGCACGCGACTCGTCTTGGTCCCCAGCAGCCGGGCGACACCGTCGACCACCGTCAACGACCGCCGGATCGTCAGCCGGCGCGCGGGCAGGTCGACGTCGTCCCAGCCGAGCCCGAGCAGCTCGCCGCGCCGTGCGCCGGTGCCGAGCGCGAGGTGCCACAGCGAGCGCCACGGGTGGTCGTCCACCAGGTCGAGGAAGCGTCGCGCCTGCTCGGCGGTCCACACCTGCAGTCCTCGCTCGCTCTCCACGGCGTACGGATCCCGCCGCGGGGTGCGCGCCATCTCGGCCGGGTTGTGGTCGAGCAGTCCGTCGAGTTGGGCGTCCTTGAGTGCGCGGTGCAGCACGGCGTGGGCGAGTTGGACCGTGCGTGGCGACAACGGCCGTCCGCCCCTGCCGCCGCGCTCGAGGAGCATCGCGTAGTGCCGTTCGATGATGCGGCGGTCCAGACGGGAGAGGCGCCGGTCGCCGAGGCCGGGAACGAGGTAGCTGTCAACGGTCTGCCGGTAGCAGCGCAGGGTCGACGGCCGCAGCTGCGGCACCCGCCGCTGCAACCACTCCTCGAGATACGCACCGAGAGGCGGATCGCTGTTGCCCACGAGGCTCCCTTCGACCATCCCGACCCTCGCCTCGTGCACGCTGAGCCGCTCGATCGGCGGACCATGCCTGTGGACAGGTCCAGTTCCGGGCCGCGTCCGACCGCATGGGTCAAGTTCTGTCTATGCACTGCCGACACGATGTTGCATCGGCGACGGAGAAGCAGTGCGCGACCACGAACCGAGCTACTGGGCGGACGACGGCCCGCGCTACAGCCACGCCCGTCCCGGCAGCGGCGCGCACGAGATGGCCGACCACCTGGTGGTGTCGGGCACCGAGCCGGGTGACCCGCGCATGCGGGCCGCCGCGAACTGGCGGCGTGGTGCGATCGGCGAGGAGGAGGTCGGTCGCCGCCTCGACCAACTTCCGCGCCCCGACTGGGCCGTTGTCCACGACCTGACCATCGGGAGCCGCGGGGCGAACCTCGACCACCTCGTCATCGGCCCGCCCAGGGCGTTCACCGTCAACACCAAGCACGTCTCGGGCGACGTGGTCGTCTACGGCCGCGCCCTGCTCGTCGGTGGACACAAGACGTCCTACCTCCCCAAGGCGGTCCAGGAGGCAGCGCGGGTCCGTGCCACGCTGCAGTCGGTGACCGGCATCGACGCGTACGTGTGGCCGGTGCTCGTCTTCCACGGCAGCAGGATGACGATCAAGGAGCAACCGGCCGACGTCACCGTGCTCGACTCGTCGGCCGTGCCGAGCTGGTTCCTCTCGCAGCGGCACGTCTCGCTGCACCCGACGCAGCGGATGCGGCTGGAGACCGCGGCCCGCGCATCGACGACCTGGCCGAAGCAGCACACGAGCCCGGAGCAGCAGGCCGCGCGCATGGCCCGCCGGGCTGCAATCACCACCAAGGACGCCGCGCCGACGCATGCCGTCGCTCGATGGCGCCGTTTCGGCAACGACCGCTGGTACGTCAACGACAGCGACGGCGATGCCATGGGCTACTTCGACGTGGTGAAGCAGGTCGTCGTCAGTGAGCGACCCGAGGACGAGCCGCTGGTCCGTGCCGCGCTGCGACGCGAGGGGATCATCCCGTAGGCGTCGCGAGCCAGCGCGCGGCGGCCGCCGGACCGCGCCCACGCAGCCATGTCTGGACCGTGGGGGAGCGCCGCGCACCCCCCGCGGGAGCTCGGCATGACCATGCCCGTCGGCCGAATGGACGCCGTCCCGCGCGGGGGCCGTCCGCCGGCTCGACGACCCCTGACCGGAACATTGACACACGAAAACTATTTCGTATTGTTCCGGGTACCTGCAGCGCGGTGCCGGACCATCGAGAGAGCGTCCACGCCGGGTCTGCAGCGGGAGCCGATCGCCACACGACGTGCTCGTGCCCGATGCGTCGCATCGGGCCTTCGCCTGCCCCCGACGGGGCGCTTCTCAAGGTGCGCTGCACACATGAACACACTGCTTCGCGGTGTGGCGGTCGCGGGGGTCACAGCCCTCGTCGTCGCCCTGCCCACGGTCCTCGGGCTCGCCAGCCCCTGGCCGGTCCTCCTCGTCGCCGGCGTCGCGTTCGCGCGCCCGGCACGCCCCAGCACCGCCGCGGCCCTGCTCGTCGGCGCCGCAGCCTGGTGGCTCTCCATGGCCCTGCGCGCGGGCGTCCTGCCCGACGCCACCTGGTCGGAGATCGTCGCCGCGGTCCTCGCCGTGAGCATCGTCGTCCTCACCGCCCTGGTGAGCAGCGACCGCATCCCGATGTTCGCCGGCCTCGCCGGCATCGCGGCCTTCGCGGGCCTCTACGAGCCGGTCTTCGCGGCCGCCCCCACCGAGTTCCTCTCGGCCTCCCCGCTGGCCTTCGGCGCCGTCGTGGTCGCCACGGGTCTCGGCATCCTCACCGCCACCCTCGTCGAGGTCGTCGGCGGCATCTCCCCGCGTGGCCGTGCCACGTCCCTGCGCACCGAGGCGGTCTCCTGATGCGTCGTCTCCTCATCATCTCCACCGCCACGGCGGTCCTGCTGTCGACCGCCGCCCCCGCCGCCCTCGCGGCCGAGGGTGCGGTCGTCCACCGCGAGTCGGTCCTGACCGAGCTCGACGCCACCGGCGCCCCGGGCACCTCGCGGGTCTTCACCCAGCTCACCGTCCCGGCCGGTCAGGAGGTCCGCCTGTCGGGCCAGTCCACGGCCTCGCTGCGGACGCTGTCCGGCATCGCCGCCCAGCGCGGTGACGACGTCGTGTTCGGCGCTGGTCTGTCGCGGACCGTCGCGGACCACACCGCCGAGCTGCCTGTGGCCGTTGCGGTGTCCTACAGCATCGACGGCGAGACCGTCGACGCCGAGGACGTCGTCGGTCACGACGGTGAGGTCGCTGTGACCTACACCGTCACCAACCTCACCGCCGAGGCGCGCGAGCTCACCGTCATCGACGGTGACCGTGTCGGCTCGAAGCAGACCGTCGACGTCGCCGTCCCCATGGTCGCGTCGCTGTCGATGACCCTGCCCTCGATGTTCGACGAGGTCAGCGCCCCCGGCGCCGTCGTCGTCGGCGACGGTCGTGGCAACACGGTCGTCAACTGGTCCCTGCTGCTGTTCTCTCCCATCGGGTCCGAGACCCAGCAGGTCACCTGGACCGCCGACGCCCGCGACGCCATCGTCCCCGAGGCCGTGCTCCAGGTCCTGCCGGTCAGCCCCACCTCCTTCGGTTCCTTCGAGTCGACCTCCGACGCCTACCGCGGCGCCGTCGGGTCGACGCGTGAGCTGACCGCCGGGGCACGGCAGATCGACCGCAACCTCAAGCTCCTCGCCGAGGGCGCAGGCAAGCTTCTCGCGGGTCTCACGCAGCTGCGTGACGGCTCCGCCGAGCTCGCTGCCGGACTGGGCGACGCCCGCGACGGTTCCCGGCAACTGTCGGACGGCCTTGGTGCCGCCCGTGCGGGTGCTGGCGAACTGTCCACCGGCCTCGGTGACCTCTCCGACGGCGCCAACCAGGTCGCCGACGGTCTCGCCCAGCTCGACGCGGGGTCGGTCCGTCTTGTCGCTGGTCTCGGCCAGCTGGCAGGCGGTAGCCGCGAGCTCGCG
>JBFKQZ010000248.1:0-4199 GCA_041627475.1 Nitriliruptoraceae bacterium | reverse complement strand
CGTCCGACCCACCGCTACCCGCTGCTGGTCGTGCACGACGGGCAGGACTACCTCGACTTCGCCAGCATGCAGACCGTGCTCGACAACCTCGTCCACCGGCTGGATGTCGCCGAGGTGGTGGCCGTCTTCCTCAGCTCGCGGCAGCGGCTCACCGAGTACGCGGACGACCCGGCGCACGCCGCCTTCGTCATGGAGGAGCTGGTCCCGCACCTCGAGGCGGAGCTCCCGTTGGTCGGCGCGCCCCGGGGCCGCACCCTGATGGGTGCCAGCTTCGGTGCCATCGCCTCGTTCTCGACGGCACTGCGCTACCCGGGCGAGGTCGGGTCGCTGCTGCTGCAGTCGACCTCGTTCGCCGTGGTGGACATCGGCGAGGACGTCGGCGAGGACCTGGCGGTCTTCCGCCCCGTCGTGGACATGGTGCGCCGGTACCGCGCCGAGCCCGTCCGACTCGCCGACCGGATCTACCAGACCGTGGGTGCGTACGAACCGATGATCCGCGGCAACCGCGCGATGGTCCCGGTCCTGCAGGGCACCGGCGCCACCGTCCGCTACGTCGAGGCGCGCGACGGCCACAACTGGGAGAACTGGCGGGACCGGCTCCGCGACGGCCTGTCGTGGCTCCACCCGGGGCCCGTGAAGCACGTCTACGAGTAGGAGCGCGCACGATGAAGGTCACGGAGCGCTGGTGGTCCGAGCGCATCGGCATGGACCTCAACCTCGCCCGCTGGGGACACCACGGCGTCCCCGTGCTGTTGTTCCCCACCGCGGGTGGTGACTTCGAGGAGGTCGAGCGACAGGGCGTGGTCGCGGCGTGCGGGCCGCTGCTGGAGGCCGGTCGGGTCAAGCTCTACTCGGTCGACTCGGTCGCCGGGCAGGCGATGGTCGAGAAGTGGGGGACGACGCAGCAGCGGATGCGCCTCCTGGACGCGTACCACCAGGCGGTGCGGCACGAGGTGGTGCCCGCGATCCACGCCGACTGCCACGGCGAGCTCGACGTGATCGTCGCCGGTGCCTCGATCGGGGCGTTCAACTCGTTGGCGGTGGTCTGCCGCTTCCCCGACGTCTTCCGCGACGCCATCTGCATGTCGGGGACCTACGACCTCCAGAAGTTCTACGACGGGGACTGGTCGGACGCGTTCTTCTACGCCTCGCCGCTGCACTTCCTGCCCGGCCTGGAGGGGCCGGTGCTCGACCAGCTCCGCCGGCGCCGCGTCCTGCTGGCCTCGGGCGAGGGGGCGTGGGAGAACATCGACGAGTCGTGGCGCGTCGCCGACGCGCTGGGGGCCAAGGGCGTGCCGAACCGTGTCGTGTCGTGGGGGCACGACTGGCCGCACGACTGGGAGACGTGGCGGGCGATGCTGCCGGTCTACCTGGACGAACTGACCTGATCGCGGCACCAGAGCGGCGCCGGGCGGCCGCATGCCGACTTGACGTGTCCTCGTCCCGCCGCGAGGCTCGCTGCAATGACGACCGCGACCTCCTCCGGCGACGCCCACACGGCCGCCCTCGACCCCCGCGCGCTCGTCGCCGAGCTGCTCGGGACGGCCCTCCTGCTGTCCGCCGTGGTCGGCAGCGGGATCGCGACCTCGACCGACGGGCCCGCGTCGGTCCAGCTGTTCCAGCACGCCGTCGTCGTCGGCCTCGCGCTGGTCGTGCTGATCCTCGTGTTCGGTCCGGTGTCCGGCGCGCACTTCAACCCCGTCGTGACCGCGGCGGACTGGTGGTTCGGCGGGATGCCGGCCGGCCGGGCCGTGCGCTACGTCGCGGCACAGGTCACCGGGGCCGTGCTCGGGACCGCCGCCACCAACGCCATGTTCGGCGAGACGGCCGTCGCGGTGTCGGCGAACCCGCGTAACGGGCTCGGGCTGGTCGTGGCCGAGGTGGTCGCGACGACCGGGCTGCTGCTGGTCATCTTCGCGCTGGTCCGCAGCGGTCGGAACGGCGCCGTGCCCGGTGCCGTCGGTGCCTGGGTCGGTGCCGCCATCTTCTTCACCGCCTCGGCATGCTTCGCCAACCCTGCCGTCACCCTGGCCCGGACACTGACGGACACGTGGACCGGCATCGCACCGGCGTCGGTCCCCGGCTTCCTCGCCGGGCAGGTCGTCGGCCTCGTGGTCGCCGTGCCGCTCGTGCGCTGGTTCTACGCGCCCACGGCCGCACAGGCCCACGACCTCGTCGTCCCCCACGACCACACCACCACCGGAGACCGCACATGACCACCGACGTCCCCACCGTCCTCTACCTCTGCGTCCACAACGCCGGCCGTTCGCAGATGGCCGCCGGCTGGACCCGCCACCTCGGCGGCGACGGCGTCCGGGTGCTGTCGGGTGGCTCCGAGCCGGCCGACCAGGTCAACCCGTCCGCCGTCACCGCGATGGAGGAGGTCGGGATCGACATCACCGGCGCCCAGCCGCAGCGCTGGTCGGACGCCACGATCGAGGAGGCCGACGTCGTGGTCACCATGGGGTGCGGCGACACCTGCCCGGTGCTGCCGGGCAAGCGCTACCTCGACTGGGAGCTCGAGGACCCCGCCGGCAAGGGCGTCGAGCAGGTGCGGCCGGTCCGCGACGACATCGAGCGGCGCGTCCGCGGGCTGCTCGACGAGCTCGGGGTCGACGTCGACGGCTGACGGTCAGTCGGCGAGCGTCGCGACGGTCGCGTCCGCGACCAGTGCCCACCCGAGCCAGCGGCTCCAGCGGCGACGCGGCGGGACGCTCGTCACACCTCGAGGGCGTCGCGCAGCACGGCGATCGCCTCGGGCCGGGCGCGGTACCAGGCCCAGCGGCCCCGCTGCTCGCGCTCGAGCAGGCCCGCCTCGGTCAGGATCGAGAGGTGGTGGCTGACGGTCGGCTGGCTGCGGCCCACGGGCTCGGTCAGGTCGCAGCCGCAGGCCTCGCCGCCCTCGGCGTTGGCCACGAGGCTCAGCAGGCGCAGGCGCACGGGGTCGGCCAGCACCTTGAACGCCGCCGCCAGCTGCACGGCCTCGTCCTCGTCGAGCGCCGCCTCGACCAGCGGGTCGCAGCACGCGGTGATCGTCGGGGTGTCCATGCCGCCTCCTCGGTCCGACCAAGGTATCGACAGGCGTCGATGTGCGGGTTTCGGGAAGGCGGTCGCATGCGCTTGACTGGTCCGCTCCCCGCGGAGACGAGACCGACCCATGGCCGACGTGCTGATCGTCGACGACGACCCGGCCGTCCTGACCCTGCTCGAACTCCTCGTGGGGCGGTTCGGGCACGACGTCCGCAGCGCCACCAACGCCGAGGACGCGCTGCTCGAGTCGGCACAGCAGCGACCGGACCTGCTGTTGCTGGACATCTCCCTGCCCGGTCGCGACGGCGACGAGCTCGTCGAGCTGCTGCTGCGCGGCATCGGCCGCCCGCGGTCGCTCGTCTTCGTCTCGGCCCTGCCGAAGCACCGCGTCCGCGAGCTCGCCGAGCGCTACGACGCCCGCTACATCCACAAGCCGTTCGACGCGCTGGAGTTCGAGCACGTCGTCGCCGAGGCGCTGGCAGAGATCGGAGCCGACGACGTGCTGGCCTCGATCGGCCGGGCGATGGTCGACGGCAGCGCCGACGACGCGGACGCCGGCGTCGACGGGGACGCCACGGACGAGTCGTCCACGCCCGCGCCGTAGGCTGTCGCCGGTCCGTCCACCACGAAAGGCCGCCGTCGTGCCCCGCGTCGCCGTCGACGTGCTCCTCAAGCACGAGATCCTCGACCCCCAGGGTCGCGCCGTCGAGCGCGCGCTGCCGGGGCTCGGCCACGAGGGCGTCAGCGACGTCCGCGTCGGCCGGCACATCGAGCTGGTCGTCGATGCCGAGGGCGACGACCTGCACGAGCGGGTCGAGGCCATGTGCGAGGGCTTCCTCACCAACCCGATCATCGAGACCTACGTCTGGCGGGTGATCTCCGAGGACGAGCGCGCGGACCGGGGCGGCGAGGCCTGATGGCGCGCCGCTCGCCCGGAGGCATCGGGGACGGGCTGCCGGCCGAGTCCGACGGCACGCCCCTGCTGGCGCGTTGGTTCGTGCTGGCGATGCTCGGCCTGTCGGTCGTCGCGCTCGGCCTGACGGTGTTCGCCCTGGCGCAGCGGGTGGCCCCGCCGGCCGAGGCCTTCCCCGCGGCGGAACGGCGCAACCCCGGCACCGCCGACGTCACCCACGAGCGCGGCCAGATCGTCATCGCCGAGGACACCTCGG
>JBFKQZ010000247.1:0-4216 GCA_041627475.1 Nitriliruptoraceae bacterium | reverse complement strand
GCACCGGATGGACTCCGGACAGGTCCTTGCGGACCTTGAGCGACCCCGACCGGATTCGAACCGGCGACCTCCACCGTGACAGGGTGGCGAGCACAGCCAGACTGCTCCACGGGGCCTTGGTTATGCAGTTGTGTTGCGCGCACCGTAGCCGTGGGCCGCGCGGGACTCGAACCCGCAACCAGCGGGTTAAAAGCCCGATGCTCTGCCAGTTGAGCTAGCGGCCCGAGGACCACACGCCCGGCGGCAGGAACCTCGGTTTGGTGCGGACGGGAAGAGTACCGACGGCCTCCGGAGGTGCCAAGACGACGGTTCGCGCACGTAGGCTGCCGGTCCACGCACCGACGGGAGCAGGCGTGCAGGCCGAGGAGCACGAGCACGCGCTGGTGACCGTCGAGGACGTCGAGACGCGCGTCCTGGCCGACCGCGACGACCTCGCCGACGCGCTGGCGCTGCTCGACGCGGCGGAGGCCGCCGCCGGGGCGCCGCTGGTCGACCAGTCCGAGCGCCACCGCCTCGAACGGGCCATCGCCGGCGAGCACGGCGAGCACCACCATGCCGTGCTCGCCCACCGCGAGGGCGGCTGCGTGGGCTACGCCGGCGTGCTCGTCCCCGAGGGCGTCCGCCACGGTGTCGGTGACGTCGCCTTCGACCACGGGATCGAGCGCTGCGGCGACGTGCTCCGGGCGCTGCTCGAGGGGGTCGACGCCCTCGTCCGGGAGCACGACGCACACGGGACGCAGCTGTGGATCCGGCACGCCCGCGCTGACGACGTGCTCGTCGCCGTCGCTGCGGGGTACGCGGTCGAACGGCGCCTGGCCGTGCTCGGGCGCACCCTCGAGGACCTCCCTGCGGTCCCTGCCGACGACGTGCGCCCCGCGGGGTCGGGCGACGTGGACGACATCATCGACGTGCTCGCCGCCGCGTACGAGGGCACCCCCGAGGGCGGCTGGACGCGCGACCGCTTCGACCACCATGCCGCACAGGACTGGTTCCGCCTCGAGGACGTGCTCGTCGCACCCGGCGACGACGGTGGCCTCCTCGGCGTGCACTGGACCAAGCGTCGCGGCGACGGCGTCGGCGAGGTCTACAACCTCGCGGTCGCGCCGGCCGGACAGGGGCGCGGGCTCGGCCGCCAGCTGCTCGACGCGGGCCTCGTCCACCTGCGCGACGTGGGCTGCGACGAGGTCCTGCTCTGGGTGGACCTCGCGAACGAGGCCGCGATCCGCCTCTACACCACCGCCGGGTTCACGGCCCGCTGGGAGGACATCGCGTTCATCCGGCACGCCCGCGGTGTCGGTCGGCACCGTCACGAGGCCCGGCAGCACCGACCGGACCGCTAGTCGCTGCTGGCCCGCCGGCCCTCCGGCACGAGCTTGTAGCCCACCCCACGGACCGTCACGATCATCGACTCGTGCTCCGGGCCGAGCTTCGCGCGCAGCCGTCGGATGTGGACGTCGACCGTGCGCGAGCCGCCGTAGTAGTCGTAGCCCCAGACCTCGCTGAGCAGCAGCTCACGGGTGAAGACGCGGTTCGGGCTCATCGCCAGGGCCTTGAGCAGCTCGAACTCCTTGTAGGTGAGGTCGAGCGGGTCACCCTTCAGGCGGACCTGGTAGCTGTCCTCGTCCACGACCAGGTCGCCGACCGCGGCCGTGGGCTCCTCGGTCCGCAGTGCGGCTCGCTCGCGCGCCAGACGGAGACGCGTCTCGATCTCGGCTGGCCCGGCCTCGGGCAGCAGCCAGTCGTCGAAGCCCCACCCCAGCTTCAGCGCCGCGACGCCGCCCTGCGGGACGACGACGACGAGCCCCCGGACGAAGTCGCCGAGCGCGACGTCGCGACACGACGACGCCGCGCGGCGCAGGTCCTGGGTCGCATCGACCACGACGAGGTCGCACGCCGAGAGGTCGGCCGGCTGGATGTGGCCGAGCCCCGACCACGTGATCGCGTGGTCGAGGAACTCCAGCGCCGGCAGGAGGTCTGCGTCGTCGGACGACCGCGCGCTCAGCACCAGCAGGTGCACGATGTCCTCCGAGCTGGTCGCGCCGTACGGTCGTGGCTCACCCCGCAGGATGCCAGACCGTGCCCGACCACGCCCACCAGACGCCGGACGGACCTCGCCGGACGGTCCTCCACGCGTGGGCCGAGACACGGGGCCTCCTCGGCCGTCACACGGCTCCCAGCCGGCGCGTCCACCTCGAGACCGCGGACGGGGTCCAGCTCCGGGCGGTGCAGTTGCCGGGGCCACGATCCGACGGGCCGGCCGTCGTCCTGCTCCACGGCTTCAGCGCCCACAGCCGCAAACCCCGCTACGCCTGGCTCGCCGACGAACTCGCCACGCGCTTCACGGTGCTCGCGCCGGACCTGCGTGGCCACGGACGCTCCGACGGTGCGAGCGGGCTCGGTGCGGACGAGCACCACGACGTGGCCGCCGCGGTGACGCACCTCCGGGACCGGGGCCACGGCTGGGTCGCCGTCGTCGGCGTCTCGATGGGTGCCACGTCCGCCGCGCATGCGGTCCACCGCGGCATCGCCGTCGACGCGACCGTGCTGGTGTCGGGCCCGGGCTTCATCGAGCTCGAACCGCGGACCGAGCCGATGCAGCAGCTGCGGCGACTGTGGCACTCGACCCTCGGCCGCGGTGCGCTGCGCGCGACGACCGGAGTCCGGGTCGTCCACCCCGGCGGTTGGGAGCCGCCGCCCGACCCGGCCGAGGCCGTCCGGGCAGCGACCGGCCCGGTGCTGGTCGTCCACGGTGCTGACGACCACTACTTCCCGCCCTCGCACGCCGAGGCGGTCGCCGCCGCCGCACCCGAGGCCGTGCTGTGGTCCGAGCCGATCTTCGGCCACGCCGAGGACGGCTTCGCCGACCCGTTCGGCCGACGGCTCACCGACGCCCTCCAGCACGTGCACCGGACGGGCACCTTCCCCCGACGGGAGGCCTCACCATGGCTGACGTGAACCTGCGCGCCTTCGGGGCCCTGCGCGAGCTGGTCGGCGCGCAGCAGCAGATCCGGGCCGCCGACGTCACGGACCTGCTCGCGCGGCTGCGCGACGAGCACGGCGCCGAGTTCGACCGGCGCATGCAACGAACCCTGGTCGTGGTCGACGAGACCCCCACCGAGCACGACGACACGGAGCCGTTCACCGACGGCGCCGAGGTCGTCCTGCTGCCCCCGTTCGCAGGGGGCTGACCCGCGACGGGTGTGTGTCGCGGGTCAGCCGTCGGTGTGGTTCGTCAGCGGACGCGCTGGCGGCGCCGCTCGAGCCACAGGATCGCGATGCCGAGGCTCACCAGGAGCATCGCCATCGGCACGAGGACCAGGCGGTCGAAGCCGGTGACCGGGATCACCTTGGCGAAGACCAGCTCGGTGAAGACGGACGCGTCGTCGATGTCCTCCGAGAACGAGTCACGTGTCTCGTTGGCACCGCTGACCTTCGCCACGTTGTCGATCCGCGTCGGCAGCTCGCCGTCGGGGAACGCCTGGGCGACGGTCAGCACGTGGTCGACGTCGACCGTGATCGACTCGTCGGGCGCGAGGGTGACGCCGTCCGCCTTCGCGATGATCGGCTGATCGCTGAGCATCGGGTCGGTGAGCTCGACGTCGATGATCGTCGCGTTCGAGATGTTGGTCACCGTGAAGCGGTAGGTGACGTCCTTGGCGAAACCGGCGTCGTACTCGGCCTCCGTCCAGCTGACGATCGGCTTGCCGTCGACGATGGTCACGTCGTCACCCGCCACGACCTCCTTGACGAGGTCGATGAGGATGCTCGACTGGACCGCCGCGAGCGTGATCGTCGCGTCGTCGAATGCCTGGACGGGCACCCCGTCACCGGTGGCGGTGACGGTCCCGATGTTGGTGATGAGGGCGCCGAGGGCCGCGGTCGCGTCGAAGTAGTCGAACTGCTCGCTGCTCCGCGCGAAGCAGGTCTCGCCCGGGTCGAGGACCTGGCAGTCGGGGAACAGCGACAGGTCGATCGTGCCCAGTCGGTCGTCGACGAGTGCGACGTCGACCAGGGTCACCGGGCTCGGGTTGGTGATGGCGTACTCGAACACCGCGGTCTTCGGACCGATGTCGCTGGTCGTGAAGAACAGGAACGGGAAGCCCTCCGGGTCGTCGAGCAGGTCGCCGTCCGAGAAGCCGTCACCGACGACCGCCGTCTTGACGATCTCGATGTCGACCCAGGACTTGACGGCCTCGTCGCTGTCGGTCCGGGCGGT
>JBFKQZ010000246.1:0-4225 GCA_041627475.1 Nitriliruptoraceae bacterium | reverse complement strand
GCGAGCTCCACGTGCGGCGCCCCATCACTCCTCCCAGGGCTCCAGCTCGTCCTCCTCGGTGAACGGGTCCTCGTCGAGGTAAGGACGCAGCTGGCGGGCGACGCGGACGTCGACGGAGGCGACCAGCTCGGTGCCCTCGGGACCGTGCACCTCCTTGTCCACCTCGCCGAACTCGTGCGCGAGCGCCACCAGCTGGTGCTCGGCGAACGGGATGTGCGCGGAGATCGCGATGCGGGTCGACGGCAGGCGCAGCCCGAGCTGCTCGATGATCTCGTCGCGGCCCTGGCCGGTCACAGCGGACGCGAGCACCGGCTCGGTGTCCATCTCGGTCCGGATCCGGCGGGCGAGGCCCGACAGCTCGTCGGGGTCGCACTGGTCGGCCTTGTTGAGGACCATCAGCAGCGGCAGCTCGTCCGCGCCGATCTCCTCGAGCACCTCCTGCGCCGCGACGATGTGCGCCTCGGCCTCAGGGTGGCTCGCGTCGACGACGTGGACGATCAGGTCCGCCCGCGCGGACTCCTCCAGCGTCGACAGGAACGCCTCGACCAGACCGGTCGGGAGCTTGCGGATGAAGCCCACCGTGTCGGTGACGACGATCTCGCGGCCATCGGGCAGCTCGAGCTGGCGTGCCGTGGTGTCGAGCGTCGCGAACAGCTGGTCGCGCACCAGCACCGACGACTCGGTCAGCATGTTGAGCAGCGACGACTTGCCCGCGTTCGTGTAGCCCACCAGCGCCGCGGTCGGCACGGGCTTGCCCTCGCGGCGGGCGGCCTTCGTGCGACGGATGCGCTGGTAGTCCTCCAGCTCCCGACGGAGCTTGGTCAGCCGGCGCTGGATGCGACGACGGTCGACCTCGAGCTGCGTCTCACCGGGGCCACGACCACCGATGCCGGCACCGCCGGCCGTCCGACCACCGGCCTGACGGGACAGGGCGTCACCCCAACCACGCAGACGCGGCAGCAGGTAGGTCAGCTGGGCCATCTCGACCTGCGCCTTGCCCTCACGGCTGGTGGCGTGCTGGGCGAAGATGTCGAGGATGATGATCGTGCGGTCGAGGATCTTGACCTTGAGCCGCTCCTCGAGGTTGCGCTGCTGGGCCGGGCTGAGGTCCTCGTTGAAGACCACGGCGTCGGCACCGGTGGCCTTCACGTGCTGCTTGATCTCGTCGACCTTGCCGCTGCCGACGAAGGTCGCGGGGTCCGGGGCGTCGCGCCGCTGGGACACGACCGCGACGGCCGTCCCGCCCGCCGTGTCGAGCAGCGCCTCGAGCTCCTTGAGCGTCGCGGCGTGGTCGTGGGAGGACTCGCCCGGCAGCTGGACACCGACGAGGACGGCCCGCTCGGCGGAGCGGATGACGTCGACGCCCTCACGGGGCGCGTCGTCGGCGATGACGTCACGCTCGCGGCGCCGCCGTTCGGCGCGGGAGAGCTCCTCCTCGGCGCTCGCCGGCCCGTCCGGGCTGTCGAGGTCGTCCACGTCGACCCAGGGCAGGTCGTCGGCGTACGGCTGGTCGGTGTCGGTGATGGTCTGGTCGTGGTCGCTCAGGGGTGTCTCTCGTGTCGCGCGCGAAGCGTTCTTGGGTCGTGCGGTCGTTGCAGTGGCCGGGTCAGCTCGTGACGTGGTCAGCGAGACCGTGGCGAGCCGCCCAGCCGGGGTCGAGGTCGATCCGGGCGACCTCCTCGGCCGGCCCGGTCATCAGCACGGGGTCGCCGTCGTAGCCGCTCCACTGCACCACCAGCGTGCCACCGGGGACGTTGACCGTCACCTCGGCGTGCGCGGTCAGACGGCCCACGGAGGTCAGTGCGGCCACGGCGCCGCAGACGCCGGTGCCACAGGCGAGCGTCTCGCCGACCCCACGCTCCCAGACCCGCAGGTCCAGCGTCCGGGGGTCCCGCACGGCCACGAACTCGACGTTCGTGCCCCTCGGGAAGCGTTCGTCGGTCTCGAGCCGTGGCCCGAGCGTCGTGACGGGTGCGTCGACCGGGTCGTCGCACAGCAGGACCGCGTGCGGATTGCCCATGGACACCGGCAGGAGCGCGACGTCGTCGCCGTCGACGTCGAGGTGGTGCCAGCCGTCGCGGACGTCGCCGCCGGCGAAGGGCAGGTCCCCGGGTGTGAAGCTCGGCGGGCCCATGTCGACGGTGACCCTGTCGCGGCGGCCGCCGTAGGACTCGTGGACGGTCGCGGTGCGCATGCCCGCACGGGTCTCGACCTGCAGGACGTGCTCGTGGGTCCAGCCGTGGTCGAGGAGGTGCATCGCGACGACGCGCACGCCGTTGCCGCACATCTCGACCGGTTCGCCGTCACCGCCGTTGCGGTAGTCCATGAAGACGTGGCCCTCGTCGGAGGGCGCCAGGCGCAGGACACCGTCGGCACCGATGCCGAAGCGGCGGTCGCACAGCGCCATGACCGTCTCGGCGGACAGGTCGAGACGGCCGTCGGGGTCGGGCAGGACGACGAAGTCGTTGCCCGTGCCGTGCGCCTTGTAGATCTCCATCGGTCCGAGGGTACGCCGGTCGGGCGCTCCTCAGTCGATGACGACTGCACCGTCGTCCGCCAGACGCGCGACGGCCGCCCCGTCCAGTCCGAGCACGTCGCGCAGCACCTCTCGTGTGTCTGCGCCGAGCCGCGGCGGGGCGCTGTCGCGTGCGGCCCCGGCGAGCGGTCCGAGCGGGTTGCCGAGCAGCTCGACCGGTCCCGTCGGTGTCGCCACCGACCACCGCAGGTCGCGGTGGACCGTCTGTGGGTCCTCCAGTGCCGCGGCCACGTCGTTGACGGGCGCGACCGGCACACCGGCCGCGCCGAGGGCCTCGACCCAGTCGCCGGTCGTCCGCGCGGCGAAGGCGTCCTGCAGCAGTGGCACCAGCTCGTCCCGATGGGTGACCCGGTCGGCGTTCGTCACGAACCGCGGGTCGGTCGCGAGCCCCACGACGGCGAGCACCTCGCAGAGACGCGCGAACTGCCGGTCGTTGCCGACGGCCACGACGACGTCGCCATCGGCGGTCGCGAAGGCCTGGTAGGGGACGATGCTCGGGTGGGCGGAGCCACGTCGCCGGGGGCTCGTGCCGGTGACCAGGGCGGCCTGCGCGACGTTCACCATCGACGCCAGGCCGACGTCGAACAGCGCGAGGTCGACGTGCTGCCCCTCCCCCGTCGCATCGCGCTGCCGCAGTGCCGCCAGCACCGCTGTCGCAGCGTGCATGCCGGTGAGCACGTCGACGAGCGCCACCCCGACGCGGGCCGGGTCACCGTCGGCGGGGCCGGTCATCGCGAGGAGGCCCGTCATGGCCTGCATCACCAGGTCGTAGCCGGGCTCCGAGGCCCGCGGGCCGGTCTGGCCGTACCCGGTGATCGAG
This sequence comes from Nitriliruptoraceae bacterium, assembly GCA_041627475.1. Classification (GTDB taxonomy): domain Bacteria; phylum Actinomycetota; class Nitriliruptoria; order Nitriliruptorales; family Nitriliruptoraceae; genus JBFGFG01. Next base: position 869 of record JBFKQZ010000246.1, on the reverse strand, counting down.
ACGTGGACGACGCCCGGGTTGCGCGCCCGGACCTGCTCGTACGCCAGCCCGTAGCGGGCGAGGTCACCGACCTTGAAGTTCTCGACCACCACGTCGGCCCGGGCAGCGAGGTCGGCGACGACCGCGGCGCCGTCGGGGTGCTTGAGGTCGACCGCGACGCTGCGCTTGCCGCGGTTGGCCGCGAGGAAGTAGGCCGCGTCCTCGCCGACGAACGGCGGCCCCCACCCGCGGGTGTCGTCGCCGGTGGGCGGCTCCACCTTCCACACCTCCGCGCCGAGGTCGGCGAGCACCTGGGTGCAGTACGGCCCCGCGAGGACGCGACTGAGGTCGAGGACGCGGATGCCGGCGAGCGGTGCGACCGTCACGACAGGGCCGCCCGGAGTCGCGCGGCCGCCGCGTCGACGTCCCGCACGGGCTCGCCGCACCGCGGGTCCTTCCGGAACCAGCTGCGCTGGCGGCGGGCGTAGGCCCAGGTCCGTCGGGCGATCTCGTCGGCGAGGTCGGCCTCGTCCAGCTCGCCGTCGAGCACCGCCGCGGCCTCGGCGTAGCCGATGCCCTGCGCGGCTGTGGTCGACAGCGTCCCGAAACGTTCACGGATCGCCGCGACCTCGGTGACGAGCCCCTGCTCGACCATGCGGGTCGCGCGGTCTTCGATGCGTCCACGGGTCAGCTCGGTCGGCAGCTCGAGGTAGACCACCTCGAGGTCGCCCACGACGCTGGCGTACGGGGTGTCGCTGTAGTCGCTGAACAGGTCGCCGGTGAGCTCCATGACCTCGAGGGCACGGACCGAACGCCGCAGGTTGTTGGGCTCGATCCGCTCGGCCGCTGCCGGGTCCTTCGCCGCGACGGCCGCGTGCGCGGCGACCGGG
>JBFKQZ010000245.1:0-4272 GCA_041627475.1 Nitriliruptoraceae bacterium | reverse complement strand
GCTCGCCGCGTCGTGGCGGCTGCGCGTGCTGCTGGCACTGCCCGCCGCCGCGTTCTTCCTCTACGTCATGTTCGCCGGCATGGACGCGATGATGGACCCGACGCTGCGCATCGTGCAGCTGGTGCTCGCCACGTTCGTCGAGTTCGTCATCGGTTGGCCGTTCCTGCGCGAGGCCGCGAAGCGGGCGCGCCACCTGACAGCGAACATGGACACGCTGATCGCGATGGGGACGCTCGCCGCGTACGGCTGGTCGCTCTACGCGCTGCTCACGGGCCGCATGGAGCTCTACTTCGAGGCCACCGCGTTCATCATCACCTTCCTGTCCATCGGCCGCTGGATGGAGGCGCGGGCCAAGTCGAACGCGGGCCGCGCCATCCGCTCCCTGCTCGAGCTCGGGGCCAAGGAGGCGCGTCTCGTCGACGCCGACGGCACGGAGCGCATGGTCCCGGTCGAGGACGTGCGGGTCGGTGACGTCGTCCGCGTCCGCCCCGGCGAGAAGGTGCCGGTGGACGGCGAGGTCATCGAGGGCGCCAGCGCCGTCGACGAGTCGATGCTGACGGGCGAGTCGGTCCCCGTCGAGAAGGCAGCCGGCGACCAGGTCGCCGGTGCGACGATCGCGACGTCCGGCTCGCTCACGCTCCGCGCCACCGCGGTCGGCGCCGATGCCGCGCTCGCACAGATCGTGCGCATGGTCGAGGACGCGCAGGCCGGCAAGTCAGGGATGCAACGGCTCGCCGACCGCGTCTCGGCCGTCTTCGTCCCGTCCGTGATCGGGATCGCCACGCTCACGCTGGTCGGGTGGCTGCTGGTCACCGGCGACGCGAACGCCGCGATCGAGGCCGCGGTCGCCGTCCTCATCATCGCCTGCCCCTGTGCCCTCGGACTGGCCACGCCGATGGCGATCATGGTCGGGACGGGGCGCGGGGCACAGCTGGGCGTGCTGATCCGGTCGCTGGAGGTCCTCGAGCGCGTCAAGGACGTCACGACCGTCCTCTTCGACAAGACCGGCACGTTGACCTACGGCCGCATGGAGGTCACCGACGTCGTCGTCGCGGAGGGGACGAGCGAGCACGACCTGCTGCGCCTGGTCGGGGCGGCGGAGTCCGACTCCGAGCACCCGATCGCCCGGGCCATCGTGGATCGCGCACGCGAGGGCGGCCGCGACCTCCCTCGACCGACCGCCTTCCGCAGCGTCGCCGGGCACGGGGTGGCAGCGGAGATCGCCGACCGCACCGTCGTCGTCGGCCGCCGCAAGCTGCTGGCGGAGGAGGGACTCCTGGTCCCCGCGGCGCTCGAGGACGCCACCGAACGGCTGGAGGCCGCCGGACGCACGGCGGTGCTGGCTGGCTGGGACGGCGAGGCACGCGGGGTCCTGGCGGTTGCCGACACCGTCCGCGACGAGGCACGCGAGGTCGTGGCCCGACTGCACGACCTCGGACTGCAGGCCGCCATGATCACCGGCGACAACACCCGGACCGCCGAGGCCATCGCCGCCGAGGTGGGCATCGACCGGGTCCTCAGCGAGGTGCTGCCGGCCGACAAGCAGGACGAGGTCAAGCGGCTGCAGGCCGAGGGAGAACAGGTGGCCATGGTCGGCGACGGGGTCAACGACGCCCCGGCGCTGGTCCAGGCCGACCTCGGCATCGCGATCGGCACCGGCACCGACGTCGCCATCGAGTCGAGCGACCTCACACTGCTGCGTGAGGACCTCGGCACCGTCGTGACGGCCATCGAGCTGTCGCGCGCGACCCAGCGCACGATCGTGCAGAACCTCTTCTGGGCGTTCGGCTACAACGTCGCGGCCATCCCCGTCGCTGCGTCCGGTCTGCTCGACCCCGCCCTCGCAGGCGCCGCGATGGCGTTCTCCAGCGTCAGCGTGGTGCTCAACTCGCTGCGGCTGCGCCGCTTCGGACGGCACTGAGCGATGGGCCACGACCACGACCGGACCACCGGCACCGATCGTGCGTCGCAGCGCCGCGCGCTGCGTCGGTCGCTGGTCGTGCTCAGCGTGTTCTTCGTGGTCGAGGCCGTCGCCGGTGTGCTCACCGGTTCGGTCGCCCTGCTGGGCGACGCCGGCCACATGCTGACCGACGTGCTCGGCATGGGCATGGCGCTGGGTGCCATGATGGCGGCGAGCCGCGACGACGCCACCAGCACCACCCGGACCTTCGGGCTCTACCGCCTGGAGGTGCTGGCCGCGCTCGTCAACGCCGTCCTGCTGACCGGCCTCGCACTCTGGCTGGTCGTCGAGGCCGTCTCCCGCATCGGCGACCCGCCGGAGGTGCTGGGCCTGCCGATGCTCGTGGTCGGCACCCTCGGCCTCGCCGCGAACCTCCTCGTCCTGCGCTGGACCACGCGGGCCGCCGGGGACAGCCTGAACGTCGAGGGCGCCCGGCTCGAGGTCCTCGCCGACACCATCGGGTCCGTCGCCGTGATCGCCGCCGCTGTCGTCGTGCAGCTGACCGGCTTCACGCTGGCGGACTCGATCGCCGGGCTCGGCATCGCAGCGTTCGTGCTCCCCCGCACGTGGCGACTCGGCCGCCGCGCCCTCCGTGTCCTCCTGCAGGCCGCCCCCGAGGGTGTCGACCCGGCGCAGGTCGCCGACGAACTCGCTGCCCTCCCCCACGTCGCGCGGGTCCATGACGTCCACGTGTGGACGCTCACGTCGGGCATCGACGTCGCGACCGCGCACCTCCACCTCGACACGGCCCTGTCGGCCGACGAGTCCCACGACCTGCTGGACGCCGCACACGGTTTGCTCCGTGACCACCACGGGGTGGACCATGCGACCATCCAGCTCGAACCCCCGTCGCACGACGCGTGCGACCCCCACGCAAACTGGAGCACCACGTGACCACCACCGTCATCTCCGTCCCCGAGGTCCACTGCGGCCACTGCGTCTCGTCCATCGAGGGCGCGCTCAAGCCCATGGAGGGCGTCAGCGACGCGACCGTCTCGCTCGAGGCGACCAACGTCACCGTCGAGCACGACGACTCGGTCTCGGTCGAGCAGCTCGAGGCCGCCATCGAGGAGCAGGGGTACGAGGTCGCCCGCTGAGCCTCAGCTGACCGGCAGCACCTCGCGCACGCCCTCCAGGTCGACCTTGTAACGGCCGAACCGCGGCTTGTGCAGCAGTGACAGCGTGGCCCGTGGTCCGTCGAGACCCGGGCCACGGTCCTTCCCTGCCCGGCCCACGCCCGGCCAGTCGAGGTCGCAGTGCTGCCACGCCTCGAGGACCGGGACGAGGTAGACCGGTTCGCCGCTCGGCAGCGACAGCTCCGACTCGAGGCCGCGGGCGAGCAGCTGCTCGTGCACGTGCCGCAGCGCCGCCGAGGCGGCGTCCACCTGCCCGGCCGACAGGCCGTACAGCTCGAGGTCCGGCACGTCGAAACGTGCAGCCCCGTGCGTGTGCAACCACTTCACGCCGAGACCGTCGGCCTCGTGGCTGATCAGCTCGTCGAGCGGGACGCCGGCGACCGCGGCGCGGTTGAGCCATGTCAGGTCGTGCTCGACCCGTGCCTCGAGGTCGACCACACCGGCCGCGCCCTCGACATGGCGAGCGAGGCCCTGCAGGAGCAGGACCTGTCGCTTGATGCCGTCCTTCGGACCGCCGTCACCGACGTACGCCTCGGTCCGCAGCAGGTGGCGGCCCTCCTCGCTCACGCGCCGGATCACGGCCCGCTGCATGCGGCCGCCCCAGTTGACCTCCATCGCCTCGGCCCCCTCGCCGCGGACGGGGGTCCCACGGTCGATGTCACCGGCCGCACCGGCACGCTTGACGATCTCGTCGACGGGGCCGGCGGGCTGGTCCAGCAGCAGCGCGATCTGGGAGGTGTAGCGGTCGGCCACGACAGGTCTCCGGAGACGTTGGGGAAGCCGGGCTCGGGCTGGGCAGGGTAGGCCCGACGGCCGGCCGACCAGTCGCCACGACCGTTGTGGGTCTCAGCCGCCCAGTTCCAGCTTCCGGTCCTCCTCGAGCAGCCGCAGCCACACCTCGCTGATGGTCGGGAACGAGGGCACCGCGTGCCAGAGGCGATCGACCGGCACCTCGCCGACGATCGCGACGGTGGCGCTGTGCAGCAGGTCCGCGACGTTCGCACCGACGAAGGTCGCGCCGACCAGCACGCGCCGTTCCTGGTCGATGACGAGGACCGCAGGTCCGCCACTGTCCTTGCCGAACAGCGAGCCACCGGCGGTCCAGCCGGTGTCGTACCGGACGACCCGGGTGTCGATCCCCGCCTCGCGCGCGGCGGCCTCGGTCAGGCCGACCGC
>JBFKQZ010000244.1:0-4287 GCA_041627475.1 Nitriliruptoraceae bacterium | reverse complement strand
GTGTCCTCGTCGATGCGCGCACGCTACTGCGACGGCGTGACGGTCCGGTGGACGCGTGCTCGGGGCCAGCGGCCGACGAGTCGCCGCTGGTCCGACCGGGTGAGGCGAGGGCGTCCCAACGCAGCGTTGACGGCCCCGCCTGCACCGAGCCGTCGCTCCGTAGGGTGGTGCATGAAGCGACGGAGGACGACGCCATGTGGCACCTGCTCGCGGCCGCCAACGAGGCCGGCGTCTGGTACGGGACACCGCAGGACGAGGTCGGCGTGGCCGGGTGGCTCACGATCCTGCTCGTCGTCGGTGTGATCGTGGGCCTGTGCTGGCTGGCGAACTGGGCCGTCCGGCGCAGCGTGTCCGGCGAGGAGGCCGCCTCCGGCAACCGCGACCAGGTCTTGCGCCTCGTCGACGGCATGCTCCAGACCTGGCGGCAGTGAGCCGCTCAGGTCCCGGTCCGGTCCTCTGACCCCGGTCAGGGGGCGTGGCACGTGATGCCTCGTCGAGGATCACATGCGCAGATCCAGGCGACGGGCCAGCGCGGCGGTGGCCTCCTCGTCCACGGCGCAGCCGTAGGTGGGTTCGACCTGCTCGAGGAGGTCAGCCGGCGCATCGGGGTCGCCCATCAGCCGGAAGAGCGACTCGAGGCCCCCCGGCGTGATGATCTCGAGGATCCGGAGGGGCCCGGTCCCGGCGTTCCAGAACGTGTGCCACTCGCCCCGGGGCTTGCGGACGAGGTCACCGGCCTCGGCGTAGACCTCCACGCCGTCGAACAGCGCACCGACGCGGCCCTCGAGGACGAACGAGAACTCGTCCTCCCGCGTGTGCCGGTGCACCGGGGCTGCGAGGACCCCCGGGGCGATGGTGTGCTCGACGAGTGCGAGGCGGCCCTGGACCTCCGCCGCGTCGACGAGGAAGCGGTCGTACGAGTCGGTCGTCCCGACGATCGTGCCCTGACCGGGCGCGAGGACTCGTGGTGCGTCGGTGTGGGTCATGGCCATGGGATCCTCCCGTGTGTCGTGGCGCGCCAGGACGATGCAGCCTCCCGGCCACGCGCGCCATACCAGGAAGGTGGTGTGTCGCCGGACCCGTCTCCTGTGGGATGCTTCCGTCATGGGGGCTGACCTGCGCGACCGCGCGCTCGACCACCTTGCCCGGATCACCGGTCAGGGTCTGGACCTCGTGAGCCTCTGGCGCGCGGTCAACCCGGTCGTGGCGGCAGCCGTCCCGCACTACCAGGCGCCGTGCTGGCACACGCTCGACCCTGCCTCGCTGCTGATCACGAGCCACTTCGACGAGGGGGTTCCGGTCGTGCCCGAGGAGTGGCTCGCCGCCGAGTACCTCGAGGACGGCGTCAACAAGCTCGCCGACGTCGCACGGATGCCGTCCGGGGTCCAGACGCTCCACGACGCGACCGGTGGGGATCCCTCCCGGGAGCCACGCTGGGTCGAGAACATGGCGCTCGGCGCCGACCAGGAGCTGATCGCCGCGCTGCGGACGCGGACCGGGGAGGTCTGGGGCGCTGTCGGGATCTACCGCGAACCGGACCGGCCCCTGTTCGGGCGTGAGGAGATCGCCTTCGTGCGCGCTGCGTCGCCCATCCTCGCCGAAGGCGTCCGCCGTGCGCTGCTCGTGGGCGAGGCACTCGATCCTGACAGCAGCCGGTCGCCCGGGCTCGTCGTGCTCGACCAGCGGCTCGTGGTCGAGTCGACCACGCCGGGCGTCGAACGGTGGCTCGACGACCTGCCGGGCGGCGCGCTCGACCGCGGTGTCCTGCCACCGGCGCTGCAGGCGGTCGCCGCTCGTGCGCTCGCCGCGGGCGAGGCAGGAGCGCGGCCAGCGGACGTCGCCGTGGCGCGCGTCCGCGGACACTCGGGTGACTGGGTCGTGTTGCACGGGGCCAGGCTCGGCAGCGAAACGACCGGTCGCGTCGCGGTCATCGTGGAGCCTGCACGCGGGGCACGGATCTCGACCTTGCTGATGGCTGCATACGGCCTGACCGAGCGGGAGCGCGACGTGACACGTGCGGTGCTCCAGGGGGCCTCGACGGCCGAGATCGCGGCCCAGCTCGTCGTGTCCGCCCACACGGTGCAGCAGCACCTGAAGAGCATCTTCGACAAGACCGGGGTCCGGTCCCGTCGCGAGCTCGTCGGGACGGTCTTCTTCAGCCACTACGAGCCGCGCCTGCGGGACAACGAGCAGCGGACCATGCAGGGGCGGCCGGCCCGGGGCGGTCCGGTCGGGTGACCGGGACGCGACGAGCCCCCGCTGTTCGCGGGGGCTCGTGCGGTGGCTCCGAGGGCGGGGCTCGAACCCGCGACCGGCCGATTAACAGTCGGACGCTCTGCCAGCTGAGCTACCTCGGACCGTCGACCGCGGGCGGCACCTCGTGCCCGCACCGCGGCGACCCGGCAGGGTAGCGACCCGGGCGCGGGGTGTCGGACCGCCGTCCTCCGTGCGGAGGACACGGGGCTCGTCCCGCGGACCCACGTCGCGGCCGGGACGGCGTCGTAGGGTTGCGCCACGTCCGGTGCGAGGAGGTGGCGTGGACGCTGCGGACGAGGGCCAGGTCCGGGTGCCGGCACCGCTGGCGCGCCTGACGGCGCAGCAGCGCGACGCAGTCCTGGCCGGTGGCCTCGGCGTTCTCGCGATCGGGCTGCACGTGGGCTTCGACGAGGAGGCACCGGGGGCTCTCGCCCGGCTGCCTGACTGGGGTCCCGTCCTCCTGCTGGCGGCCATGGCCGCGACGCTGGTGTGGCGGCGTGCACGGCCGGAGCTCGTCATGACGGTCGCCGGGCTGCTGACGGCGGCCTACTACTTCGTCGGGGAGGCGAGCCCGGCGGCCATGCTGCTGCTCACGTTCGCGCTCTACGCGATCACGGTGTTCGCCGAGCAGCGCTCCGAGGGGTGGCTGTCGCTGCTCGCCTGCTGGTTCTTCATGACGCTGTCGTTCGTGATCGGTGGCGGCCTGGGGTCCGTCGCGTCGGCGTCGTACGTGCTCAGCGGCTTCGTGTTCACCGTCGCGTGGACCCTCGGGGTCCAGACGCGGGCCCGGCTCGCCCTGACCGCGGAGCTTCGCCGCCGCAACGCCCAGCTGGCGGTGCTCCGGGAGCGTGAGCGCGACGAGCTGGTCGCCGAGGAGCGCCGCCGGATCGCGCGGGAGCTCCACGACGTGATCAGCCACACCGTGAGCGTCGTGGTGGTCCAGGCCAGTGCGGCCCGGCGGGTGGGGGCCCGCGACCCGGTCGCGGTCCAGGCGGCCCTCGGCGCGATCGAGCGGTCCGCCCGCGAGGCCATGGGTGAGCTCCGCACGATGCTCGGCCTGCTGCGCGACGATGACGGCGCCACGCCCGATGACCCCGCCCCCGGACGGACTGCGCTGGCCGGACTGCTCGACGAGCTGCGCTCCACCGGGATGCCCTTGCGGACCGAGGGTGCGCTGCCCGACGACCTGCCGCCCGGGGTCGAGCTGACCGTCCACCGGGTCGTGCAGGAGGCACTGACGAACGTCCTGCGCCACGCGGAGGACGTCTCGGAGGTCGTGCTCGCCGTGCGTGACGACCACGACGGGCTCCACGTCGAGGTCCGCGACGACGGCCGCCCGGCCGGTTTCACGGAGGGCGCGGGTGCAGGACTCGTCGGGATGCGCGAGCGCGCGGCGCTGCACGGTGGCAGGGTCGTGGCCGGGCCACGGCCGACGGGCCGCGGCTACACCGTCCACCTCGTCCTGCCGACCAAGGTGCTCACGTGACCGACCTGCGGGTGGTGCTCGCCGACGACCAGCAGCTGGTCCGCGCCGGCTTCCGGATGATCCTCGACGCCGAACCCGGCTTCGAGGTCGTCGGTGAGGCCGCCGACGGCCTGGCGGCGGTGAACCTCGTGACCCGCGAGGAGCCCGACGTCGTGCTGATGGACGTGCGCATGCCCCACCTCGACGGGATCGAGGCGACGCGACAGATCACTGCCAGCGGGGTCGCGACCCGGGTCCTGGTCGTGACGACCTTCGACGTCGACGAGTACGTGGCGCGGGCCGTGCGGGCCGGTGCGAGCGGGTTCCTGCTCAAGGACACGCCGCCCGACGAGCTCCTGCGCGCGATCCAGGTCGTGGCGCGCGGCGATGCACTCCTGGCACCGAGCTCCACCCGACAGCTGATCGAGCAGTACGTCAGCGGCGCGCCGACGCCACTCGCGGACGGCGACGACGTCGTGGCGTCGCTGACCGACCGCGAGCGGGAGGTCCTCGGCCTCGTCGCCCGCGGCATGTCCAACGCCGAGATCGCGGCGGAGCTCGTGCTC
>JBFKQZ010000243.1:0-4312 GCA_041627475.1 Nitriliruptoraceae bacterium | reverse complement strand
GTCGAGGCGCGCCACGACGTCCGGCTCGTGCTGACGGCCACGGCGGCCGGCGGCGCCGTCGGCCACGCCGAGGTCCGGTTCACCGTGCTGGTCCCCGACCCGCTGTTCGCGACGACCGGTGGCGTCGAGGTGTTCCTGCCGTCACGTGAGGTCGAGCTGATCGGGTTCCACCAGTCCAACCACGACGGCGCCCAGCAGCTCGATGCGCGCGAGACCGCGACGCGGATGCTCACGATGGACAGCCGCTACCGCGGGACCGGCCTGCGGTCCGCGGCCGACATCGTGGCGAGCCCGGACGAGCCGGTCCTGTCGCCGGTGACCGGCACGGTGCTGCGGGCCGGCAGCTACGTCCTCTACTGCGACCACACGGACCACTACCTCGTCATCGCCCCGGACGCGCAGCCGTCGTGGGAGGTCAAGCTCCTGCACTTCCACGACCTCGCCGTCACCAGGGGCGACCGGGTCGTCGGCGGGCAGACCCGTGTGGGCTCCGCTCCCCGCACGCTGCCGTTCACCAGCCAGGTCGACCGGTACTCCTCCGAGCGCGACTGGCCGCACGTGCACGTCGAGGTGGTCGACCCCAACGTCCCCGACCGGCCCGGGCGCGGGTGCTGACGACCATGCCCACGCCGGCGTGACTAGGAGAGAACCACCCACAGGAACCACGGTGTCGCCGTGCAGCCACCGATAAGGTGGCAGCCCGGACCGCACGACGGGGCCGTTCCCCGGTAGCCCCGTCGCGAGGGAGGTCACCGCGTGTCCCTACAGCGGCGAGCGTTCCTCTTCGCCTTCTTCGTCGTGTTCGGGGTCTCGCTGCTCGCGTTCGGGATCGCCGGTGCGCTCACGTTCGAGGCCTTCACCGACATCGAGGCCGACAAGGCCCGCGGTGACCTGCGACGGGTCGAGCAGCTCCTCGAGCTCGAGCGCATCAAGCTCGACGGCACCGTGCAGGACTGGGGCGCCTGGGACGAGACCTACTTCTGGGGCGCCGGCGAGCAGCCGGACTACCCCGAGGTCAACCTCCAGGCACCGACGCTGCTGTCGATCGACGTGGACTTCGTGGCCGGCGTGCGCGACGACGGTGAGGTCATGTTCACCGGGATGCTCGACCGAACGGCCAGCGAGACCGTGCCGGCGCCGGCGGCGTGGGACGACCTCGTGGCCCCGGGCAGCCCGCTGGTCGGCTTCGAGCGCGACGGCGAGGCCGCGTCGGGCTTCGTCACGGTCGACGACCGGGTCGTGCTGGTCGCCGCGCGGCCGATGCTGCGCCGCGACCGGTCGGGCACCGCCACGGGCACGCTCGTGTTCGGGCGCTCGCTGGACGAGCACCGCGTCGGCCTGCTCCGCGACCTCCTCGGCTTCGACGTCGAGGTGTCCGTCACCGGCGAGCAGGACTCGATGGCGACCGGGGTCGAGTTCGCCGACCAGGAGGTCGTCGCACGCTCGGTCACGCAGCCCCTCGCGGGCATGAACCTCGTGGGCTTCGAGGTCACGACCCCGCGCCCGATCCGCGAGGCGGCCGCCCGCACGGCATGGCTGCAGCTGCTGCTCGTCGGGGCCGCCGGGCTCGTCGCCGCCATCCTCGCCGCGAGGTTCGCCGACACCCGGCTCCTTCGTCGGCTGACACGCCTCGGCGACGAGGTGTCGCAGATCGGCAGCGGCGGCAACGTGGCGGGGCGTGTGACCGTCGACGGCGAGGACGAACTCGCGCACCTCGCCCGTGACGTCAACGACATGCTCGACGGGCTCGAGCAGGTGCACGACCTGAGGACCCGCAACGCCGAGCTGGTGAAGGCGGACGAGCTGCGGGCCGAGTTCCTGTCGATGGTCTCGCACGAGCTGCGCACGCCGCTGACGGCGATCATGGGCTTCGCCGAGACCCTCGACGGCCGCTGGGACGCGCTCGACGACCCTGCCAGGCGGGACCTGCTCGGCCGGATCGGCCACCACGGCGACCAGCTTCTGACCATCGTCAACGACCTGCTGACCCTGACGCGGCTGCAGTCCAACGTGGTCGAGGTGGCGCCGTCAGCGGTGCCGGTCCGGTCGCTGGTGGAGGCGGTGCTGAAGGGCTACCCCGCCATGGCGCCCAGTGTCCGCGTGGACGTGCCCGACGACCTGGTCGCGTTCGTCACGCCCGGCCACCTCGAGCAGTTGCTGGTGAACCTGCTCACCAACGCCAAGAAGTACGGCGCACCGCCCATCGACGTCGATGCGAGCCTCGAGGGCGACTACGTGACGATCCGCGTGACCGACCACGGCAAGGGCGTTCCCGAGTCGGCGGTCGGCGAGCTCTTCGAGCCCTTCACCCAGGCGAGCCGGGGGACCCGGCGGCAGGCGCACGGCGTCGGGCTCGGACTCGCGATCGTGCGGCTGCTCAGCTTCGCGAACGCCGGCTACGCGCACTACGAACAGCCGAGCGAGGGCGGGGCCAGGTTCGTGCTGAGCCTCCCCGCCAAGCCCGTGCCCGCAGCCGGGCTGACGACCGCGCCCGACATCGACCTCTCGGAGGCCGCGCAGGAGTACGCCTGAGCAGGCGGCCGGGCGTCCGCCTCAGCGGACGCGCAGGCCGGTCGGCAGGCTCTCCGGCTCCTCCGCCGGGTCGTCCGCACCGTCGTCGGGCAGCAACACGGGCGGCGGCACGGTGCTCGGGTAGCTGACGACCAGCGCGAAGTCCTGGTCGGTGCCGTCACCGCGGAACGGGTCGCCGTCGCCCGGCAGGGCCGCGGCGACGACCTCGACGCGCCAGGTCCCGGCCATCGTGGCGTCGAGGAAGACGTTCTCCGTGTTGTTGAGGGCGTCCGCCTCACCACCGCTCTGGGACATGCCACGGTCGAAGACGTTGCCGCGGAACACGGTGCCGTCCGGCGCGGTGACGATGAGGTCGAGGTCGTTGACCAGCGCTCGCGGGGCGCCGGGGAACGACGGCGCGTCGGTCCACCCGAGGGTGACGCGCAGTGGCTCCTCGACGTCCTCGTACACGTCGAACTCCACGACGTGGGACTCGCCGACGTCGCTGAGCAGGACGTCCTCGTCGACGTAGCCGCGCAGCGCCTCCGACCGGAACAGGTTGTCGAGGTCGACGCGGCCCCAGCCCTCGTGCCGGTTGGGGATGTCCCGCTTGCCCATGTCGACGGCCGTGTTGACCAGGAGCGACTTCGCCATCGCGGGAGACGGGTCGGCGCCCTCGTGCGCTCCCCGCCACCACTCGGTGATCAGCGCGACGGCGCCGGTCACGTGCGGGGCGGCCATCGAGGTGCCGGAGCACGCGGCGTAGAGCGAGCCGAGCGGGTGGGCGGTCGGCAGGACCGGGGTGCTGCAGGACGCCGTGGCGGTGGTGGAGCGGGTGGACAGCACGCCTCCGCCGGGCGCGGCGACCGTTGGGACGATGCGCCCGTCGCGGGCCGGGCCCCGCGAGGAGAACGACGAGATGTTGTTCGGCGCGGCGACGTCGAGGGAGGCCACGACGATGGTGTTCTTCGCCTCCTTGGGCGCGGTCAGCCGCGTGTCGGTCGGGTTGCTCCCCTGGCCGGAGTTGCCTGCTGAGAAGACCATCGTGAACGGCTGCGGCCCGTCGGAGGAGGAGTCGCCGTCACGCGTGAGCCGGTCCATCTCCGAGGCCGAGAACGTGTAGCCCGCGCCGGTGCCCTCGCACGACTGCCAGGAGGCGTTCCAGATGTGGGAGTCGAGCGCCAGCGCGTCGGCCGTCAGGGGCTCCCACTCGGCGGGCGGCCACCCCAAGCCACAGAGCGGCCCGGACGCGGTGTTGGCGAGCACGTTCTGGTCGATCAGGCCGGCACCCGGTGCGACCCCGAGGCCGTACAGGTAGCCGCCGGCGTCGCGCGGACGCTCGAGCCCCGGAGCGGCGAAGCCGAGTCCGCGACCGGCGACGATGCCGGCGACGTGGCTGCCGTGTCCGCCGTCGTCGGCGGGCACCCCGGTCGCGAGCTTCGAACGCTCGACCTTGCCGACGAGCGCCGGGGCGAGGTCGGGGTGGCGGGGGTCGATGCCGGAGTCGACGATCGTGACGTTGACGCCCGCGCCGGACAGGCCGAGGTCGGCGAGGTGGTCCTCGTAGCCGGGGGCAGCGCCCGTGAGGCCGGCGGTGATGAGGGCCGACGCCTCGTTCTCGGACGCGAAGCCGGTCGAGGCAGGGCCCACGTACGCGACGTCGGGATCACGCGCGATCTCGGCGGCGCGACCGGGCAGCGCCTGGACGTACACCTCCTGCAGGCCAGGCCGGGCCGCGGAGATCCGCACGTCGGCGATCTCGCCGGCGAGCGCGATGCGAGCCAGGTCGGCGGTCGGGTGG
>JBFKQZ010000242.1:0-4338 GCA_041627475.1 Nitriliruptoraceae bacterium | reverse complement strand
GCAGTGAGCGGAAGATGAGGCGCCCTTGGTCCGCATCATCTGCGGCGCCGTGGTCCCGGCGTCAGGCCACGCGGGCGCGGCGGACGAGGCCGACCCGGGACGGGTCGACGACGGCGAAGCCCTCGGCAGCCAGCACCTCGGGCCCGCTGCGGGCGGCGAGGGCGAGCTGCTCGGCGATCGCGTCGGCCGGCACGTGTCGGGTGCGGCCGGCGTCACGGACGAGCAGCTGCTCGAGGTCGAGGCCGACGCCGACGCGCAGCGCGACGGCGGACGCCTCGAGCTCCTCGGCGATCGCGAGCCAGCAGGCGCGGTCGCTGGCGCGGACGTTCGTGGCGTCGACGGCCACGACCCGCCGTGCGCGCAGTCGGACACGGGTCCGTTCGTGCGCGACGGCGTAGGTCGTCTCGGTCTCGGCCGGGGCCAGACCCAGCTCGGCACGGATCGCGTCGGTCGAGATGACGCTGTCCACGACGCCGTCGGCCACGAGACGCCGCAGCAGGGTCGACTTGCCCGACGCCGCCGGACCCACGGTCAGGACGAGGCAGGGTCCCTCGATGGCCACCTGGTCCACGACACCGTCCCGGTCCGCTGGGTCGGCGACGCTAACGGCGGCACCCGCGAGGTCCGTGGAGGTGCTGCATCAGCTCCGGCCGGGCGGCGGCACCACGACCACCGGGCACGGGGCGTGGGTGACGACCTGGAGGCTCGTCGAGCCGAGCAGCAGGCCCCGGAAGCCACCGTGACCGCGCGAGCCGATGACCAGCAGGTCCGCGCCGCGGCCGGCCTCGATCAGCGCGTGCGACGGCGAGTCCGGGACCACGATCGGGTCGATCGGCACGTCCTTGGGGACGTCGTCGAGGGCATGCAGCAGCCGGTCCATCGCCTCGGCCTCGAGCTTCTGGGGTGGCTCGGGCATGCCGTAGCCGAACTCCATGCCGGGCGTGTAGGCGATGAGGTGGAAGGAGTGGATCGCCTCGATGGTGGGGTCGTCGTGGCGTCGCGCCTCGGCGATCGCCCAGCGGAGCGCGCGGTCCGCGTGCTCCGACCCGTCCACCCCGACGACGATGCGCGTACCCATGGCGACCTCCATCCCGGTCGCCCGACCCTACGTCGGCACGCGCTCGCGCGGAAGTGGATTGGGTCCTGACATGGTTCGGCGCCCCGCCGTGTGACGGGGCGCCGAGGTCGAGCGGTCGGTCAGGGCAGCAGCACCGCGTCGATCACGTGGATGCCGCCGTCCGCCGTCTTGACGTCGGTCGCGACGAAGCCGGCCGTCGAGCTGTTGGCCACGATCGTGCCGCCCTTGGCGCTGATCGTGTTGCCGTCCGCCATCGTGATCTTCTTGGCGTTGACGACGCTCGGGGACGGGCGCCAGTCCGGGGTCACGTGGTAGAGCAGCACGGCGGTGAGGGCGTCGAGGTCAGCCGCGAGCGCAGCGACGGCATCGGCCTCGGTCGCGAAGCCGAGGTCGAGGAAGGCCTGGTCCGTCGGGGCGAACACCGTGTAGTCGGTGCTGCCGTCGAGGATGCCGTCGGCACCCGTCGCGATGACGGCTGCGACGAGGATGTCGAAGTCAGCACCGTCTTCGTCGAACTCGAAGGGCGTGCCTGACAGGGCGACGGCCGTCTCGACGATCGTGGTGTCGAGGCCGGGGCCGGCCCAGCCGGGCTTGGCGGCGACAGCCGGACCTGCGGTGAGGCCGAGGGCGAGGGCGGCGGTGGCCACCGCGGTGATGGTGCGTCGCATGGCAGGACTCCTGGATCGGGGGGTGAGGGCGACGCAACCTGTTCGGATTCCAACTGGCGGGGGTTCAGTTGGAATTCGAACTTCGCACGGTGATGCGCACGACCGACACCCGCGCGGCCGATCGGACCGCGCGGGTGGTTGTCACCGAGCTCATCCGACCGGACGCCCCTCGGTCCACTTCAACAGATGCGGCGTCAGCGCGTCGCGCAGGTCCGGCGCCCCCACCTCCCGGAGCTCGTAGCTGACGTGCCGCACCGGATGCCCAGCGTCGAGCACCCGCGTGAGGTCGATCGGGGTGCCGGTCACGACCACGTCGCAGGGCACGGCCCGGAGCGTCGCCTCGAGGTCGCGGACCTGGTCCGCGCCGTACCCCATCGCGGGGAGGACCCGACCGATCTCCGGGTAGGCCTCGTAGGTCGCTGCGATCGACCCGACCGCGTACGGCCGCGGGTCGACCACGTGCTGCGCCCCGGCCGCCCGGGCCGCGACGCTGCCGGCGCCGTACGGCATGCCGCCGTGGGTGATCGTCGGACCGTCCTCGACCACCACGACCCTGGCGCCACGCAGCGACGGGCCGTCGTCGAGCGTCGCCGGCGATGCCGCCTCGACGATCGTCGCCGTCGGGTTGACCCGGTCGATGTTCGCGACGACCTCGGCGACCGCGCGCAGGTCGGCCGTGTCGACCTTGTTCACGACCACGACGTCCGCCATGCGGACGTTGGTCTCGCCCGGGTGGAACGCGAGCTCGTGGCCCGGCCGCAGCGGGTCGACGACCGTGATCAGCACGTCGGGGCGGAAGAACGAGAAGTCGTTGTTCCCGCCGTCCCAGATGATGACGTCGGCCTCCTGCTCCGCGCGTGCGAGGATCCCGCCGTAGTCGACGCCGGCGTACACGGTGATCCCCATGGCGACCGGTGCCTCGTACTCCTCCCGCTCCTCGATCGTGGGGTCGGACGCGTCGATGTCGGCCAGGGACGCGAACCGCTGGACGCGCATCGCCTCGAGGTCGCCGTAGGGCATCGGGTGCCGCACCAGGACCGGCGTGAGCCCGGACTCCAGCAGGATCTGCGCGACACGGCGGCTCGTCTGGCTCTTCCCGCAGCCGGTCCGGGCGGCGCAGACGGCGACGACCGGCTTCGTGCTCGGCAGCATCGAGCGCTCCGGACCGACCAGGCGGAAGTCGGCGCCGGTCGCCAGCACCCGCGACGCGATGTGCATGACGTCGACGTGCGACAGGTCGGAGTAGGCGAGGACCACCTCGTCCACCGCGTTGCGCCGCACGAGCTCCTCGAGCTCGTCCTCCGGCCGGATCGGGATGCCCTGGGGGTGGTTGGGGCCGGCCAGGGCCGCCGGGTAGCTCCGACCGTCGATGCCGGGGATCTGGGCCGCCGTGAAGGCGACGACCCGCGCGTCGGGGTCGTCGCGGTAGACGGTGTTGAAGACGTGGAAGTCGCGCCCAGCGGCGCCCATGATGATCGTGCGCATGCCCATCCCTCCGGGCACGCCGACGAGGGTGGACGGCGACGCCCACGAGCCCATCCTGCGGCGCGGCTGCCGCTGCGGACAGGGCCCTAGGGCCCCGGCCCGGTCAGCCGCCCGTCCGTGCCAGCGCGACCAGCCGGTCGTCGTCGGTGAAGAGCCGGCGCGCCGTGCCCGTGACCAGCACGAGGCTGGTCACGGCGACGCCACCGAGGATCAGGAACATGATCGCTGCCTGCACCAGCACGGCGTCGAGCGGGTCGACACCGGCGAGGATCAGCCCGGTCATCGCGCCGGGGAGGAACACCAGGCCGACGGCCCGGGTCGTCTCGACCTGCGGTGTCAGGGCGTCGCGCAGCGCCCGGCGGAGGAACGGACGCGCCGCCTCCTGCCACGGCTGGCCCAGCGCGACCCGGGCCTCGACGGCGGGGCGCTGCTCGGTGAGCTCGTCGACCGTGCGCCGCACCGACAGCACGCCGGACTTCATCGGGTTGCCGATCATCATGCCGGCCAGCGGGACGAGGTAGCGCGCCTCGAACGGGAAGATCCCGAGGCCGAAGACCGTGCCGAGCGTCACGAGGGCGGCGAGCCCGGTCGCCAGGGTCGCCAGCGGCACCAGCCCGTCGACACGACCGGCCCGCCGGTCGATGGTCCACGCCGCGAACAGCACCATGAAGACGACCCAGCCGACCGACCACAGGACCGACAGGTCCGGGTCGAACAGGACGCGCAGGCCGTAGCCCACGGCGACGAGCTGGGCGAGCGACCGCAGCGTCGCCTCCACCAGCGGCCGCTCCAGCGCCAGCTGTCGCCGCCACGAGACGACGACGGCGAGCACGACCAGCAGGAGGCTGATCGCCACGCCCTGCCAGCCGATCGCCACCGCCTCCTGGGTCGCCGTCACCGCCACCATCACGAGCCCTCCCCGCCCCGCAACACCCCGGCCGTGCGGGCCTCGTCGACCGGTCCGCAGAACACGACCCGGCCCTGGGCCATCGCCACGACGTGGTCGCCCTGCCGTGCCGCCTGCGCCTGGTCGTGCGTGATCCACACCAACGTCACACCGCGCTCCCGCAGCCGGTCACCGAGGGCCTCGACCTCGTCGCGGGCCTC
>JBFKQZ010000241.1:0-4363 GCA_041627475.1 Nitriliruptoraceae bacterium | reverse complement strand
GAGGCGGAGCTGGGCGATCAGGCTGATCGCCTGCATCGCGCCGGTGGTCGGCAGGACCTCCTCGGGCTCGGTCGGCAGACCGCAGCGGGTGAGGTGGGCCGCGAGCGCCTCGCGCAGGGACGGGAGGCCGGCGACCGCGTAGCCGGGGGTCGTGAGCAGGTCCCGGACGTCCTCGTCGAAGGCGCGCAGCGCGGAGCTCGGCAGGTCGATGCCGTCGTTCCAGTGGGCGCCGCGCAGGTCGATGATCCCCTCGGGGCGGACCGGTGTGTCGAGGAACGAGTAGATCGAGTCCGACGGCAGCACCTCGGCGACGTGGGCCTCGCGGCTGCTCGGCGTGACGTCCTCGTCACCGAGGACGGTGCCCGAGCCGTGCCGGGTGGTCGCGAGGCCCTCCTCGCGCAGGACGCTGTAGGCGCGCACGACCGTGCCGCGCGAGACCGAGAGCGTGGACGCGAGCTGGCGCTCGGCCGGCAGCTGGACGCCCGGCGGGAGCTCGCCGGACTCCGCGAGGTCCTGGAGGCGGTCGGCGAGAGCCTGGTAGCGCGGCTTGTCGCCGTCGTCCCAGACCGCCAGTCGGTCGCGGAGCTCGGTCGCCTGCACGGGTGCCTCCTCGTCGTTGCCCGAGTGGACATGGTCCAATCGGGTGGTTTGCAGCGTACTGGACCCGTCAGTGGACTGGAATGGACCACTCACGCGGCAAGTGGACCCCGGATTGGGGCACAGGAGACCCGACACTTCCTATCGCAACGTCACAACCCTCCCAGTCCGCAAGGATCTCGTGATGCGTCGCACTCCCTCCACCGACACCGTCCGTACCGCCCTCGCACAGGGCGCCACCGCGCAGCCCGGTTTCGACCGTGCCTACCGCGAGCTGGCCGAGGCCCGCGCGGCCTACGACGCCGCCGTCGGCAACCCGGACCACATCCCCGCCCTCGCGCACGCCGCCGCGCGGCTCGACGCCGCGCGTCGCGCCATCCGCGCGCTGCCGCAGGCCGCCTGACGGCCTCGGGCACGGACCGGCCGCCACCCACGGGGTGTCAGCGGTCGGTCAGCCCGTGCCGTCGGCCGCGCGCAGGACCAGCCCGGCATCACCGTGCTGGACCGTCAGACGATCCCCGTCGACGGTCGCTGTGAAGCCGCCCTCGAGTGCGGCCAGCACGTCCTGCTCCTGCGCCTCGGCGTCCGCGCCACAGGTCAGGTCGCCGTCGGCCCCGACACCCCGCGAGTCGTCCGTCTGTCCCCACGAGGGCAGCACGATCTCGTCGCCGCTGGCTGACCACTCGCCAGCGAAGTCACGGCAGCCGGTGAAGAGGCGGAACGTGCCGTCGTCGTCAAGGCGCAGCTCGGCGGGCTCGACCCCGGTCGTGAGCGACCGCACCGCGGCGCTGTCGCCCGTCCCGCTGACGATCCCCTCGAGCACCCAGGTCGTGCCGGTCAGTGCCGCCGGGTCCACGGGCGCGAGCAGGTCGAAGGTGAGCGTCACGTCGCCGCCGGTGAGCTCGAGCACGTCGCCGGTCCGCGCCCAGGTGTCGACCGTGGCCAGCGCACCGAGGTAGGCCGACTCCGCCGTCATGAGCGGCGGCTCGCAGCCCATCTCGGTGACGGCGACCTCACGCAGCGTCCAGCTGTCCCCGTCGACGTCGAGCGTGCCGCCGTAGCTGTTGCAGGCGGCCGTCCCGCCGGCGCGGAGTCCCTGGTCGGTCTCCTGCACCAGGAGGGTCACCCGTGCCGGTTCGGGCACGTCGATCGCTGGTGTGGCAGCGCGCAGCTCCCAGTCGCCGACCGGTGCGTCGTCGTCGACCGCGCCGGGCGTGGTGCCACCGCCGCACGCGGCAGCCAGCAGTCCCATGGCGAGCACCGTCCCGGACAGTCGTGCGGCTCGCATGTCGCCCTCCTCGTCACCATTCGGACGTCGTCGGTGTGTCGATGGTTCCCCCGTGGCGTCGCGCTGGCTAGGGTGGAACACGGCGGCCTGCTCCGCCCGACCTCCGCACCGACACCCGCGCTGTCGGCTCCGGGAGGCAGAGGGGACCTCGAGTGCTCGGCAGGGTCACTGACGCATGTGTCACTGCACGCGTCCCACGCGCGGGGTGTCGGACGTGGAGCACGTGCACACAGGAGCAGTCATGACGACACAGGAGTCGTTCAAGAAGCGCGTCCGCGCCCGCATGGCGAAGACGGGCGAGAAGTACAACGCTGCCCGTCGCGCCCTCATCGAGCAGGCGTCGCAGCACCCGGGCATCGAGCCGACGGTCGGGGGCCGGGTCTGGGCGGCGCAACCGGAGCACAGCGACGAGGCCGTGCGCGAGGCCACCGGTCGGGGCTGGGACGCGTGGGTCGACCTCATCGAGGCCGGTCCGGTCGCGGACGAGGGGCACACCGCGGTCGCCGCGTGGCTGCAGGACGTCCACGACGTGGAGGGCTGGTGGGCCCAGTCCGTCACCGGCGGCTGGGAGCGCATCACAGGGCGGCGGCTGCCGCACCAGATGCCTGACGGCACGTTCACCGCGAACCGCTCGCAGACCATCGCCGGGCTGGACCGGGAGGCGGTGCGTGCCCTGCTGCTCGACGAGGACGGGCGGGCCGTCCTCTTCCCCGGTCACGACGTCGAGCTGCGGTCGCGCCCGACGTCGAAGTCGTTGCGGTTCGGGATGGGCGGTGGCGTCGCGCTGATCGACGTCGCGGCCAGGGACGATGACCGCACTGTCGTCACCGTCTCGCACGCGAAGTTGCCGTCCTTCGACGACGTGGCCCTGTGGAAGGACTTCTGGGGCGACTGGCTGGACGCGCTCGCTGCTGGCGTGGATGCCTGACGGGCAGCGGGAGGGCCCGCGCGCTCGGGACCAGTGGCCCTCCCCGGCCCGGCCCGCCGACGCCACGGTGTGCCACGTCGTCCACAGATCGTGGACGACGTGGCGCACGGAGCTGTGACGATGACGTGGGTGCAGGACTTCTCCCAGGGCAGGGCCGACCAGAAGGACCTGCTGGGAGGCAAGGGCGCGAACCTCGCCGAGATGACCCGGATGGGGATCCCGGTGCCCCCGGGCTTCACCGTCACGACCGAGGCCTGCCTCGCCTACCTCGACGGCGACGAGACGCCGCCCGAGGGGATGACCGAGGAGGTCGAGGCCGCCGTCGCGCGGCTGGCCGACGGCGTCCATCGTCGCTTCGGTGACGTCGCCGACCCGCTGCTCCTGTCGGTGCGCTCGGGCGCCCGCTTCTCGATGCCCGGGATGATGGACACCGTCCTGGACGTGGGCCTCAACCCGGACACCGTCAAGGGGCTCGAGGCAGCGAGCGGCAACCGCCACTTCGCGATCGACAGCTGGCGCCGCTTCACCGAGATGTTCGCCGACGTCGTCCTGGAGGTGCCGCGCAGCGCGCTCCGGCAGGTCCGGGGTCGGCACCTCGAGGCTGCCGGTGTCCTCGATGCGGCCGAACTGCACGCGGAACAGGCCCTCGCCCTCGTGGCCGACCTGCGCGACCTCGTCGAGCAGCGCACGGGCGAGCCGTTCCCCGACGACCCGATGGACCAGCTCCACCGCTGCGTCATCGCGGTGTTCCGGTCGTGGAACGGGCACCGCGCCCGTGCCTACCGCGAGCTGACCGGCATCAGCCACGACCTCGGCACGGCGGTGAACGTCCAGGCGATGGTCTTCGGCAACGCCGGGGACGACTCCGGGACGGGCGTCGTCTTCACGCGTGACCCCGCGACAGGCGCCCCCGAGCCGTACGGCGACTGGCTCGACGACGCCCAGGGTGAGGACGTCGTCGCCGGCACCCGCGCGACGAAGCACTTCGACGAGCTCGCCGACTTCCACGCCGGCGCGCACGCCGAGCTGCTGGAGGTCCTCGCGGCGCTCGAGGACCGCTACCGCGACATGTGCGACGTCGAGTTCACCGTCGAGCGTGGCCGGCTGTGGGTCCTGCAGACCCGGGTCGGCAAGCGCTCCGCACGGGCTGCCGTGCGGATGGCCGTGGACATGGCCAACGAGGGGCTGATCACCCGGCGCGATGCGATCGGTCGGGTCGAGCCCGGTCAGCTCGAGCGCCTGCTGCACCCGCGGTTCGACCGCATGGCCGACTACGAGGTGCTCGTCAGCGGGCTCGCCGCTTCGCCCGGCGCGGCGTCGGGGGTCGTCTGCTTCACCTGGGAGGAGGCCGTCGAGCGGACCGAGGCCGGTGACGACGTCATCCTCGTCCGCGAGGAGACGTCGCCGGAGGACATCGAGGGCATGGTCGCCGCACGCGGCATCGTGACCAGCCGCGGTGGCCTGGTGAGCCACGCCGCCGTCGTCGCCCGCGGCCTCGGCCGGCCGGCGGTCTGCGGCGCGGCCGACCTCGAGGTCGACGAGCACGCCCG
>JBFKQZ010000240.1:0-4399 GCA_041627475.1 Nitriliruptoraceae bacterium | reverse complement strand
GTGAGGCCCTCGAAGTAGTACAGCGCCAGGACCTGCTGCTCGCGTTCGGTGATGCGGTCCATCGCCTCGCGGAGCAGCTCCCGCATGGCGACCTCGTCGATGTGCTGGTCCGGCTGCAGGGTGTCCTCGTCAGCGACGGTGTCGACCACACGGATGGTGCTGCCGTCGGAACCGGTGAGCGCGGCGTCGAGCGCACCGACCGAGGTCATGGAGATCTGCGCGAGGTGGTCGGAGAGCGTCTCGACGCTGATCTCGAGCTCGGCGGCGACCTCGGCGTCGTCGGGCGGACGGCCGAGCTCGGTCTGGAGCCGGGCGATCGCGCGCTCGATGTCACGGGCCTTGCGCCGCACGGACCGGGGGACCCAGTCCATCGACCGGAGCTCGTCGACGATGGCGCCACGGATGCGCTGCACGGCGTAGGTCTGGAACCGGTAGCCGGTGTCGACGTCGAACTTCTCGATCGCGTCCATGAGCCCGAACATCCCGTAGGACGTCAGGTCACCGCGGTCGACGTTCGAGGGCATGCCGACCGCCATGCGGCCGGCGACGTACTTGACGAGCGGGGCGTAGCGCAGGATCAGGCGCTCACGCGTCGCCGCGGTCGGCGCGTCGCGGTACGAACGCCACAGGCGCTCCTCCTCCGCGTCCACGCCAACTCCCCGTCAGGTCGTGTCGGCGAGGCTAGCGAGGCGTCACGGCCGGGCCGCGTCGGGCGCACGGGTGAGACGGACGCCCTCGGCCGAGGCGACCACGACACCGGCGACCCTGGCCCTCGTGATCGCGGCCAGGACCAGGCCGATCCCCACCCCGGCGCGCGCCGCGACCTCGTCCGGCCGAAGCGCGCGCGGCCAGGCCTCCGCGAGCGCCGCGGCCACGGGGCCCGGCAGCAGCGACAGGTCGGTCCCGGCGTCCGCACCGGCGCTCCCCTGGCTGCAGGCTGCGCCGAGCGCCTCGAGCAGGTCGTCCGGACCAGTGCACGGCGTGGCTCCCTCCCGCAGGAGCCGGTGCGGGGCAGCCGACCCCGGCGCCCTGACGTCGCCGGGCACGGCGAGGACCTCGACCCCGGCGTCCGCGGCGTCACCGGCCGTGACGAGGGCCCCGCTGGTCGGGCAGCCCTCGACCACCACGACCGCGTCCACGAGCGCGGCGACGAGGCGGTTGCGGGCGCGGACGTGCTGGGGCCGCGGCTGCGTCCCGGGCAGCAGCTCGCTGACCAGCGCGCCACCGCCGGCCAGGACCCTCCCGAAGAGCCCGTCCGGCCGTGCGTGCGGCCGCGGGTACGGGACGTCGTGGCCACAGCCGAGCACGACGGTCGTCCCGTGGTCCGCGGCGGCGTCGTGTGCGGCGTGGTCGACGCCCACCGCACCACCGCTGACGACGGTGACACCAGCCGCCGCCGCGGCCTCGGACAGCCACGCCGCGACACCGGTGCCGTACGGGGTGGCCCGGCGGGACCCGACGACCGCGACCGCGGGGCCGCCGCCGAGCGCGGCGGGTCCGCGCCACGCCAGCCAGGGCGGTGGCGCTGCACAGCGCTGCAGGCGTGCAGGCCACGCGGGGTCGTCGCGCAGGGCGACCCGGACCCCGAGGCGGCGCCACGCAGCGAGGCTCGCTGCGGCTGCCTCTCGCTGGCTCGCCGACGCCGGCGGCAACGCGTCCTCGGCGAGCGGCGCGAGGAGACCCTCGTCGCCGGCTGCGGCCCGCAGGGCACGACGTCCAGCCGTGTCCTGCCCCAGCGCCACGACGTGGGCGAGCCGGTCGGGGTCGGTGCCGGCCGCTGCGACCTCCGCCCAGCTCATGCCGGGGCCAGGCGGTAGGCGGCGGCCTCGTCGACGTGCTCGTCGGTGACGAGGGGTGCGCCGTCGAGGTCGGCGATCGTCCGCGCGACCCGCAGGCACCGCTCCACTGCGCGCGCCGACCACCCGAGCTCGTCTGCGATCCGTGCGGCTCGGTGCCGGACCGGGGCCGGGACGTGTCGTCGCAGTCGCTGCCACGACACCCGACCCGCCACCACGCCGTCACGCTCGACGGCGAGTGCGCGGGCGCCGGCGACACGCTCGGCGACGACCGCGGTCGGTTCGCCGGCAGGCAGCTCGACGAGGTCGCTGGCCCGCACGCGCTCGAGCTCGACCTGGAGGTCGATGCGGTCGAGCAGCGGCCCGGAGAGCCGCCCGCGGTAGCGCGCCACCTGGTCCGGACGGCAGCGACACGCCCGGTCCGGCCGCCCGAGGTCACCACACGGACACGGGTTGGTGGCCGCGACCAGCTGCACCCGGGCGGGGTAACGGACGGTGCCGGCGGCGCGCGTCAGGGCGACGGTCCCGGACTCGAGCGGCTCCCGCAGCCCGTCCAGGACGTGCCGGGGCACCTCGAGGAGCTCGTCGAGGAACAGCACGCCGTGGTGCGCGCAGGAGATCGCCCCCGGGCGTGGGACGCCGCTGCCGCCACCGAGCAGGCCGGCACCGGAGGTGGAGTGGTGCGGCGCCCGGAACGGCGGTCGCAGCTCGAGGGGCGCCTCGGGGTCCCGCTCCCCGGCCGCCGAGAGCACGGCGGCGCTCTCGAGCGCGGCCTCGACGTCCAACGGTGGCAGCAGGCCCGGCAGGCGTGACGCGAGCATGGTCTTGCCGCACCCGGGGGGGCCGGCGAGCAGCAGGTGGTGGCCACCGGCCGCAGCGAGCTCGACGGCGCGGCGGCCGAGCGGCTGGCCGCGGACGTCGGCGAGGTCACCGTCGTGCCGGCTGACCGTGGCCGGTGGCGGGTCGACCGTCGCAGGGCGCACGCCGTCGCGCAGGACCGCCACGAGCTGGCCGAGGTCGGCCACCGGCACGAGCTCGACGTCCACCAGCGCGGCCTCTGCCGCACCGGCCCGTGGCACCACGACGCGCTCGGCACCGTGCCGCGCGGCCGCCGCGACCAGCGGCAGGAGTCCCGGGACCGGGTGGAGGCTGCCGTCCAGGCCCACCTCACCGACGGCCGCGAGCCCCTGCAGGCGCGTCGCGGGCACCGTCCCGGTGGCGGCCAGCACCGCGGCCGCCACAGCGACGTCGAACCCGCCACCGGCCTTGCGCAGCGCCGCGGGTGCGAGGTTCACGACGATCCGGGAGTCCGGCCACGGCAGTCGCAGCCGGTGGAACGCCGCCCGGATGCGGTCGGCCGCCTCTCTGACCGCGGCGTCCGGCAGCCCGATCAGCCGGAGGCCCGGCAGGCCCTGCCCGGTCGAGGCCTCGACCGTGACCGGGTGTGCTGCGAGACCCGTGAGGGAGACAGCGGCGACGGCGGCATGCATCAGAAGACCCCCGGCCGGTGCTCGAGCCGGACGGGACCGTCGGGCGGCACCAGGACGCCGACGACGTCGAACCGCACCCGTCGGAACCCGGCGTCTGCGTCGCGCAGGAACGCGGTGGTCAACCGCCGCACCTGCGCCTGCTTGCGGTGGGTGACCGCCGCGAGCGGTCCCCCGTGGCGCATGGAACGGCGGGTCTTGACCTCGGTGACGACCAGCGTGCGCGTCCCCGGGTCGACCGCCACGACGTCCAGTTCGCCACGGACCGCGCCGGTCCGCGCCCCCCAGTTCCTCGCCACGACCCGGAGACCGTCGGCACTGACGAGATGTGCTGTCGCGAGATCCTCGCCCCACGGGCCGAGGGGACCGTCGGGCAGGGGCGTGTCGATGCTGTCGATGTGTGGCTGCATGCCCTCGGTCTACGACAGCGGACAGCCGAGCGACGCCAGGCTCACGTCACAGGTGTGGACAACCGCCCCGGGCGGAGCGGCGCGGATGCAGGGATCCCCGGGGACGCCGTCGAAGGCTGCAGGTGCCGCAACCAGGTGTGGGAGTCCCTCGTGCAGCGTGTCACCGTCCTCGTCCTCGCCCTCCTCTCGCCGTTCGTCGTGGCGACGGCACCAGACACCGCGAGGGTCGAGACCGTCCAACCCGGCGCCTTCGCGCTGTTCGAGGACGGCGACCTGTGCACGTTGAACTGGGTCTTCGACGAGGTGGTCCCTGCGGCTGCGGACCGCGACGCTCGCGTCTTCATCGGGACCGCCGCCCACTGCACCTCCGGCGTCGGTCAGACGGTCGCCCTTGCGACACCGTCGATCGCGGTCACGTTCGAGACCGGCCCCACGTTCGGTCGCGTCGCCCACATCGACGACGACCTCGACTTCGCCCTCGTCGAGATCGACCCGTCGTGGCACGACCGCGTGGACCCCTCGATGCGCGGCCATCCGGACATCCCGACCGGCGTTTCGACGACGGCGACGGCGGCATTCGGGGACCTGCTGCAACTGTCGGGCAACGGGATCGGCTACCACCACTCAGCGCCGACGCGCGAGCAACGGGTCGCGGCGCTGAGCACGAACAGCGGCCGCTGGTTCTGGGCGTTCGGCAGCGCGACGC
>JBFKQZ010000239.1:0-4416 GCA_041627475.1 Nitriliruptoraceae bacterium | reverse complement strand
GCTGAGTTCCTCGTCGTGCACCCTGACGAACGCCTCGACCCAGTCCGGTGCGACGTACGAGTAGGCGCGCAAGGCCCAGCCGATCGCCTTGCGGACGAAGAACTCGGTGCTCGGGGCGGCGACGAGGCAGTAGCGGGCGAGCCGGTCGGGATCGGTCGCCTCCTTCCACCGCAGCTGGTGCAGGAGCGCCGACCGGACCAGCCAGACGTCCTCGTCCTCGATCCACTGGTCGAGCACCGGCACGACCTCGTCGGGGAACGCACGTGCGAGGGCTCCCACGACGTTCGGGGCCAGGATGTCGACCGTGTCCCACCAGCTCCTCGTCGTGATCAGGTCGCGCACCGGCGTGAGGTGACGCGCCTCGAGACCGCCGAGGTCCCGGCGTCGACTCGCGAGCGCCAGCGCCTTGGCCCCGACGTACTGGTGCTCGCGCTCCGGGAGCGCCCACATCGCCTCGGCGAAGGCAACCAGGTCGTCACCGGTCGGCGGACCGTGCTCTGCGACGACCTCGCGCTGCGCCGCCCTCCACGCCGCGAGGACCGCTGCCATCCGCAGGCCGTGGAACGGGAACTGGTCCCGCATGTAGCCGGCCTGCGCCGCCGCGTTGCTCGGACACCGCCCGGCGGCCAGCGCCGGCACGACGGCCACCACCGCGGCTGTGCTCCACGTCGTCGGTGCCATGCGGCGAGCATGCCCGCTGCCCCCGTGCGCGACGAGTGCTGGAGGTCCCCTTCCGCTCCCCCGTCTCCGGCCGTTAGGGTCCGCACCGTCCATCGACACGACTGCGGGAGTCCAGCCACGATGTCCGACCAGCGATCCTTCCCACCGCCGCCCGAGTTCGCGCGCAACGCCGTGGGGACCCAGGCCCTGTACGACCGTGCGGCCGAGGACCGGCTGGGCTTCTGGGCCGAGCAGGCCGAGCGCCTGCGGTGGATGGAGCGCTGGGACGAGGTGCTGGACTGGTCGGACGCCCCGTTCGCGAAGTGGTTCGTCGGCGGGAAGCTCAACGCCAGCGACACGTGCCTCGACCGCCACGTCGACGAGGGCCGCGGCGACCGTGTCGCCTACCACTGGGAGGGTGAGCCGGGCGACACGCGCACGATCACCTACGCCCAGCTGCTCGAGGACGTCAAGCGCTGCGCCAACGGCCTCAAGGAGCTCGGCGTCGGGCGGGGCGACCGCGTGGCGATCTACCTCCCGATGGTCCCCGAGCTGCCCGTGACGATGCTGGCGTGCTCGCGCATCGGCGCAGCGCACTCGGTCGTCTTCGCCGGCTTCAGCGCCAACGCGCTGCGGGACCGCATCGACGACGCGGACTGCAAGGTGCTGGTCACCGCGGACGGCGGGTACCGGCGCGGCGACATCATCGAGCTCAAGGAGGTCGCCGACGAGGCCGTGTCGCAGACCCCGTCGATCACGAACGTCGTCATGGTCACCCGCACCGACCACGGCGTGCCGTTCGACGACGGGCGCGACGTCCACTGGGACGAGCTGCTCGGCCGGCAGTCGACCGAGTGCCCCGCGGAGCCGATGGACAGCGAGCAGCTGCTCTACCTGCTCTACACCTCGGGCACGACCGGGTCGCCGAAGGGCATCATGCACACGACCGGCGGCTACCTCACCAACGCCGCGGCGACCCACAGCTACGTCTTCGACCTGCGACCCGAGACCGACGTCTACTGGTGCGCCGCGGACATCGGCTGGGTGACCGGCCACACCTACATCGTCTACGGACCGCTGGCCAACGGCTGCACCTCGCTGATGTACGAGGGCACCCCCGACACGCCGCACAACGGCCGGTTCTGGGAGCTCGTCGAGAAGTACGGCGTCACGCAGCTGTACACCGCACCGACGGCGATCCGGGCCTTCATGAAGTGGGGCAAGGGCGTCCCGGCGAAGTACGACCTGTCGAGCCTGCGCGTGCTCGGCACCGTCGGGGAGCCGATCAACCCCGAGGCGTGGCTGTGGTACCGCCGCAACATCGGGCCGAAGGACGCCCCGATCGTCGACACCTGGTGGCAGACCGAGACGGGTGGCCACATGATGAGCCCGCTGCCGGGCGTGACCGCGACCGTCCCGGGGTCGGCCAACGGTCCGCTGCCGGGCATCGAGGTGGCGATCCTCGACAACGAGGGCAACGAGATCGAGGGCGAGGGCGAGGGCCTGCTGGTGCTCACCGAGCCGTGGCCGTCGATGCTGCGCGGCATCTGGGGGGACGAGCAGCGCTACATCGACACGTACTGGGCCAAGTTCGGCGACAAGTACTTCGCCGGTGACGGCGCCAAGCGCGACGCGGACGGCAACATCTGGGTGCTCGGGCGTGTCGACGACGTGATGAACGTCTCCGGCCACCGCATGTCGACGGCGGAGATCGAGTCCTCGCTCGTCGCGCACGAAGCAGTCGCCGAGGCTGCGGTCGTCGGCCGCTCCGACGAGCTGACCGGCCAGGCCGTCACGGCCTACGTGTCGCTGCTCGAGGGCGTCGACGAGAGCGAGGGACTGCGCAGCGAGCTCGCCGAGCACGTGGCGAAGGACATCTCGCCGATCGCCAGGCCGAAGGAGGTCTACTTCGTGCCGGACCTCCCCAAGACACGCTCCGGCAAGATCATGCGGCGGCTCCTGCGCGACATCGCCGAGGGACGTGAGCTCGGCGACACCACGACGCTCGCCAACGAGGCTGCGGTCCAGCGGATCGCCGAGGCGGCCGCGACGACCGACGAGGAGTGACCGTCACGGCGCCAGCGGCAGCGTGATCGTGAACCGCGCCCCCTCCCCGAGGGGGTCCGCGGTGATCGTGCCGCCGTAGGACTCGACGATCCGGCGGCAGGTCGCCAGACCGATGCCGGCCCCCTCGACCTTGTCCCCCGAGGACGTGCGCCCGAACGGCTGGAACATGATCTCCCGGTCCTCGGGCTCGAAGCCGCGCCCGTTGTCCTCCACCACGACCTCGGCCACGTCCCCGTCGACACGCCCGGCGACCCGGACGCGCAGGCGGCGGTCCGGGTGGCGGTACTTGATGGCGTTGCCGAGCAGGTTCTGGAGCACGACCCGCAGCCGTGCGGGATCGACCTCCACGACGGGCAGGTCATGGCTCTCGACGACCGCACCCACGCTCGCGATCTCCGTCGAGAGGTCGGCCGCGAGCTTGTCGAGGACCTCCCCCACGGGCGTCGGCTGCACCGCGTCCGCCGTCCCCTGGAGGCGGGCCAGCTCGAGCAGCGCGTCCACGGTCTCGAGCAGCCGGTCGACGTTGTTGCCGCACCGCTCCAGGAGGTCTGCGAGCTGCGGCGTCACTGCGTCGCGACCGAGGTCCTGGATGACGAGCAACATCGTCCGCACCGTGGTCAACGGGCTGCGCAGGTCGTGCGACGCGACCATCGCGAAGCGTTCCAGCTCGGCGTTGCTGCGCAGCAGCTCGGCCATGAACCGGTCGCGCTCCTCCTCGGCGCGCCGACGCTCCGAGATGTCCTGGATCTGGGAGATGAAGTGGAGCGGCTCCCCGGCAGCGTCCCGGACCAGCGAGACGCTGAGCAGGATCGGCACCTCACGACCGTCGGCGTGGAAGTACCGCTTCTCCATGGCGTAGCGGTCCATCTCCCCGTCGAGGAGTGCCTGGACGTAGGCGAGATCGGCGTCGAGGTCGTCCGGATGGGTGATGTCCTGGAACGTCAGCGCCAGCAGCTCGTCGCGTGACCGTCCGACGATCTCGCACAGGCGGTCGTTGACCTCGAGCCACGACCCGTCGGTGCCGACCAGGGCGATGCCGATCGGTGCGTTGCCCATCGACAGGCGGAAGCGCTCCTCGGACTCACGGAGCCGTCCCTCGGCCTGCTTGCGCGCCGTGACGTCGCGCGAGGCCGTGTGGATCTCGGCGACGTCGTCGCCCTCGCGCACGCTCTGCGACGTGGTCTCGAGCCACACCCACGACCCGTCACGGTGGCGGAACCGGTACTCGACCGACTCGACGCCGGCCCCGGCGAGGACCCGCTCGTGGGTCGACCGCACCTGCGCGCGGTCGTCGGGGTGGATGAACTCGTAGGCCGACCGCCCGACCAGGTCCCCGGGTTCGTGGCCGACGAGGTCACGCGCGGCCGTCGAGACCACCACGTACGTGCCGTCGGGCTCGTGCCGGCACAGCATGTCGCTGCTGCGCAGCACCTGCAGCCGGAGCGCATCGAGCTCGTCCAACCCCGTCCGTGTCCCCGACACGCGCGCTCCCTCCACTGCCGGGGTGAAGATACGCGGCAGGAGCGTCGGGATCAGCCCGCAGCGTTGAGCACGACGTGACTCGGGACCTCCGTGCCGCCGTAGAGGTACGCGCCGTCGTCACCGATGTAGTAGGGCGAGAGGTTGAGTCGCAGCGTGTGCTCGGCGTCGGGCGACGTGTCGAACTGGAGCAGCGGCCACAGCTCGAGC
>JBFKQZ010000238.1:0-4417 GCA_041627475.1 Nitriliruptoraceae bacterium | reverse complement strand
GCGTGGGCGGCCGGGGCGCCGTGGCTGCTCGGTGTCGCCGGGACGGTGACCGTGATCGGACGGCTGCTGCCGCAGCTCGTCCGTGCCCTGCAGGCGACGGACCGGTCGGGCATCTCGGTCGGTGCGTGGGCGGGCAACGGCGTCACCAACGTCGCCTGGGCGGCCTACGGCTTCACGACCGGCGACCCCTTCGTCGCGTGGCCGTCGGTCGCGTCGTTCTGTCTGTCGTTCGCCGTCGCGGCCATCGTCATCGGCGGTGCCCCGCGTGGCCTCGGCCGACGGGCGCGGCTCCTCGCGGCCCCGCCGCAGCCGGTCGACGTCGCGGCCTAGTGTCGGCGGCGATGGAACGCCTGCACCCATGACCGACATCCCCTGGGACGTCGTCGGCCCGCTGCTCGTCGTCGTCCTGGCCGTCGACGTGGCGCTGCTGCGTGACCTCCGCGACCACGAGGTCAAGGAGCTGCCGAAGGTCGCCTGGGCACTGATCATCGTGCTGGTCTCGTTCCCGCTGGGCGCGCTGCTCTACTGGTTCGCGGGTCGCGTCCATCCCGACGAGGCGCCGGCCGCCGAGGCACGACTGCCCGGGCCGCAGCCCACGGCGGTCCTGTCCATGGACGGCGAGACGGCAGGGACAGCGCCGTGGGAGCCGTCCGGCCCGATGGTCATCGCGACCCGTGGGCTGCGCAAGCAGTACGACGTGGCGGCGGTCGACGACGTCGACCTGCGCGTGCCGACCGGCTCGACCTACGGCCTGATCGGGCCCAACGGCGCGGGCAAGACCACGTTGATGGACATGGTCGCGGGTCTGCGTCGCCCCACTGCCGGCTCGATCGACCTGGCGGTGGACCCCCGGCGCCTCGCCGTCCTCGCCGACACCCCGGCGTTCGAGCCGTGGCTCACGGCGCGTGAGGTCGTCGACCTCGCGCGCCACCTCGCCGGCCCCGCCATCGCGGCCGAGCAGGTCGATGCCGCGTTGGCGGAGGTGGACCTGCTCGAGGCGGCCGACCGTCGCACCGGTGGGTTCTCGCGTGGGATGCTCCAGCGTCTCGGTCTCGCCACGTGTCTCGTCGCCGACCCCGCGGTGCTGCTGCTGGACGAGCCGTCCTCGGCGCTGGACCCGGCGGGGCGTCGCGAGGTGCTCGACCTCATCGGCCGGCTCGCCGGGGAGCGGACGGTCATCTTCTCGACGCACGTCCTGGCGGACGTGCAGCAGGTCAGCGACGTCGTCGGCGTGCTGCAGCGCGGCCGTCTGGTGTTCCAGGGGCCGCTCGAGGACCTGCTGGCCAGGACCTCGTCGGTCTACCGGCTGCGTGTCGGCGCCGACGACCGGGTCGATGGAGCACTGCGAGCGGCGCCGTGGGTCGAGGAGGTCGTGCGCGAGGGACACGGTGCCTACCGGCTCCGGGTCTCCGAGGTGGCAGCAGCCGAGCACGGCATCGCCGGGGTGCTGGACGCCGCCGGCGCTCGTCTGCACGCCTTCGGGCCGGCGACCGACCTCGAGACGGCCTTCCTCGACCTGACCGAGGAGCGGACATGACGCTGTGGCGGGTGGAGCTCCTGCGCCTGTGGCGCACCGGCCGGGTCTGGATCATCCTCGGCATCTACGTCCTGTTCGGCGTCCTCGGCCCCCTCGGGGCCCGGTACCTGCCCGAGATCATCGAGCGCTTCGGTGGCGGCATCGAGGTGGTCGTGCCCGAGCCGACCGCGCTGGACGGGATGGGCCAGTTCACGTCCAACGCCGGGCAGCTCGGCCTGCTCGCGGTGCTCGCGGTCGCTGCCGCCGCGCTCGCCTTCGACGCCCGACCCGAGTGGGCAGCGTTCCTGCGGACGCGTGCTGGGTCCGTCCGCGCCCTCGTCGTGCCGCGCGTCGTCGCGTCGGCAGCGGCTGCGACGCTCGGCCTCACCGCGGGCTCGGTCGTGGCCGCGCTGCTCACCGGCGTGCTGATCGCGCCGGTGCCGGGGGATGCCCTGGTGTGGGGGATCGTCCTCGGCGCGCTCTACCTGACGTTCGCCGTCGCCGTCGTCGCGCTCGCCGCGAGCATCGCCAGACAGACGATGGGCACGGTGCTGCTGTCGGTCGGGGTGCTGCTGGTCCTCCCGGTGCTCCAGCTGCTGCCGGTGCTCGAGGACTGGGTGCCGTCACGGCTGCTCGGTGCGACCACCGAGCTGCTGGCAGGCGGTGCGCCGGGTGACCTGCTGCCGGCCGTGGCCGTCACCGTGCTGCTGGTGCCAGCGCTCCTGCTCGTCGCCGAGCGGCGGCTGGCACGGCGCGAGCTCTGACGGTCACGGCCGTCGGTGGAACCGGTCGGGCGCGTCGGGTCGGTGGCCCACCTCGAGGCCGGCCAGTGCGGACGTCCCGCGGTAGGTGACCCGGCCCGTGGCCTCGACCTCGAGGTGGCCGGCGAGGAACTCGAAGTCGGTGTCCACGTTGCGGCGCTCGGCCGGCAGGGGCACCGGCAGCACGTGCGGGTCGCCCGTGCCGCTCGCGGTGATCCGGAGGCGCTGCCCCGGACCCGTCGCGTCGACCTCCCAGCGGCGGCCGTCGGTGTGGCTGCGCACGTGCGCCAGCGGCGGCGTGAGCCGGACGACCTCGTCACCCACCCGCAGGACGGCACCACCGACCGTCGCCGCGAGGGGACCGGCGGTCAGCACGCCGCCGCTGAAGGCGACGCAGACGTCCGGCCGCTCGAAGCCGTGTGCCTGGCCCCACCACCAGTGCTGCGGGAAGCCGGCGCCCCAGTTCTTCTCGCCGTACACCTCGGCGTCGTCGAGGTCCCAGACCCGGTCGCCGGTGGTCGCGGTCCCGGTGGCGCCGCCGCCGAGCAGGTGCGGGTGCCAGTACTGGCCGAGGAACGGCACGGCGGCGAACACGCCCCCGCCGCCGAGCGCGAGCGGCCACGTCACGGGGCGGTGCAGCGCGAGGTCGACTCGGGCGTCCTCGCCGAGGTCGACGTGCACCTCCTCCGCCGTGGCGCGGAACGCCCCGTCACCGGCGGCGACCCACAACCGGTCGCGGGAGGCGCTGGCGTCGGGCAGCACGGCGGATCGCACGAAGCCGCCGGGCTCCGCGGCCACGGCGACCGTGGCCCACGCACCGTCCGGGTGGCGGTTGACGCCGCAGAGCACGACGACGACGCGACGGTGCATCGTGTCGGTGACGCGCCAGAACCAGCCCTCCATCTCGGCGCCGTGCCACGCGGTCGCGTCGCCGAAGGGGAGGGTCGCGCCCGTCCGGCGGTACGCGCGGTCCAGACGGTGCAGCAGTGCGCCCCTGACACCCATGCTCCCTCCCCGCGACGACGCTAGGTCGGTCCTGGACGCGCTGGCTCGGCGCGTGCCACACTCGCGGGTCCAGTCCGTCCGCCGGAGCCGATGTGTCGAGCACCGAGGCCACCGTGGCGACCGCACCCGCGGTCGCGGACACCAGTGGCCGCCCGGTGCCCGAGCACGTCGACGTCCTCGTGATCGGTGCCGGCCTGTCCGGCATCGGTGCCGCCTGCCGACTGACGCTGGAGCGGCCGCAGGACACGTTCGTCGTGCTCGAGGCGCGCGACGCCATCGGCGGGACCTGGGACCTGTTCCGGTACCCGGGCATCCGGTCGGACTCGGACATGTTCACGCTCGGCTACGACTTCCGTCCGTGGCCCGGCGCAGAGGCGATCGCCGACGGTCCCTCGATCCTCGCCTACGTGCGGGCGACGGCCGTCGAACACGGCGTGGACGAGCACGTCCGCTACCAGCGGCGGGTCCGGCGGCTGTCGTGGGACGGCGACGAGGCGCTGTGGACCGCGACGGTCGACGGGCCGGACGGCACCGAGACGCTGACCGCCCGGTTCGTGCACGCCTGCACGGGCTACTACCGCTACGACGAGGGGCACCTGCCGGACTTCGAGGGGTTGGACGAGTTCACCGGTGAGGTCATCCACCCGCAGCACTGGCCGGAGGACTTCGACGGCACCGACAAGCACGTGCTGGTCATCGGGTCGGGTGCGACGGCGATGACCCTCGTGCCGGCGCTTGCCGGGGGCGTCGGCCACGTGACGATGCTGCAGCGCTCACCGACCTACGTCGTCTCGCTGCCCGCCACCGACGCGGTCGCCGACCTGCTGCGCCGGCTCCTGCCGCCACGGCTCGCACACCGGTGCGTCACGTGGAAGAACGCAACGCTCCAGCGGCTGTCGTACCGGCTGTGCCGACGGTTCCCGCGACTCATGCGACGCGTCCTGGTCGCGGCGGTCGCCAGACGGCTCCCGGACGGCTTCGACGTCGAACGGCACTTCACGCCCGACTACGACCCGTGGGACCAGCGGGTCTGCCTGATCCCCGACGACGACCTCTTCGTGGCGCTGCGTCGCGGCGAGGCGACGGTCGTGACCGACACCACGGAGCGGTTCGTGCCCGAGGGGGTGGTGACCGG
>JBFKQZ010000237.1:0-4514 GCA_041627475.1 Nitriliruptoraceae bacterium | reverse complement strand
GGTGCCGGACGAGGACCTGCGGCGGGCCGAGCAGCTCGGTGCACGCATCGAGCGGCACCCGACGGTGAAGGACCGCACGGACCTCGAGCTCGCGCTGCACGTCGCCGCTGCCGACACCGACCGGCTGGTCGTCGTCGGCGGCGCGCACGGACGGCTCGACCACGCACTGGCCAACATCCAGGCGCTGGCGAGCCCCGCGCTCGCCGGACTGGAGGTCAGCGCCCGGCTCGGGCCCGACGACGTCCACGTCGTCCGTGGCTCGCGACGGCTCGACCTGCGCATCGGTGCGACCGTGACCCTGCTGCCCTCCGGCGGACCGGCCCGTGGCATCACCACGACGGGCCTGCGGTACGCGCTGGAGGACGGCGAGCTCGAAGCGTGGTCCGCCCGTGGTGTCTCCAACGTCGTCGACGACCTCCCGGTCGTGGTCGGCGTCCGCGACGGCTGCCTCCTGGTCGTCGTGCCAACTCCCGACAAGGACGTCTGACATGTCTCCCGCCCGCCCGCTCGCCGCGACGCTCGTCGCCGGTCTCGCCCTCGCCGCCTGCACGTCCGGCGGCGACGAGGTCATCCAGGACTGGTCGCCCGAGGACCCGGTCACCGTGACACTGCTCAGCCACGACAGCTTCGCCTTCCCGGACGAGCTGATCGACGACCTCGCCGCCGAGGGCATCGACCTCGAGCTGCTGCCCGGTGGGGACGCCGGCTCGGTCGTGAAC
Source organism: Nitriliruptoraceae bacterium (assembly GCA_041627475.1). GTDB lineage: Bacteria > Actinomycetota > Nitriliruptoria > Nitriliruptorales > Nitriliruptoraceae > JBFGFG01. Next base: position 3,795 of record JBFKQZ010000237.1, on the reverse strand, counting down.
CAGGCGATCCTGTCGGTCGGCAACCCGCAGGCCGACGTGCTGTTCGGCATCGACTCGACGCTGCTGACCCGTGGCCTCGAGGCCGACCTCTTCGAGCCCTACGAGGCCGAGGGGCTCGACCAGGTGCCCGACGCCCTCGAGCTGGACGACGAGCACCGGGTGACGCCGATCGACTACTCCGACGTCTGCGTGAACTTCGACCGGTCCGCGTTCGGTGACGGCACCCCCGTCCCCGAGACCCTCGAGGACTTCGCCGACGAGGCGTACGCCGGCGACTTCGTCGTGCAGAACCCAGCGACCTCGTCGCCCGGCCTCGCGTTCCTGCTGCGCACCATCGACGAGTACGGCGAGGACGGCTGGCAGGACTACTGGCAGCGCCTGGTCGACAACGACGTCGAGATCACGGCCGGCTGGGAGGACGCCTACTACGGCGTGTTCTCGGGCGGTGGTGACGGCGACCGACCGCTGGTCGTCAGCTACGCCACGTCGCCCCCGGCCGCCGTGCTCTTCGGCGAGGACCCCGAGGCCGACGAGTCACCGATCGGCACGGTGCTCGACACCTGCTACCGCCAGGTCGAGTTCGCCGGTGTGCTCGCCGGTACCGACGTCCCCGGTGCCGCCCGCCGCGTGATCGACGTGCTCCTCAGCCCGGGCTTCCAGGAGGGCGTGCCGTTGAGCATGTTCGTCTACCCGGCACGCCAGGACGTCGAGCTGCCCGAGGCCTTCGTGAAGTTCGCCGACCGGGTCGACGACGCGTCCGAGCTCGACCCGGCACGCATCACGGAGAACCGTGAGCGCTGGATCGAGGAGTGGACCGAGCTGGTGCTCGGATGAGCACGTGAGCACCCGGGCACGGTGGTGGGCACTGGCGGCGCTGCCGCTGGGGTTCACCGCCGTGTTCTACCTCTGGCCCCTGCTGACGATCCTCGGCATGGGCCTCGCGCCGGGCGGGGTGCCCGACCTCACCCCGTTCCTCGAGGTGCTGGGTTCGGCCCGGCTGCGCGGCGTGGCGTGGTTCACGCTGTGGCAGGCGGTCGTGTCGACCGTGCTCACCTTCGTCGTGGCAGCCCCGCTGACGGTCCTGCTGGCCCGCTACCGCTTCCGTGGTCGTGCCGTCGTCGAGGCAGCGGTGGCGGTCCCGTTCGTCCTGCCGACGACCGTCGTGGCGACGGCGTTCCTCGTGCTCCTGGGCCCGTCGGGCCCCTTCGGGCTCGACCTCGTGGGCACCGTGCCCGCGATCCTCGTCGCGCACGTGTTCTTCAACGTCGCCGTCGTCGTCCGCGTGGTCGGTGGGCTGCTCGCCCAGCTCGACCCCGACCTGCCCCGGGCCGCGAAGGTGCTGGGGGCCTCGCCGCGCCGTGCCTTCTGGACCGTGACCGCTCCGCTGGTCGTCCCGGCGGTGCTGTCCGCAGCGGCGATCGTCTTCCTCTTCACCTTCACCTCGCTGGGCGTGGTGCTGATCCTCGGCGGCACGCGCATCTCGACGCTCGAGGTCGAGGTGCTGCGCCTCACCCGCGACCTGCTGGACCTGCGCGGTGCCGCGGCGCTCGCCGTGCTCCAGCTGCTGGGCGTCGTCGGGGCGCTCGTCGTCTCGGCGCGACTGCAGGAGCGGCTGGCGGTGCGCCAGTCGCTGGTCGTGGGGGAGCGGTCGCGGCTGCCGCTGCGGGGCGCGGGTGCGTGGTCGCTGGTCGCGGTCTGTGCAGCCGTCGGAACGGTGCTGTGGGGGCTGCCGCTCAGCGCACTGGCACGTCGAGCGCTCACCGACGGCGACGGGTTCACCCTCGCGTGGTTCCGTGCGCTGGCGGCCGACCCGCGGGGCTCGACGCTGCCGGTCGAGCCGATCGCCGCCGTCGGCACCACGGTGCTGTACGGCATCTTCGCGACGGCCGTGGCGCTCGTGGTCGGCGGGCTGGCGGCGTGGGTCGTCGCACGGCGGGGTGGCCGCGCGGGGCTCGGGCTCGACGCCCTCCTCATGCTGCCGCTCGGCACGTCGGCGGCGACGCTCGGGTTCGGCTTCGTGGTGGCGCTCGACACGCCGCCGCTGGACCTGCGCAACTCGCCGCTCCTGATCCCGCTCGCGCACGCCCTGGTCGCCATGCCCTTCGTCGTGCGCACCCTCGTGCCGGTGCTGCGGTCGATCCGCGAGGAGGTGCGGCAGGCCGCGGCCGTGCTCGGCGCCTCGCCGTGGCGCGTGGCGAGGACGATCGACCTGCCGATCGTGCTGCGGCCACTGGGCGTCGCCGCGGCCTTCGCGTTCGCCGTCTCGGCGGGCGAGTTCGGTGCGACCGTCTTCATCGCCCGGGCCGACGTGACCACCGTCCCGGTCGCGATCTTCCGGCTGCTGTCACGGCCGGGTGTGCAGTCGGTCGGTACGGCCTCGGCACTCTCGCTGGTGCTGCTCGTGCTGGTCGGCGCCGTGGTCGTCCTGGGGGAGCGCCTGCGGGGCGAGGAAGCGAGCGGCATCTGATGCTGGAGGTCACCGACGTCACGATCGAGCGGGGCGGCGTCCCGGTCGTCAGCGACCTGTCGCTCACGGTCGGTCGTGGGGAGGTCGTCGCGCTGCTCGGCCCCTCGGGCGCGGGCAAGTCCTCCTTGCTGCTCGCGGTCGCCGGGCTCGTCGACGTGGCCCGTGGCAGCGTGCGGATCGGTGGCCGCGACGTCCGTGGTGTGCCGCCGCACCGCCGCGGGGTCGGGCTGGTCTTCCAGGAGTATGCGTTGTTCCCGCACCTGGACGTGCTCGGGAACCTGGTCTACGGGCTGCACGGGGACGGCCGGTCGCGGTCCGAGCACGAGGACGTTGCCCGCGGGTGGCTCGCGCGCGTGGGTCTCGATCCGTCGGCGTTCGCCCACCGGGACGTCGCGACGCTCTCCGGCGGCCAGCGTCAGCGGGTCGCGCTGGCACGGTCGCTGGCACCCGATCCCGACGTGCTGCTGCTGGACGAGCCCCTCGGGGCGCTCGACCGCCAGCTGCGCGAGGAGCTCCTGCTCGAGCTCGCAGCGGTCGTGCGCCGCGAGGACGGCCCCGCCGTCGTCGCCGTGACCCACGACCGCGACGAGGCGTTCACGCTCGGCGACCGTGTCGGGGTGCTCCGCGACGGTCGCCTCGAGGCACTGGACGGGCCGGCGCGCCTGTGGTCGTCCCCGGCGTCCCCGTGGGTCGCCGACTTCCTCGGTCACGACAACGTCGTGGCGATGGCGGACGCGCGCGGGTTGGAGATGGACGTGACCGGCGACGTGGCCTTCGCGGCGACGGCCGTGCGGGTCGGCCCGGCCGGTGAGGGCGTGGCCGGGCGCGTCGTCGGGGACACCTGGCGTGACGGGCACCGGCGGCTCACGGTCGAGGTCGGCGACGTGCACCTGGTGGCCGAGGTGCCGGTGGGTGCCTCCTTCCACGTGGGCGACCAAGTCGGCGTGCAGGTCCACGGGGACGGTGCGATCGAGTTCTGATCGGCCTGCGCGGCTGTCCACAGGTTGATGGGTTCTGGTCGGGTGGGTGTCACAGGTCGTACGTATGTTTGGGTCATGCGATCGAGCCCTGACCAGCCGGACCACGGCGGCCCCGAAACGGCCACCGACGGGTCCCCGCTGGCTGCGATCGACGAGACCGCCGCCGTGCTCCACGGCGCGCACGCGCGTCTGCTGCAGTTGACGTGCGAGGCGCTGCGGTGGGGCGGCCCGGCGGCCACTGCCGGGTGCACGGTCGAGGACTACCTCGTGTGGGAAGCGGGCCTGCCGCGTCCGCTCGCCGGCCGTCTGGTGTCGGTCGCACGGCGGCTGCCGGCGGTGCCGCAGGTC
>JBFKQZ010000236.1:0-4533 GCA_041627475.1 Nitriliruptoraceae bacterium | reverse complement strand
GCGCGCCTGGCCCTCCTCGTCGATGGCGAGGACGATCACGGCGGCGCCGTAGCGCCGTGCCATCGGCAGCAGCACGTCGGCCTTGTTGCGGCCGTCCTCGAGGTTGACCGAGTTGATGACCGCGCGGCCACCGAGGCGCAGCAGCCCGGCCTCGACGACCTCGACCTCGGTGGAGTCCAGCACGATCGGCAGCGTCGACTGAGTGGCCCAGCGGTCCACGACCTCGATCACGTCGGGCACGCCGTCGCGGCCGACGTAGTCGACGCAGAGGTCCAGCACGTGCGCACCGTCGCGGGTCTGCGACTTCGCGAGCTGGACCATCGAGTCCCAGTCCTCGTCGAGCAGCAGTTCACGGAAGGCCTTCGAGCCGTTCGCGTTGGCACGCTCGCCGATGACCAGGAACGAGGTGTCCTGCTCGATGGGCTGGGCGGTGTAGAGCGAGGCCAGGGCCGGGCGGAACTCGACCTCGATCGGCTCGCGGCCGTCGGTGACCAGCGTCGGGTCGACCCCGACGTACGGGACGTCGCCGACGACGGCGCGGTACTCCGGGCGGACGAACTCGGGACGGTCGAGCACGCGGCCACGCGGCACCAGTCCCTCGACCCGGTCCAGCAGGACCCGCAGGTGCTGCGGCGTCGTGCCGCAGCAGCCACCGACGATGTTCACACCGAAGTCGCGGGCGAACTCCTCCTGCGCGTCCGCGAGCCCCTCGGGGCCCAGGGGGTAGCAGGTGGCGCCGTCGACCAGCTCGGGGATGCCGGCGTTGGGCATCACCATGATCGGCAGGCGGGACTGTCGCGCCAGCGTGCGGACGTGCTCGCGCATGTCGGACGGTCCGGTGGCGCAGTTCATGCCGAGGACGTCGATCGGCAGCGCGTCCAGCGCCGCGATGGCCGCGCCGGGCTCGGTGCCCAGCAGCATCGTGTTGATGTCCTTCTCGACCGTGAACAGCACGATGATCGGGACCCGCTCACCGCGCTCCGCGAAGACGTCGTGGCACGCGGCCACCGTCGCCTTGACCTGCAGGAGGTCGAAGCACGTCTCGATGGCCAGGACGTCGGCGCCACCGTCGAGCAGCCCGCGGACCTGGACGGCGTAGCCGGCCTCCATGGTCGGGACGTCGATGAAGTCGTTCGTGGTGGCGGGGTCCTTGCCCAGCGACAGCGTGGGCGAGCGGGTGCCCGGGCCGATCGACCCGACGACGAAGCGTGGGCGCTCCGGCGTCGAGAACTCGTCGGCCGCCTCGCGTGCCAGCGCGGCGGCCTCGCGGTTCAGCTCGTAGGCGTCGTCGCCCAGGTCGTACTCGTCGAGCACCCACGGTGCGCCGCCGAACGTGTCGGTCTCGACCATGTCGACACCGACCTCGAGGAACGCGCGGTGGAACGACCGGATCGCGTCCGGTCGCGTCCGCACCAGCACCTCGTTGCAGCCCTCCAGCGCCTCGCCCCCGAAGTCGTCGGGACCGAGGTCGAGCTCCTGGAGGTACGTCCCGGTGGCCCCGTCGATGACCAGCAGCCGTTCCCGCAGGGCAGCGAGGAACGGGTGGTCGACAGGTGCGGGGAGCACAGGGGTGGTCATGCTTGTCCCTGGTCGGGTGGTCACGGGGCGCGCCCGGGGCGACGGGGCGCGGGACCGGGACTCCGGACCGCTGCGAGCGCAGGTGCGCTTGTGCTGTCGACAACGGTACCGGCGGTCACGCGTGGCCGACAGCGCAGGCCGGGTTCGGCGCGCACCGCCGCGCGGGTGGGCCGGACGCGCGGGCGTGGCCGATCCTGTGCGCTGGCGGCACCATGGACCCCCCTCCAGCAACCGCACCGCCGCGACCAGCGGCCGACGAAGGACGAGGCATGGAGGACCACGACGAGCACCGGCCGGCCGACGCGCTACGGGCGCGGGCGGACGCGACCGACCGCGCCGGACGGTTCGAGCAGCGGCTGGAGGAGGTCGAGCGCATCCGGGCACGACGTCGGGTCGTCCGACTGGTCGTGCGGGTGCTGTGGGTCGTCGTCGGTGCGGCCGCGGCCCCGCTCGTGCCGGTGGTGGCGGCAGCGGTCGTGGGCGGCCCGGCGCCGACCGGCGGCACCCTCGCCGTCGCCGCACTCGTCGGGGCGGTGGTCGGTGCCGTCGGACCGCCGGTCCGCGACCGGCTGGCCCGACGCCGTGGTGCCAGCGCGTGGGACGCGTACCGCGAGCGCTACGTGCTGCTGGGCGACCCGTCCGCGCAGGTCCGCGACGCCGACCGTCCGGAGCAGCAGCGCGGTGGGCCGCCCCTGCCGCCACCCCGGGCGTGACCCCGGCCGGTCACGGCCTGCTGGGTACCGTCCAGCGACGCCGCGACCACAGGAGCGCACGTGCGTCTGCGCCGCCGCCGCGACCCCCTCCCCGACGACCTGCTGCCCGCGTGGCAGGCCTTCCTCGACTGTGCCGCCGTGATCGAGGGCGGCCGTCGCACGCTGCTCGGCACGATGCCGGTCGGTCGGGTCGAGCCGACGCCGGTCGGGCTCGGGGTCGACGCGATGGGGGCTGCGCTCGAGGACGCCGAGGGCTGGATGGACGGGTGGCGGATCGACCCGCTGCTCGAGGACTGGCAGGACTGTCACGAGGCCATGGACGAGGCGCGGTCGAACCTCGACGCGGTCCGGGCCGTCGCGGCCGAGACCGACGAGCTCGAGGAGCTGCAGGAGGCCGTCGGCGAGGTGATCGCGCCCCTGGACGCCTTCGCCGACGCCGAGCAGACCTGGCGCCGGACCTGGCGGATCCCCCGCGACCGGTGACCTGACGCGGACGGAGACGTAAGGGGCGAAAGCACCTGCGCCCCTTACGGTGAGTAGGCTGCTCGCTGACGAGGAGGAGTCGTGCGCTTCGACGTCGGCGCGAACCGGGCGGCCGTGCAGGCCGCCGAGCTCGTCAACCTCTGGAGCGACGGCGCGCTGGACGCCGCAGCCTTCGCCGAGGTCTACGACGTGACCGGTGTCCGCGAGGCCCTCGACGGTGCGGCGCTCGACCAGCTCGCGGTGCTCGCGTCGGACCTCGCCGCGGTCTTCCGGGGGTCGGACCCCCGCGCCGCGGTCAACGACCTGCTCGCCGCGGTGGAGCTGCGGCCGCACCTCACCGACCACGACGACCGCGGGCACCACCTCCACTACGAGGCGCCGAGCGCGGACCTCGTCGAGCGGGTCCGCGCCAACACGCTGATGGGGCTGGCCGTCCTGCTCTGTGACGAGCACGAGCGCATCGGGACCTGCGACGCCGAGCGGTGCGACCGGGCGTGGGTGGACACCTCGCGCAACGCCCGTCGCCGCTTCTGCTCGACCGGCTGTGCCAACCGCACGCACGTGGCCGCCCACCGGGCGCGACAGCGGGACGAGTCGTGACGACCGCGACCGGGCGCCAGCTGGACCGCCGCATCCTCGCACTGGCGGTCCCTGCCGTCGGGGCGCTGCTGGCCGACCCGCTGCTCGGTGTCGTCGACACGGCCGTGGCGGGTCGGGTCTCGGTCACCGCGCTCGGGGCGCTGGGGCTCGGGACTGCCCTGCTCGGTGCTGGCACGTGGGTCTTCAACTTCCTCGTCTACGGCACGACGAGCGCGGTGGCCCGCGCCGCGGGCGCAGGCCAGGACGACGTCGCCGGTCGACGGGTCGTGCACGCCACTGCGGTCGCGGTCGCCCTCGGCGTGGTGATCGCGCTGGTCGTCGGCACGCTCGCCGAACCGATCGTGCGGCTGAGCGGCGCCGTGGAGGACCTGGTCGAGCCGACCGCCGCGTACCTCCGCGTCCGGGCGGTCGGGCTGCCCTTCGTGCTGGTCGCGATGGTCGGCCACGGGGCGTTCCGTGGGGTCGAGGACACGCGCACGCCACTGGTCGTCGTGGTGGTCGCGAACGTGGTCAACGCCACGCTGGACGTCCTGCTGGTCGTGTACGGCGACGGGGGGCTGACCGGGATCGCCTGGGCGACGGTCGCGGCCGAGGTCGTCGCCGTGGTGCTGCTCGGGGCGTTCATCCGCCGGACGGGGCTGCAGCTGTCGGGGCACGGCCTGCCGTCGCGTGCCGAGGTGGCGGACCTCCTGCGCGTCAGCCGGGACGTCGTCCTGCGGACGGGTGGGCTCGTGGCCGGGCTCCTGCTGGTGGCCGCTGCGGCGGCACGCGTCGACGCCGAGACGGCCGCGGCCCACCAGGTGCTCTACCAGGTCTTCATCTTCTCGGCGTTCCTGCAGGACTCGCTCGCGGTCGCGGGCCAGGCGCTGGTCGGCAACGCCATCGGGCGTGACGACCGCGCCCAGGCGCTGCGCCTCACGCGGCGACTGCTGCGCTGGGGCGTGGGGCTCGCCGTCGGCACCGCCGGCCTGCTGCTGGCGCTCGGCGGGGTGCTGCCGCGCGTCCTCACCGACGACGCGGCGGTGGTGGCCGTGGTCGGCACCGCCTGGGCGATCGCGGCACTGGTCCAGTTGCCCGGCGGCATCGCCTTCGTCCTGGACGGGGTCCTGATGGGGGCGGAGGACTGGGCCTACCTGCGGACGTGGACCGTGGTCGCGGC
>JBFKQZ010000235.1:0-4569 GCA_041627475.1 Nitriliruptoraceae bacterium | reverse complement strand
CGGTGGGGAAGACCTGCACGTCGAGGCGTCGCCCGCAGGTCGCGCAGAAGCGGGGCGGGTCGAGCAGCAGTCGCAGGTCGCACCCGTCGTGCTGCCCGGCGGCCTCGGGGTGGCCGCACGCCCGGCAGTACGGGCCGTGGGTCACACGACCCCCTGCAGCGCGCGGCCGGGGACGTCGAGCTCCGCGAGCATCTACAGGTCGTCCTGCGGTGTGCGGCCGAGGGTCGTCAGGTAGTTGCCGATGATCATGCCGTTGACCCCGCCGAGGATCCCGGCCGCCTGGAGGTCCTTCAGCGCGATCTCGCGCCCACCGGCGTACCGCAGCAGCGTCCACGGCAGGACGAGCCGGAACAGGGCGATGGCGTGGAGTGCCTCGCGCGCGGTGATCGGTGCCTCGCCCTCCAGCGGGGTGCCCGGACGCGGGTTGAGGAAGTTCAGCGGCGTCTCGGTCGGACGGAAGCGGGCGAGCTGCAGCGCGAGCTCGGCGCGCTGGGCAGGCGTCTCGCCCATCCCGACGATGCCGCCCGAGCAGACCTCCATGCCGTTCTCGCGTACGAGCTCGAGGGTCTGCCAGCGGTCCTCGAAGGAGTGGGTCGAGACGATGCGGGGGAAGAACGACCGCGCAGCCTCGAGGTTGTGGTTGTACTTGTGGACGCCCGCCTCGGCCAGCCGGCCCGCCTGCTCCTCGTCGAGGATGCCCGCGGAGACGGCCACGTCCATCTCGGTGTGTTCGTGGACGGCGTCGACCAGGTCCAGGATGTTGGCCATGACGCGCTCGTCCGGGCCCTTGATCGCGTAGACGATGCAGAACTCCGTGGCCCCGCTCTCCTGCGCCTCGGCGGCGGCCTTCACGGCCTCGTCACGGGTCAGCAGCGGCTGCGGCTTGACGAGCGTGGGGAAGACGTTCGACTGCGAGCAGAAGTTGCAGTCCTCCGGGCAGCCGCCGGTCTTCGCACTGATGATGGACTCGAGCGCCACCTCGTCACCCGTCCACGCGAGCCGGACGCGGTGCGCAAGGTCGAGGAGGGCGTCGAGCACCGTGCCGTCGCCGAACGGCGCGTCGACGTCCAGCTCCGCGATCGCGTACGCCTGCGAGGGCGTGAGCTCCTCGCGACGGCCGAGGAGGACAGCCTCCGCGTCGGCGAGCAGCCGCGCGGGATCGGCGGCGAGTGCAGCGACGTCGTTGGCGTCGCGCGTGGGGTCGTGCAGCGTCACGTCAGGGCTCCGTGCGCAGGTTGGGTGGCGGGGAGCCTACGACAGTCCCTGCGGCGGGCTGGAGTCGAGGACCGCGTTCAGCCCTCGAGGGAGGCGAGCCAGCGCTCACGATCCCAGTCGCCACCGACCTCCGGTCCGAGCCACGAACCGGCGCTGGCGAGCTCGGCGGGCTGGACCGAGCCCAGTCGCGGCACGACGCCGAGGAGGCGCCCCGCGGTGAGGCGGTCGAGCTCACGACCGTTGGTGCGCGTCGCGACGTCCGGGGCCTGCGGGAAGCCCGAGACGACGACCCCGGCCAGCTCGAGGCCCCGCGCCGCGAGCACCTCGAGCGTGAGGGCGGTGTGGTTCAGCGTGCCCAGCCCCGCACGCGCGACGACCACCGTGGGCAACCCGAGTGCTGCGGCGAGGTCTGCGCACGTGGCCCGTTCGGAGGTGAGCTCGACGAGCAGGCCGCCCGCTCCCTCGACGACGACCTCGCCTTCGTGGCCGGCCGCGACCTCCTCCACGAACGACACGAGCTCCTCGAGCCTGACCTCCGCGCCGGCCAGCTCGAGGGCGACGGCCGGGGCGACGGACGGGCCGAGCGTCACGCCGGTGCTCGCGGGGACGTCGGCGAGTGCGCGGACATCGGCCGCGTCGTCATCGCCGTCGGCGGCACCCGACTGGATCGGCTTGACGTAGTGCGGTCGTGCACCGGCGCTGGCCCGGCAGACCGAGATGGCGGCGCTCACGAGCGTCTTGCCGACACCCGTGTCGGTCCCGGTGACGAACCAGCCCCTCACGTCGAGCGCTCCAGCGCGTCGACGAGGGCGTCGATGGCGCGATCGACGTCCTGCCGCGTGTGGCTGGCCATCAGGGTCACGCGCAGCCGTGCCGTCCCCTCTGGTACCGAGGGCGGGCGGATCGCGACCGCGAGGACGTCGTGGTCGAGCAGTCGTTGCATCGCCGACAGCGCCTCCGCGTTCCGGCCGACGACGATGGGGACGATGCACGCGTCGACGTCGGGCACCTCGACGCCGCGATCGCGCAGCCCCGCGATCAGCCGCTCCGTTCGCGTGCGTGCGGTCGATCGCAGGGACGGGTCGGACCTGCTGATCCGCACGGCCGCGAGCGCGGCGGCAACGCTCGGAGCCGGCAGCGCTGTGTCGAAGACGAACGACCTCGCGCGGTTGCGCAGCCAGGCGGTGAGTTCGCGCGTGCCGGCGACGTAGCCGCCCACGGAGCCGAGGGCCTTCGACAGCGTGCCGACGAGGACGTGGACCCTGCCGCGCACCCCCAGCGCCTCGACGGTGCCGCTCCCCGTCTCCCCGAGGACCCCCGTCCCGTGCGCGTCGTCGACCATCACGACGGCGCCGTGCCGTTCCGCCACGTCGCACAGGGCGGGCAGCGGGGCCATGTCGCCGTCCATCGAGAACACGCCGTCGGTTATGAGCAGTCGCCGGCCGGGCGCGTCGGCCAGCAGGGCATCCGCGTGCCCGGCGTCACCGTGCCGGTAGACGCGGACCTCGGCCCGGCTCTGGCGGCACGCGTCGATGATCGAGGCGTGGTTGAGCTCGTCTGAGACGACCGTGTCGCCGGGGCCGACGAGCGCCGTGACGGCACCGAGGTTGGCGAGGTAGCCCGACGAGAACAGCAGCGTGTCCTCGGTCGCCTTCCACGCAGCCAGCTCCTCCTCGAGCGCACGATGCAGGTCGGTGCCACCCGTGACCAGCCGCGACGCGCCCGTGCCCGTCCCGTACCGGGCGATGGCCGTCGTCGCCGCCTCGGCGAGGCGTGGGTCGGCCGCGAGGCCGAGGTAGCCGTTGGAGCACAGGTGCAGCAGGCGGCGCGTGCGCTCGGGCCCGGCCAGCTCGATCCAGGGCCCGGGAGCGGAGACGAGGTGGCGGAGGTCGCGTCGCAGCTCGTGGCGGTCGAGGTCTGCCAGGGCCGCATCCAGCCAGTCGAGCGGCGTCGACACGCCGACGGTCATGCAGGTCCTCCGGCGGCAGCGAGGGCCGCGGTCACCCGCTCCGTGGCCTTGGCCGTGGCCGAGGCGAGCAGGCGCACGTCGTCCGGCTCCATGGCCGGTGCGGGCATGAGGACCAGGACGTCGCCGAGCGGGCGGAGGATGACGTGGTCGTCGCGTAGGGCGTCGCACACGCGCTTGCCGACCTGCCACGCTGGAGGGAACGCCTCCTTGGTCGCGCGGTCGGCGACCAGCTCGATGCCGACCATGAGGCCACGTTGCCGGATCTCGCCGACGTGCGGCTGTTCCGCCATCGGGCGGAGTGCCTCCGCGAGGACCAGGGCCTTGGCCCGCGTCGCCGCCGGCAGGTCCTCGGCCACGAAGAGGTCGAGGTTCGCCACGGCGACGGCGGCGGCCAGGGGGTTCCCGGAGTAGGAGTGGCCGTGGTAGAGCGTGCGGCCGTCGGTGGGCCCGCCCAGGAAGGCCTCGTACACCTCCTCGGAGGCCAAGGTGGCGCTCATGGGCAGGTAGCCGCCCGTCAGCCCCTTGCCGACCGCCATGAGGTCGGGCTCGACGCCGTCGACCTGGCTCGCGAACGGCATGCCCGTCCGACCGAACCCGGTCGCGACCTCGTCGACGATGAGCAGGACCCCGAACTCGTCGCAGATCTCGCGCAGGCGACGCAGGTGCCCGTCCGGCGCGGTGATCATGCCGGCAGCGCCCTGGACCAGCGGCTCGGTGATGACCGCGGCCACGCGCGCCCCGTCCCGCTCCAGCACGTCTCGGAGCGTGTCGGCGCACGCGAGGTCGCAGGACGGGTAGGCCTGCCCGAGGGGGCAGCGGTAGCAGTAGGGGCTCGCGACCCGGCGCGTCTCGAAGAGCAGGTCCCCGTACATCTCGTGGAACGTGTCGATGCCGCCGACGCTCACGGCGCCGATGGTGTCGCCGTGGTACGCGTTGTCGAGGCAGACGAACAGGTCTCGTCGCTCGCCCCGGTGGCGCCAGTAGGCGAAGGCCATCTTGAGCGCGACCTCGACCGCCGCCGCGCCGTTCTCGCTGAAGAAGGCGCGGGTGAGCCGCTCGGGGGCGAGGTCGACGAGGCGAGTCGCCAGCTCGACGGCCGGTGGGTTGGTCAGGCCGAGGAAGGTGGCGTGGGGGAGGGCGTCGACCTGTGCGTGCATGGCCTCGAGCAGCTCCGGGCGGTCGTGGCCCCACAGGTTCACCCACAGCGAAGAGTTGCCGTCGAGGTAGCGCTCGCCGTCGGTCGTGACCAGCCAGCACCCCTCGCCACGGTCGACGACCAGCGGCGTCTCGGCCACCCACTGCTGCTGCTGGGTGAACGGGTGCCAGACGTGGCGGTGGTCGCGGGCAACGAGGTCCCGGGTGCGGTCGTCCATGGGGCCCGGAGG
>JBFKQZ010000234.1:0-4640 GCA_041627475.1 Nitriliruptoraceae bacterium | reverse complement strand
GCCGGAGAGCCCGCCGCCGAGGAGCGTGGCCGAGGTGTCGGTGCTCGGTGCTGTCGTGGTCGCCATCAGGCGTCCTCCTCCTGCATGAAGCGGAACTGCAGCGCCGAGACGCCCACCATCACGACGAAGAGGAAGACCGACATCGCCGATGCGTAGCCGAGCTCGAAGTCGCGGAACCCGCTCTCGAAGATGTGCTGGATCGCGACGCGGGTCGCCCCGTTCGGGCCTCCCCTGGTCATGATGAAGACCTGGCCGAAGATCTGGAAGGACGCGATCACCTGCAGGATCACGACCAGCAGCGTCGTTCGCTGCAGGCCGGGCAAGGTGATGTAGCGGAACTTCGCCCAGGTGCTGGCGCCGTCGACTGCCGCAGCCTCGTACTGCACCGGATCGATGTCCTGGAGACCTGCGAGGAACAGGACGACGTTGAACCCGACGGTCCACCAGGCGGTGGTGATCACGATCGCGGGCATGGCCCACGTCGTGCTGTTGAGCCAGTTGATCGGTTCGAGGCCGACGGCCTCAAACCCGGAGCCGATCAGCCCCAGCTGCGGGTTGAGCAGGAACGCCCAGATCAGCGTGAGCACGGCCACCGAGAGCACGTACGGGGCGAAGAAGAGTGTGCGCAGGACGCCGACGAGCCGCCCCTGACGGTTCAGCGCGAGCGCGAGTCCGAGCCCGAGCCCGACGATGACCGGGGTCGACATGAGCACGAACAGCAGCGTGTTGCCGAACGAGGCCCAGAACTGCGAGTCGTACCAGCGCCCACCCTCGCCGGGGTGGATGCCCATGAGCACCCCGAAGAGGAGCAGCAGGGCACCGATGGTCCAGAACGTCACGAAGCGGCCGAGGGCACCGCGACGATGCTGCAGCCACACGAGCGGGACGACGGCGAGGCCGGCGAGTCGCCACCAGACCATCCGGTCGGCACCCCAGGTCATCTCGGTGCCCCAGAACATCCGGCCGTAGTTCTCCAGACCGACGAACGTCCGGTTGTCGATGGCCAACAGGTCCCAGTCGTAGAACCCCATGATCACGGCCTGGATGACCGGGAAGAGGAGGAACACGAGGTAGACGACGAGGAACGGGATCAGGAACCACCAACCGGCACGGGTGTCCTCGCGGCTCGGGCCGTGGTTCGCCACGAGCTCCTCCGACACGGTGCTCGGTTGCACCGGCGCCCCAACCGACATCAGGCACTCCTCCCGCGGTGAGCCTTTCGTGTTCACATCCGCCAGTAACGAACAGAAGCGAACACGCGCTGGTCAGACAGTTGTTCGCGCTACCACCCGTTGTCAAGGGTTCACAACGAGGAAACACGGAGTTGTGCGCAGAAAGAGACACGGTGTGCGCGGGCGTGCGTTTATGTGCGATTGCCTTGCACGACGCCTCCCGAGTGTGCATACGTGTGCTAGAACGTGGACTGCTCGTCGTCTGGAGGAACCTTCGTGCTGCCGCCACAGCGCCAGCAGATCATCCTCGACCGTGTCCGCAAGCACGGCGGTGTGAGGGTCAGCGACCTCGGCGACGAGTTCGACGTCTCGGACATGACGATCCGCCGTGATCTCGCGGCCCTCGCCGAGCAGGGGCTGGTCAGGAAGACGCACGGCGGTGCGACGGTGGCCGAGCCCGCAGCGACCGAGGAACCGGGCTTCCGCGCCAAGTCGACACGGCAGCTGGCGGAGAAGATGGCGATCGCGAGGCGAGCCGCGGCAGAGGTCGCCCCGGGCGACGCCGTCGCGCTCAGCGCCGGCACCACGACGCACGCCGTGGCGCAACTGCTGGTCGACGTGCCCGGCCTCACCGTCGTGACGAACTCGATCCCGGCAGCTGAGGTGTTCCACACGGCCGGGCGCAGCGACCAGACCGTCGTGCTCACCGGTGGAGTCCGGACACCCTCCGACGCGTTGGTGGGACCGACCGCGGAGGCAGCGCTCCAGCAACTTCACGTCAACACCACGATCCTCGGCGTGCACGGGATGAGCCGTGACAGCGGGCTGACCACGCCCAACCTCCAGGAGGCGCAGACCAACCGCGCGCTGATCGCGAGCGGTCGCCGACTCGTCGTGGTGGCCGACCACTCGAAGTGGGACGTCCTCGGGATCAGCTCCATGGCTCCCATGTCCGCGGTCCACCTGTTGATCACCGATGACGGTTCGACGGACGACCAGGTGGACAGCGTCACCGACCTCGTCGGTGAGGTCGTGGTGGTGCCGGTGGACGGAGAGGCCGACGACGGAGGTGCGGCATGACGACGCGCACCACGACGAGCCTCGCCGACGGTCGTGAGCTGTTCTACTTCGACGCAGGGCCGGGACGCGATGCGCCGCGGGCGGACGGACGGGACCTGCCCGAGGTCTCGTCCACCTCCGAACTGCGACACGACCCACTGCTCGACGAGTGGGTCATCGTCGCCGGCCACCGACAGGCACGGACGCACAAGCCGCCCACGGACCAGTGTCCGCTGTGCCCGTCCGAGCCGGGTCGCCCCACGGAGATCCCCGAACACGACTACGAGGTGGTGGTCTTCGAGAACCGTTTCCCCAGCCTCGCGGAGGGGGCGCACGGCGCGGCGGCGGACGACCACCCGTTCTCGCCACGCCGGCCGGGGCGCGGACGATGCGAGGTCGTCTGCTTCACCTCGGACCACGACACGTCGTTCGCAGGCCTCTCGCGACAGCGGGTGCGGACGGTCGTCGATGCGTGGGCGGACCGCACCAGTGCCCTGTCCGCCATCCCCGAGGTCGAACAGGTCTTCCCGTTCGAGAACCGCGGCGAGGAGATCGGTGTAACGCTCTCCCATCCGCACGGACAGATCTACGCCTACCCGTTCGTGACGCCCCGGACCGATCGGATGCTGTCGGCGGCTCGCGCCCACCGGGACCGCACCGGAGGTGAGCTGTTCGGGGACCTGCTCGACCACGAACGCGCCAGTGGCGAACGCTGTGTCGTCAGCAGCGAGCACTGGACCGCCTACGTGCCGCCGGCGGCACGGTGGCCCTTCGAGGTCCATGTAATGCCGCACCGCCACGTGCCGGACATCGCGGCGCTCGGCAACGACGAGCGCGACGACTTCGCCGAGCTGTACCTCGACCTCCTCGGCCGGCTCGACCGACTCTTCGACACGCCGCTGCCGTACATCGCAGCCTGGCACCAGGCACCCGTCTCGGAAGGCCGCGAGCTGATCCGGTGCCACCTCCAGGTCTTCTCGATCCGACGTGCCGCGGCGAAGCTGAAGTACCTCGCCGGCTCGGAGTCCGGCATGGGCGTCTTCATCAACGACATCTCCCCCGAGGATGCAGCGCGGACGCTGCGCGAGCTATGACGGCGGCACGGCGTTTCCTGGCACCCGGGCGGGTGAACCTGATCGGTGAGCACACCGACTACTCGGGCGGACTCGTGCTGCCCGCCGCGATCGACAGGTCGATCAGCCTCGACGTCACCCCCGGCGGGCACAGCATCGAACTGCACTCGGACGCGATGCCCCACCCGGTGCACGTCCCCGCCGACGGCAGCCAGATCCCCGAGGACGGGTGGGGCCGGTACGTCGCAGCGATGGCAGCAGAACTCGACCAGCTAGGTCGCCGTCCGGTCGGGCTGCGCGGGGAGGTCGCCTCGGACCTGCCCCGCGGCGCGGGCCTCAGTTCCTCGGCCGCACTACTGGTCGCCGTCGCGACTGCGCTGCTGGACGCTGCCGAGCACGTGCTCGACCCGATGGACGTCGCAGCCGCGGCGCAGCGAGCCGAGCACGCAGCGGTCGGCGTCCCGGTCGGGATCATGGACCAGGCTGCGTCCCTCCTGGGTCGCGCGGACCATGCCCTGTTGCTGGACTGCGGCACGCTGGACTACCGGCACGTACCGATGCCGTCGGGGCTGCAGCTGGCCATCATCGACTCCGGCGTCGCACGGACCCTGGAGGGCTCCGGGTACGCCCAACGGCGCGCCGAGCTGGAAGCAGGGCTCCCGGCGCTGCGAGGTCGCCGCCCCCAGGACGTCGACGCGGACGAGCTCGACGAGCTGCTGGTGGGACTCGACGACGTCCCGGCCAGGCGGGTCCGTCACGTCGTCACGGAGAACCGCCGCGTCCGCGCCGTGGAGGCCGCACTCACCGGGGCAAGGGTCGACACGGCAGCACTCGGGACACTGTTCGCGGAGGGCCACGCCAGCCTGCGCGACGACTTCGAGGTCTCGACCCAGGAATTGGACGAACTCGTCGAGCTCGCCTACGAGCACGGCGCGGTCGCGGCCCGCATGACCGGCGGCGGCTTCGGCGGCGCGATCGTCGCCCTGGTGCGGAGCGAGGAGGCCCGCACCGTCACCGAGGCGGTGGTCGGCGCGTACGACGGACCGGACCGCACCGCAACAGTTCTCCACTGCCGAGCCGCAAACGGGGCCAGACGCCTCGACTAGGCCCCCGTCGACCTGCCAGCCGGGTCGGCCACACGAGACAACGACAACGCAAGCACTTCAGAACAGAACGGCGAGTGTTCGCACCAGGACAGGAGACGACATGGGAAGCGTCCAGTTCAAGGACATCAACAAGGTCTACCCCGACGGGTTCCAGGCCGTCTTCGACATGAACCTGGACATCGAGGACGGCGAGTTCGTCATCCTCGTCGGTCCGTCGGGGTGCGGGAAGT
>JBFKQZ010000233.1:0-4653 GCA_041627475.1 Nitriliruptoraceae bacterium | reverse complement strand
AGCGCGCGCAGGCCCTGTTCGCCGTCGACTGGATGGAGGCACTGGGCGACGTGTCGCAGCGGGCCGACGCGATCTCGCGCATCACCCAGCTGACCGGCGACCCGCGCCACGTCAACGACGAGCTCGACGGCGTGCTGGCCGTGCAGCCGGAGGACGTGGCCCGCGTCGCCGCGGACGTGCTGGCGCCCGACGCCGGGCTGCTGCTGCGCTACGTGCCCGAGGAGACCGCATGACCACGCTCGTGACCGAACGCCCCGCACCCGGCACGACCCCTGCATGGCGGTTCCCCGCCGTCGAGCGGCACGCCGCCGACGGCGTCGAGGTCGTCGCCGCCCACCTGCGTGCACGCCCCCTCGTCAACGCCACGGTCGTGCTCGGGGTCGGTGCCAACGCCGACCCGGCCGGCCGCGAGGGCCTCGCGTCGCTGCTCGGCAGCGCGGTCCTGCGCGGCGCCGGTGGTCGCGACGAGCACGCGCTCGCCGTCGCCTTCGAGCGCGTCGGTGCGGTGCCGGGGGTCGCGGTCCGGTTCGAGCGGACCGAGATCTCCCTCGAGGTGCCGGGCGCCCTGCTCGGCGAGGCGCTGGCGCTGGTCGCCGACGTGCTGCGCAACCCCGCCCTGGCCGTCGACGAGGTCCTGCGGGTGCGGGACGCACGCATCGACCGGCTCCGGGCCCGGGTGACCGACACCGGCTTCCGCGCCGGCCGGGCCGCGGGCCGCAACCTGTGGACCGCCGACACCCGCTGGGCGATCGGGAGCAGCGGCTCGGCGGCGTCGCTGGAGGGCATCGAGCACGACCACGTCGTCGACCTGCACCGCAGTGGCTGGGCGACGGCACCGGTCGCCGTCGTCGTGACGGGCGACCTGCGCGGCACCGACCCGGTGGCCGCGGCCGCACCGCTGACCGGCGGCACCGGCGTCCGCGCCGACGTCCACGTCACACCGACCCCCGCGCTCGACGACGCGCGGATCCACCTCGTCGACGTGCCGGGTGCCGTCCAGTCGGTGCTCGACGTGCGGACCCTCGGGCCTGCCTTCGGGGTCGGGGACGAGGCCGGCCTCGACGTGGCCGCGACGGCGCTGTTCGGCTCGTTCTCGTCGCGCCTCAACCTCCGGCTGCGCGAGGAGCTCGGTTACACGTACGGCGCCTCGGGCGGGTTCGTGCGGCTCCGTGACGGCGGCTGGGCCCGTGCGGGATGCTCGGTGCGCACCGAGGTCACGGCCGACGCCGTGCGCGAGCTCGTGGAGGTCCTGCGCACCACGCTCGCGGACGGGCTGACCGACGCCGAGGTGGCCCAGGCACGCGAGAACCTCGTGCGGAAGTTCCCCGTCCGCTACGACGGGCCCGGCGCCGTGGCCGGCGCGCTCGTCCGGCGGGTCCACAACGACCTGGACGACGACGAGCGGGACCGGCGGCTCGCCGAGCTGCGTGCCGTCGACACCGCGCGCGCCGACGCGGCGCTGCGCGAGGCACTGGACACCGACCGACTCGCGGTCACCGTGGCCGGTGCCGCCGACGAGGTCCGCGACGACCTCGCCGGTCTCGGGCTCGGCCAGGTCACCGACGTCGAGTGAGCCGGCGTCGGACCGTCACACCGCGTCGGTAGCGTCGACGGCGTCCACCGACCTGCCCCCGAAGGCCCCTGCCGTGCCGTCCACCATCGACCTCACGGCTGCGCTGCGCACCCTCACGGGTGCCGCGGACGCCGAGCTGCGCGATGACCAGGAGCGGGCCATCACGGCGCTGGTGGACGACCGCGACACGGTGCTGCTGGTCCAGCGCACCGGGTTCGGCAAGTCGGCGGTCTACTTCCTCGCGTGCCGGGCCCTGCGGGCCGCCGGCGCCGGGCCGACGCTGCTCGTGTCGCCGTTGCTGGCGCTGATGCGCGACCAGCTGCGCGCGGCCGAGGAGGGCGGCCTGCGGGCGGCGCGGCTCGACTCGACGAACGTCGACGACTGGGACGACGTCCTGCGGGCGCTCGACGCCGACGAGCTCGACCTGCTCGCGGTGGGGCCGGAGCGGCTCGCCCACCCGCTCTTCGTGGAACGCGTGCTCGAGCCGCACCTCGACCGCCTCGGGCTCCTGGTCGTCGACGAGGCGCACGCGGCGAGTGCCTGGGGGCACGACTTCCGCCCGGACTACCGCCGCATCGGCGACCTCCTCGACCAGCTGCCGGACGGCACCCCGGTGCTCGCGTGCACGGCGACCGCCACCGACCGTGTGGTGGACGACCTCGCCGAGCTGCTCGACCTCACTCCGGACCGGGTCCTGCGCGGTCCCCTCGACCGCCGGTCGCTGCGGCTGCGCGTGGTCGAGCGGCCCAGCACCGCCGAGCGGGTCGCGTGGCTCGCCGCCTGGGCGGTCGCCCACGACCGCGCAGGCACGAAGACGATCGTGTTCTGCCTCACCACCGCCGACGCCGAGCTGCTGGCGGAGGCCTTCGCCGATGCGGGGCACCCCGCCGTCGCCGCCTACCACGGCCGGTTGCCGACCGAGGAGCGCGAGGCGCTGGAGGACGACCTCGCGACCGGGCGGCTGCGGTGCCTCGTGGCCACGTCGGCGTTGGGCATGGGCTACGACCTGCCGGACCTCGGTGCGGTGGCCCACTACGGGGTCCCACCGACCCTGCTCGACGTCTACCAGGCGATCGGCCGTGCCGGTCGAGCGCTGGACGAGGCCGAGGTCGTCGAGGTCCCGACTCCACAGCAGACCGCCATCTGGCAGTGGTTCGACCAGGTCTCGCTGCCGTCGGACGACGCCATCGCCGGCGTCGTGGCCGCGCTGTCGCCGGACGACCCGACCTCCATCCCGGCGCTGGAGGCCCACGTGCCCCTGGCACGCAGCCGCCTCGACACGCTGCTGAAGGTCCTCGCCGTCGACGGCGTCGTCGAACGCGTGCGTGGTGGGTTCGTCGCGACGGGACAGCCGTGGCGGCCCGACCCGGCACAGCGTCGGGCCCTGCAGCGGGCGCGGGCGGACGAGCATGCCGAGGTCGAACGGTGGCTCGCGACCGACGACTGCCGCATGGCGGCGCTGCTGCGGGCGCTCGACGACGAGCACGCGCCCGACCGCTGTGGTCGCTGCGACAACTGCGAGGCCGCCTTCGAGGAACCGGACGTCACCGACGAGGTGCGCGAGGCCGTGGGACGTCGCCTCGCCGACACGCCCGTCGAGCTGCCGGTGCGCAAGCAGTGGCCACCCCGCCTCGCCGACGTGGCCGGCGACGCCGCCGACCTCGGTGACGAGGTCGCGCGTGGACGGATCGGTGCCCTCGGCATGGCGAGCGGGCGCGCGCTCGGACGGGAGGGCGACGGCGTCACCGACGACCTCCTCGCGGCCGCGCGCGCCACGATGGAGCGGGACGGCACCCTCCACGAGGAGCTCGCCGAGCGCGCCGTCCGACTGCTCGCCCGGTGGGACTGGGACCGGCGGCCGACGACGGTCACCGCGCTCGCCGACGGATCGGGCCACGGCCGCCTCGCCGTCGCGCTGGCCGACCACCTCGCCACCGTCGGCAGGCTCGGCCGGACACCGGACGTGGTCAGCAGCGAACCGCTGGCCGTGGCCGAGGAGCGAGGCAACTCCGTGCAGGTCGCGGCAGCCCACCTCCGGGCCGTGCCGGACGTCCCGGACGTGGCCGGCGAGGACGTGCTCGCCGTCCTGCCGCTGGCCGGGACCGGGTGGGCGCCGACCGTCGTCGCGGCCCGCCTGCGTGCCGCCGGGGCACGCAGCGTCGTGGTGCTCACGCTGACGGCGCGAGGCTGACGCGGGTCCGGCTGTTCAGGCGAAGTCCTGCGGGGGGCAGACCTCGTCCGGCGACGCCGGCTCGACGTCCTCGCCGCGGGGCTCGGGCTCGTCGAACCCCTGCGTGCGGTGCGAGTTGTCGCAGAAGGGCTGGTTCCCGGAGTTCCCGCACCGGCAGAGCGCCATGCGGGGTCCGGCCGCGATCGTCCGGCCCTCGCGGTCGGTCAGCTCGAGCTCGCCGCGGACCAGCATGGGCCCGCCACGGACCGGCACCATCCGGGGCGGCCGCTCGGGCTCCGCGGTGTCGTCGGCCCGCGACCAGCGCAGCGCCCCGGTGGGGCAGGCCTCGACCGCGGTGACGATCGTGTCCTGGTCCGTCGCGGTCATGTCGACCCACGGACGACGTCGGGGGTCGAAGCAGTCGTCGCCGAGACGGATGCAGGCGGCGACATGGATGCAGCGACTGGAGTCCCAGTGGACCGTCAGACCGTCGTGCTCGTAGTCCCGTGTGGCCATGTTGCGCACCTCCCGTCTGTTGCCCGACCCTACGCTCACGGGCCTGACAGCGCGTGGCGGGAACGCCCGCGACCGGTGCTGCGTTGTCCGAGTCCGCCGACATCGTGAGGCCCGTGGACACCACGACGACCTGCTACCGCCACCCGGACCGGGAGGCACCGCTGCGATGCACGCGGTGCGACCGTCCCATCTGCCTCGACGACGCCGTCGACGCCCCGGTCGGCTTCCTGTGCCCGGACGACGCCCGGCAGTCCGCACGGGTCCGCCGGGTCACGGCCGCGGCCGAGGGCAACGTCACGAAGGCGCTGACGGGGCTGTTGGTCGCGGTCTACCTCCTCCAGCAGGTCGGCCTCGGCGACGTCACGGTGCGAGGCCTGACGTTCGGCCCGGCGGT
>JBFKQZ010000232.1:0-4717 GCA_041627475.1 Nitriliruptoraceae bacterium | reverse complement strand
GTTCGGACACCGGAAGCTGGGAGGCATCGGCGCCGAGACGGGTGAACTGTTGAAACGCATCACCGGCGAACGGATCATCTACCAGCAGGTCGGCTACCTCATGCGCTCCGGCCGCCCCGACTCGCTCGACCTGATGGTGGCGACCAACTACGCGGTCATGGCGGCCGACCTGGCGGTCGAGGGCAACGTCGGTCGCATGGTCGCGCTGCGTTCCGGGACCTACACCAACGTCCCGATCTCGGTCACCGGCGAGGGGGTCAAGCACGTCGACGTCGACGCCCTCTACGACGTCGACGAGTACCGCCCGAAGGTGCGTCAGGTCGCTGGCAAGCCGATGTTCCTGTACTGACCGGCCGTGGTCAGCCGGCGCTGACGACCCGGTCGCGGCCCTGCTCCTTGGCCGCGTAGAGCGCAGCGTCGGCGCGGCGCACGGCCTCGCCGAGCGACACCTCGGCGTCGACGGGGACGACGCCGATCGAGCAGGTCTGGCCCTGTGGCGTCACTGTCCGCAGCCGCTCGAGCACGTCGACGGCAGCCGCCACCGGCGTGTCGGGGAGCAGGACGACGAACTCCTCGCCGCCCCACCGGGCGAGGACGTCGGTGGTGCGCAGCGCGCCCTGCCACGCGGCGGCCGCGTCGCGGAGCAGGTCGTCACCGGCGTCGTGGCCCCGTGTGTCGTTGAACCGCTTGAAGTGGTCCAGGTCCAGCAGCGCGACGGCGACGGGCGCGCCGGTCCGCCCGGCCCGGGCCAGCTCCCGGTCCGCGACCTCCGCGAGCCCACGGCGGTTCAGGCACCCGGTGAGCGCGTCCGTACGGGCCTGGGCGGTCACCTCGCGGCGCGCCTCGTCGGCCCGTCGTCGCAGCCCGAGCGTCGCCCCGCCGACGACCGGGGCGACGGTCAGCCACACGATCGCCCGACGCCACTCGGTGACCGGGTAGGACGGATCGCCGAACACGACGATCGGCCCGAGCAGGGCGACGGCCATGCTGCCGACGACGAGGGTCAGGGACCGGCGCGTCCCGACCAGTGAGCACCAGAACAGCGGCAGGAGGAACAGCGGGGTCAGGCCGGACCCGCCGCCCCCCTCGGCGTGCCGGAGCAGGGCGACGGCGAGCACGAACAGGGCCGCCAGGGGCCCGGTGAGGACGGCGATGCGGTCCCACCACCGCAGCGTGACGGCGCCGATCGCGACGGTCGTCAGGAGGTACAGCGCTGCGGCCCAGGGGGTCGACCGGCTGTCCGGTGGCAGCAGCGCCAGCACCGGCGCCAGGAGGGCGATGCCGAGGAACGCTGCCCCGACACGTCGTCGGTCGGCGTCGAGCTGGAGGTCCACGTGAGGTCCACGGGGCGGTGCGCCGAGACGGTAGCCCCGGTTAGGTTGCCGGCAGGGAGGAACCGGGATGCAGATCGCATGTGACGTCGTCGTCATCGGTGGTGCGGCGACGGGGTCGGCGACCGCCCACCACCTGCTGCGGCTCGACCCGTCCCTGTCGGTCGTCGTCGTCGAGCCCGAGCCGGACTACGAGCACTGCTCGACGCTGCGCTCCGACGGGAACCTCCGGGTGCAGTTCAACCTGGAGGAGAACGTCCGGATGTCGCTGTACGGCTTCGAGCTGCTCGCGACCTTCGCGGACGACATGGCCGTCGACGGCTGGGTGCCCGACCTCGCGCCGAAGCACCAGGGCAACCTGTTCCTGACCGACGAGGAGAACCGGACCGCGGCGCTGGAGGGGCTGGCGCTCCAGCAGTCGCTGGGGTGTGACGTGGCGTGGCTGGATGCCGACGAGGTCGTGGCGCGGTGGCCGCAGCTGGGCCTGGCCGACGACGGCGTCGTCGGGGGCACCTACGGCCCGCGGGACGGTGCCATCGACCCGACGGCCCTGCTGCAGGGGTTCCGACGAGGAGCGACCGCGCAGGGGGCTCGGTACGTGGCCGACGAGGTGACCGCCGTCCGCCGTGACGGGGACCGCGTCACCGGCGTCGACCTCGCCAGCGGAGGCCACGTGGCCGCCGCGGCGGTGGTGCTGGCGGCGGGCGCATGGTCGACGGCGATCGCCGCGACGGCGGGGATCGACCTGCCCGTCGAGCCGGTGATGCGCACGGTCCACGTCGTGGAGCACGACCCGGCGCTGGGCGAGGTCCCGAGCACGTTCCTGCCGAGCGGGCTCTACGTGCTGCCCGAGGGGCCGGCGTCGTCGCAGGTCGCGTGGTCGACCGACGAGGACCCCGTCGGGTTCGACTTCCGCTACCGCCGCGCCGGCTTCGAGGAGGTGGTGTGGCCCGCGCTCGTCACCTCGCTCAGCGGTTACGACCGTCTGCGGCTGACGGGCGGTTGGTGCGGGCTGTACGCGATGAACACGCTGGACCACAACGCCATCCTGGGCGCCTGGCCGGACGTCGCCGGGCTGTTCGTGGCGTGCGGGTTCTCGGGCCACGGGTTCCAGCACACGCCGGCGATGGGCCGCCACCTGGCCGAGCTCGTCCTCGGCGCGCCCACCACCCTCGACCTCTCGCGGCTGGGGCCCCGACGGGTCGTCGACGGCGTCCCGCTGCGCGAGCACGCCGGTCGGATCATCTAGGGGAGGGGCGCGACGCCGACCACGCTGCGTCGCGTACAGTCACGGGCGCAGTGCCGTGCGCTGGACGGACAGGAACTGGGTCGGGCACACGACACGTGTCGATGGCATGGGTGACGAATGACGATGGTCCGGTGAGACGTCCACTGGGCGGGGGGCAGCAGATGCACGTGGCCCGTGCGGCACGCGGCGTCGCCGCGCTCCTCGTGGCCGTCCTCGTGGCGGCGCTGGTCGTCGCCACCGGCTCGCCGGAGCGCGCCGTGGCCGCCACCGACGCCGGCAAGGAGTCGGACTTCGTCGGCCGCATCAACTCGGAGCGGTCCTCACGGGGGCTGCCCGCCCTGTCGGTCGCCAGCGACCTCGTGGGCGCCGCGCGCGACCACTCCAAGGACATGGCGGCGCAGGAGAAGCTCTACCACAACCCCAACCTCAGCAGCGACGTGTGCTGCTGGCAGCGGGTCTCGGAGAACGTCGGCGTCGGCTACAGCGTCGCCAGCCTGCACTCGGCGTTCATGGGCTCCAGCGGCCACCGCGCGAACATCCTCGACGACCGCGTGACACAGATCGGCGTCGGGGTGGAGGTCGACCCCGACGGGCGTATCTGGGTGACGCAGGTGTTCCGCCTGCCAGCCGGCGCATCCCCGCCCGAACCCGAGCCCGAGCCGGAACCGGAGCCGGAACCCGAACCGGAGCCGGAGCCCGAGCCCGAACCGGAGCCGACGCGGACGAGCACCCCGAAGCCGTCGCCGACGTCGTCGAACAACAACGGCTCGAACAACGGCTCGAACGGCAACGGCTCGAACGGCAGCGGGAGCAGTCCCGAGCCCGAGGCCCCTCGGGTCTGGCCGGCGGTGCGTCCACTGCCGAACGGACCGTGGACCTCGACCCAGCTCAGCGTCCGCTGACGGTCACACCAGACGCCGCGTGATCGCCTCGGCGATCGGTCGGGGGGCGTTGCGGACGACCCGCAGGGCGTGGGGCAGGGCCTTCAGCCGCAGCCCGGTGAAGTCGCTCGGCACCACTGCCTCGACGAGGTGTGGGCCGGGTTCGGCGAAGGCGCGCTCCAGCTCGCGGGCCAGGACCTCGGCACTCTCGGCCCGGACGGCGGGGACCCCCATGCCACGTGCGAGGGCGGTGAAGTCCAGCGGTGGCGTCGACAGGTCCAGCTGGTCGCGTGCCCGGTCGCCGGTGTCACGCACGCCGACGCGCTGGAGCTCGACGTTCAGGATCGCGTACGACTGGTTGTTCAGGATCACGACCGTGACGTCGAGCTCCTCGCGCGCCATCGTCCACAGCGCCTGCAGCGTGTACATCGCCGAGCCGTCGGCCTCGAGCGCCAGGACGGGCCGGTCGGGGCAGGCGATGGCCGCTCCGACGGCAACCGGCAGTCCCTGGCCGATCGAGCCGCCGGTCAGGGCCAGCAGGTCGTGCGGCGGCGCACCGGCCGTGTGCTGCGGCAGCGTCACGCCGGACGTCTGCGCCTCGTCGGAGATGATCGCGTGCTCGGGCAGGAGTGCGCCGACCACCTGGCAGACCTTCTCGGCAGTGAGGCTGCCGGTCGGCAGGGCAGGTCGGTCGCCGACCTGGAGACCGGTCGGTCCGGCGGCCGCCCCGACCCGGTCCGCGAGCGCGGCCAGCGACCCCACCGCGTCCTCGTCCGGTGCCACCAGCGCCTCGACCGTGCAGCCACGGGGCACGAGGTCGCTGGGCGCGCCGGGGTAGGCGAAGAACGAGGCCGGGCGGTCGGCGTCGACCAGCACGAGGTGGTCGTAACGGGCGAGCCGCACCTTGGCGAACTCGGCGAGGTAGGGGATGCGCTCGACGCTCGGGCGTCCCACACCGCGGGCGATGCGCGTCGGGAAGACCTCGGCGACGAGTTCGGCACCGGTGGCGTCGGCGATGCGTCGAGCGGCGCGCAGGCCCTCGTCCGACAGGGCCGCACCGCCGAGCAGCAGCCCGGTGCGGGCGCCGCGCCGGACCCGTCGTGCGACGGTCGCGAGGACGTCGTCGTCGGCCACCGGCGGCGTCGGCCGCTGGACCGGTGGGGCCGGGCGTGCGCCGTCGTCCCACGAGGCGTCGGCAGGCACGACGAGGGTGGCGACGCGGCCGGGCGGCCCCATCGCCGCGGCGACGGCCTCGG
>JBFKQZ010000231.1:0-4874 GCA_041627475.1 Nitriliruptoraceae bacterium | reverse complement strand
GCCATCGGGGCCCTGGCGATGGTCGCCAA
Organism: Nitriliruptoraceae bacterium; assembly: GCA_041627475.1. Lineage (GTDB taxonomy): Bacteria > Actinomycetota > Nitriliruptoria > Nitriliruptorales > Nitriliruptoraceae > JBFGFG01. Next base: position 4,845 of record JBFKQZ010000231.1, on the reverse strand, counting down.
GGGCGGTGCCAGGATCGCGACGGGCGCCGCCCCTGGTCGCCGCGTCCTACGGGGTGTCCTCCGCCGGCGCGTTCCTGTCACTCGGCGCCATCGCCGTCGTCACGGCCCGCCGCCGCGCGCTGTCAGGCCGCTGGCGCTGGCTCCCCGTCGGCGTCCTGCTCGGCCAGTTCCCGATCTTCGCCGTCTCCGAGGCCATCGGCGACGCGGCCTCGAACGAGAATGTCGCCGACGGCGTGAGCCTGGTCCTGACCGGGCTCGTGTGGGTCGCGCTCGCGTTCGCACTCGCGCGACGTCGCGTCACTTCTGATCGGTCCGCGACGGAGACCTGACCTCGCACCCGGCTTACCCTCGGCGTGCCACGACCGCGGACGACGCATGACCGACATCCCAGGAGCGCTGGACCTCGACCTCGTCAGGGCCCAGTTCCCGGCGATGCGGGACGGCGTCGGCGACGACGTGGCGTTCTTCGAGAACGCCGGCGGCTCGTTCCCGTGCCAGCAGGTGATCGACCGGCTGACCGCGTTCTACAGCGACCTCAAGGTCCAACCAGGCCACCCCTACCCGTTGGCCGAGCGCGCGTGGGACGAGATGGTCGCCGGCCCGGCACGGCTGGCCCCATGGCTGGGCGTGCAGGTGGACGAGCTCCACGTCGGCCCTTCGACCACCCAGAACACGTACGTCCTCGCCGAGGCGTTCCGCCAGTCCCTGCCGTTCAACGCGGCCATCGTCGTGACCAACCAGGACCACGAGGCCAACACCGGCCCCTGGCGCCGGCTGGCATCGAGCGGGTTCGAGGTCCGCGAGTGGCGCGTCGACCCCGAAACCGGGGCACTGCGGACAGGCGACCTCGAGGCACTGCTCGACGACCGCGTCGCCGTGGTCGCGTTCCCGGCGGCCTCGAACGTGCTCGGGGCGTGCAACCCGGTGGCCGAGTGGACCCGACGAGCACAGGACGTCGGCGCGGTCGCGGTCGTCGACGCCGTCGCGGACGCGCCGCACGGACTGCCGGACGTCGAGCAGTGGGGCGCGGACATCGTCCTCTTCTCGACCTACAAGACGTACGGCCCGCACCAGGGCGTGATGACCGTCAGGCGCGAGCTCGCCGAGCGCCTGCCCAACCAGGGGCACTTCTTCAACGCGCCGCAGGTCACGAAGCGGCTGACGCCCGCCGGCCCGGACCACGCGCAGGTGGCTGCCCTCGGCGGCATCGTCGACTACCTCGAGGTCATCGAGGCGCACCACTTCGGGGGCGGCACACCGACCTGGCCCGAGCGACGACGCCGGATGCGAGCGCTGTGGCACGGCCACGAAGCCGCCCTCGCGACGCCGCTGCTCGAGTTCCTCGACGGGCGGGCCGACGTGCGGCTGCTGGGTCCCGCATCAGCGGCGGAGCGCCACCCCACGATCTCGTTCGTGACCGAGCGCCCAGCCGTCGAGGTCGCGCGTGAGCTCGGAGAGCACGGCATCGGGTGTGCGGGCGGCCACTTCTACGCCCATCGGCTGGTCGACGCACTCGGGGTCGATCCGTCCCACGGCGTCGTCCGGCTCAGCGCGGTCCACAACACGAGCCCCGGCGAGGTCGGGCGCGCGATCGCCGCGCTGGACGCCGTGCTGTGACCGGACCGGGTCGGTAGCGTCCCGCGGCACCACCCGAACGGGCTGACCCAGGGGGCACCGTGGACATCCACTACATCTTCGAGGCCGACATCACCGGCGACGTGGAGGCGCTGCGCACGGTGGTCGACGAACTCATCTCGGCGACGCAGCAGGAGCCCGGGACCGTCCAGTACCAGTGGTACCTCGACGAGGAGCGCAGCAAGCTCTTCGTCCACGAGGGGTTCGATTCGTCCGCCTCGCTCGTCACGCACCTGCAGAACGCACAGGCGCTGCTGCCGAAGCTGTTCGAGCACGCGAAGCCGGCGGGACTGCAGGTCTTCGGTGACCCCGACGAGAGCGCGGCGGCGGCGATCGGCCAGATGCGCGGCCGCGTCGCGGGCCGCCTGGCCGGCTTCACTCGGTAGAGCGCTGCGGGGCGGCGCCCGCGTGCGGGCCGCCCTACAGCCGGCGGCCCTACAGCCGGAAGCTCGGTGAATGACCCAGCTTGCGGAGTTCCGCCGCGAGGGTCTTGCGGATGCGGCGTGCGCCGCCCTCCTCGGTGATGCGCTCGGCGAGCCGGAGGAGGGCCTTCTCGACGACCTCCGGCCGTGGCTGACGGCCGCGTTGGCGGACCTCGTCGAGCCACTGGACCGGTGAGCGGTGACCACGCTCGCGGTTGCAGCGCGCACACGCGGCGACCTCGTTCTCGATCCACGACGGGCCGCCCTTCACCCGGGCGATCAGGTGGTCGGTCGTCGGACGAGTGTGTCGGCCGTTGAAGTCGGCGGTGCACCAGACGCAGGCCGCGCCATCGCGTTCGAGGATGGCGTCGAGGCGCTCGGCGCGGCTGGGTTGCATGTGATCGGTCCGGTCGAGTGCGCCGAGGCTACGAGACGCGGGGCGACGCCGTGGCCGACCACTCCCCTGGCCTCCGCCCCGATGCTGACGTCGGTGATCACGCACGTGACGGCGACGACGCGCGCCGCCGGCCGCTGGCGGCTACACATGACCGTCGACGGCGAATACACGATCACGGCCGCCGCGGCCCTGCTCGCCCTCGTCGGTCTGTCCGTTGGCGCACGCACGAGGAGTCGTTGCGATGGGTGATGAAGGCCGACTCGAAGGTCGCCGAGTCCTGGTGACCGGCGCGTCCTCCGGCATCGGCGAGGCCACCGCGCGCGCCATCGTGGCGGCCGGCGGCAAGGTGGCCCTCCTCGCGCGATCGGCAGAGACGCTGGACCGGCTGGCCAGCGAGCTCGTCGGGGCCGTGAGCGTGCCTGCCGACGTGACCGACCCCGACGCCACGCGAGCCGCGGTCGACGCGGCGGCCGAGCAGCTCGGGGGGCTCGACGGCGTCGTCAACAGCGCCGGCCTCGCCCTGCCGGGCTCGATCGTCGAGGGCGACCCTTCCGACTGGCAGGCGATGTTCGACGTGAACGTCCTCGGCCTGCTGCACGCGACCAGGGCAGCCGTGCCGCACCTGCGCCGCGCGGGCCGCGGGGACGTCGTCAACATCAGCTCCATGTCCGGGCGGAGGCGCGCCTCCGTCGCGCTCACCGTCTACTCCGGCACCAAGTTCGCCGTGCACGTCATCAGCGACGGCATGCGGGAGGAACTGCGACCCGACGGGATCCGCGTCACCGTCATCGCGCCGGGGTTCGTCGTCACCCCGATCTTCGACGACGTGCCGGACGAAGGGATGCGTGGGCGCTACCAGGACGCGATGCACGCATCCGGCCTGCCCGTCGACGTCGTCGCGGCCAACATCGTGCATGCCCTCGCGCAGCCGCCCGAGGTCGACCTCGTGGAGATCGCGATGCTGTCGACCCGCCAGGGGACCTGACGGCGGCCTCGGCCTCGCCCGCAGCGCCCGGCAGCGCGCCGTTGCGCGCACCCAGCGGCCCCCACATGGACGTTCTGCCGGAAAGGCGTAACGTCGACGTCGTGTGATGCGGGGGCGTCACACAGGTGGATCCCGGCTGCTCGTGCCGCGTCCGCGCCACCCATGGCGACGGACGAGGAGCAGTCGATGCGACACAGGCACAGTGGAAGGGTGGGGCTCGTCGGTGCGGCCTTGGCCGCGGCCGTGCTCGTACCCATGACCGGCACGACAGCAGCAGGCCACGACCCCGAGGTGGTCGTGGGCGGCCTGCACAACCCGCGCGGCATCGTCTTCGACGGCCACATCATGTGGGTCGCCGAGTCCGGCAAGGGAGGGGCCGGGCCCTGCATCCCGGGACCGGAGGGCGGCGACGTCTGCTACGGCGAGACGGGCTCGATCGTCAGCTTCGACATCACCGGCGATCCGCGCGGGCAGACCATCGACCCCGCACAGCGGCTGGTCTCGGGTCTCCCGTCACTTGCCGCTGTTGACGACCCCGCGACACCGCAGGACGAGACCGGCACGTCCGCCGCTGGACCCGCGGATGTGACCGTGATCGAGGGCGGCGTCCGCGTCGTCTTCACGATCGGCCTCGGAGCCGACCCGGCCGCGCGCACGACGCTGGTCGACGCGGGCGCGACACGGGCAGCCGAGTTCGCGACGGTGCGCAGCGCCATCGGCGCGGACGGATCGGACGAGAAGCAGGTCGCCGACCTCGGGACGCACGAGGCGGACGGCGACGCCGACGGGCAGGGGGCCGACACCAACCCGTTCGGCGTCCTCACGACGAACGAGGGCAACAGCCTCTTCGTCGCCGACTCCGGCGGCAACACGATCCTCAAGGTCCTGCTGGACGGCACGATCACGACGGAGGCCGTCCTGCCGCCGACCATGGAGCCGGCACCCGGCTTCCTGGACCTCCCGCCGGGCACCCGCATCCCGGCGCAGTCGGTCCCGACGCAGATCGGGTACTACCAGGGCGGGTACGTGGTCGGGCAGCTGACGGGCTTCCCGTTCACGCCGGGCTCGTCCGTCGTGCTCGAGAGCGGCTTCGGCGACGACGGGATCAGGGAGATCCCGGGCGCCTTCACGAACGTCATCGACGTCGCGACGGGTCCCGACGGCAAGCTGTACGTGCTCGAGGTGAGTCACGGCGGCCTGCTGTCCGGCGACACCAGTGGCGCCCTCTACCGGGTCGATCCGGACGGCACGTTCCAGAGCGAGCTGATCTGGGACGACTTCTTCATGCCGGGCGGGATCACGTTCAACCCCACTGACGGGCTCGCCTACATCACGGACTGCGGAACGTGCGCGGACACGGGCGAGGTCGTCGTCTTCGACGCCGTCAATGCGCCGGCGATCGTGTC
>JBFKQZ010000230.1:0-4908 GCA_041627475.1 Nitriliruptoraceae bacterium | reverse complement strand
GGCGGGACCCGCTTCCTGCACGAGGGCGCACACGCCGGCGGGCTGTGGCTGCTGCTCTCCGGCCGGGCGGCCCTGCGGTTCGGGGTGCGGACCGACGGCGACCGCACCCAGACCGCCGTCCGCCACGCCGTCCGCGCCGGGACGCTGCTGGCCTGGTCGTCCGCGACGGGGGCCACGCCATCGCCCTACGACGTCGAGGCGACGCGGGACAGCACCGTCGTGCACGTCCCGCGGGCCGCCCTGGCCGCGCTCGTCGAGACCCACCCCGCGTGGGCGGGCGCGGTCTTCGAGCAGCAGCTGTGGCAGCTGCGCCGCTACCTGCTGTCGACGCGCACCCACCACGGCGCCGTGGCCGAGGACGGCGGCATCGAGGCGCTCCAGCAGCTCGTCGACGACAGCACGCCGGCCCTGCCGGTGAACTCGCTGCTGTACGGCGTCCCCCACCTGCTGGGCAACAAGCTCACGCGTGACGACGGCTTCCGACGGCTCTACGAGCTGCAGTTCGACGGCACGCCGGCGGAGCAGTCGGTGGCCAGCCTCGCGCTGGACCTGCTGCGCGACCTCGAACGAGGCCACCGGTTCCTCGCGGGCATCCAGGCCACCTACGAGGCCGTGGTCCGCAGCGACGAGGAGGACCCGGCGGCGCTCCGCCGACTCGCGTCACGCTGGTTCCGCGACGCACTGACCCACGTGCCGTACGTGATCAAGGGGACCGAGCACCTGCCCGAGGACGGCAACTGCATCCTCATCTACAACCACATGGCGTACGCGGACGACTCGATCCTCCCCAACGGCTTCCTGTTCAACCCGGACTCGCACTTCGTCTCCAGCATCCTCATGGAGCCGACCTACGGCGACGGCCTCCGCATCGCACGCACCAACGACGCCACCGAGTTCTGGCGGGCCGACTACTACGACCGGCTCGGCCACATCGGCGTCGTCACGCCCGAGTCGGGCTGGCTGGACGAGACACCGGAGGAGAAGGAGCAGCGCAAGCAGGACTTCCTCTCGGCCTGCGAGGCCGTGCTCGCCAGCGGCCAACCCTTCGCCATCGCGCCGGAGGGGACCATCACCGCCGAGGACAGCACCACTGCACGCTCGCCGGGCCCCCTCAAGGCGGGCGCCTTCCTGATGAGCGCGCGTTTCCCGAGCCAGCCCACCATCGTCCCGGTCGCGCTGGCGAACTTCGACGAACCGGCGCACCGGGCCGTCTTCAGCTGCGTCGTCAAGCCTCCGTTCACGATGCAGGAGCGTGGCGTCGACGTCGACGACCGCGACGCGGTGCAGGCGTTCCTGCGGGCCTACCGCGAGGAGTTCCGCGGCCACGTCGAAGAGGCGGCCGAGCTCGCCCGGGCGATCCAGGAACCCGAAGCGGACCTCACCGGGCTGGTCACGAACCTCGGCGAGGTCGACGCGGTCAACGAGGAGTTCGAGCACGACGTCCGCGCGCTGGAGCACGCGGCCGTCCACCCCCCGCCGTCGGTGGGGCGCACGGTCTTCTACGGGTCCTCGACGTTCCGGATGTGGCCGGACCTCGCCGACGCCGTCGGCGTGCGCGACGTCGTGAACCTCGGGTTCGGCGGGTCGACGTTCGAGGCCTGCCGCCGCTACTTCGAACGCCTGGTGGTGCCCCACGCCCCGGCCCGCCTGGTGCTGTACTGCGGTGACAACGACCTCGCGCGTGGCGCGACCGCCGACGAGGTCGTCGAGCAGTTCGACCAGCTGGCGGAGCTCGTCGACACCCTCCTGCCTCGCACGGACTGCTGGTTCGTCTCGATCAAACCGAGCCCCGGGCGACTGGGCATGCTCGACGATGTCGAACGGGCCAACGACCGGATCGTGGACCGCATCCGGAACCTGCCACGCTGGTCGTACGTGGACTGGCACCGCTACCTGGTCGACCAGCACGGCATGCCGACGCCAGCCCTGTTCACGGCCGACGAGATCCACGTCAACGAGGGTGGCTACGGCGTCCTCGGCACCCTGTTGCGCAACGAGCTGGCCGGCCGCCCGGGCTGAGACGTCGCGCTCGTCTCGCGGACGTGTCACCCGTCCGGCCCGGGACACGTCGAGGATGCCACCACGAGGAGCCCCCCAACGATGTCCGTCGCCGCTGCCACCAACCGTCCCCGACTCGCCGATCGCCGGCTGCTCGTGACCGGCGCCTCGTCGGGCATCGGCCGCGCCGTGGCGACACTGGCCGCTGAGGAGGGCGCGCGGCTCGCCCTGTTGGCCCGCAGCGAGCAGGACCTTGCTGCGCTCGCCGACGAGCTGCCCGGCGAGCATGTCGTCGTGCCGTGCGACGTGACCGACGACGACGCCGTGCCGCGCGCCGTCGACCACGCGGCGGAGCAGCTGAGCGGGCTCGACGGCGTCGTCGTCAGTGCCGGCGTCGTGCGCCCGGCACCGATCCTCGAGACGACACCCGCTGACTGGCGCGCGACGTTCGAGGTAAACGTCTTCGGCCTGCTCGGCGTGACCCGCGCGGCGGTGCCGCACCTCGAGCAGCAGGACCCGGCGGACCTCGTCCTCGTCTCGTCGATGTCGGGGCGTCGACGCGGTTCGCCGGAGATGAGCGTGTACGCCGCGTCGAAGCACGCCGTGCACTGCCTCGCAGACGGCCTGCGCGAGGAGTGCAGCGAGCGCGGTGTCCGCGTGCTGACGGTCTCGCCCGGCTACGTCGACACCCCGATCTTCGAGCACGACGAGCACGCCACGGACCACGCCGAGGACTACGCCGACCGGGTGCACACGGTGGGGCTGACACCCGAGTCGGTGGCGGCGCAGGTCGTCCACGCCCTCGCCCAGCCCGCAGACGTCCAGGTGCTCGAGATCGCGATGACGTCGATGGCGCAGTAGCGCGGCGGAGCGACCGACGCGGCCTCGCCCGACCCGGGACAGGTGTCCCAACCGGTCCGCCGGCCCTTGTGTCGGCGCGTCCGATGGCCGACGGTTGGGGACACAGACCTCCGTCCCGTCGCGGTGTCGCGGCGGGGCGGTACCAACCTCCCAACCGCCCCGGTGCACTGCACCGGGGCGGTCCCACGTCAGCCGGCGCGCCGGCGGGTCACGGCGAACCCGAGGCCCACGAGTCCCATGCCGAGGAGGGCGGCGCCACCGCCGGTCGCCGCGAGCGCCGGCTCGGCGGCCGCTGCGAGGACGTGCGTGTGCCCGGGGTCCGTGACCGGCTCGAGCTGGACGTCGCTCGGGGTCGGGGCGCTCGCGCGGCCGGCCGCGTCGAAGGTGACCTCCATCGTGCGGGCCTCGCCCTGCTCGCCCTCGGCGCAGTAGACGTACGCGGCGCCCTGCCGGTCGACGGGCTGGCCGATCGCGGCCAGGAAGCGCTCGACCTCGAGACCGGCGGCTGCGTGGAGGTCGTCGACCTGCGGGGTCGAGCCGTCGAGCACGCAGTCGCCGCCGCCGTACACGGCGCGCTCCCAGGTGCGGAGGTAGTCCTCGGCGCCGTTGAGCATGTCGCGGGTCAGCTGCTCGCGAAGCGCCGGACCGCCCTGTGCCTCGGCGGCCAGCTGGAGCTGCTTGAACCAGTCGGCGAACAGGCCGTAGTTGGCCGCACCCTCCACGTCGGCGTCCCACGTCCGCAGGCCGGAGACCTGCTGGAAGATGGTCACGTCACCGAGCGGTGCCTCCCACCCGGTGTCGTACGGCAGGGGCTCGTAGCCCTCGTCGCGCGGACCGGGCTGGCCGCCGAGGCCGTTGGTGTCGGCGCCGTAGCCGAGGCCGAAGAACGCACCGGGCGGGGCGTGCTCGTCGTGCCACGCGCGCCGCTGCTGGTAGCGCCCGACGAAGCCGTCGGCGTCGGTCGTGCGGGGTGCCACGACGCCGTCGAGGTCGAAGATGCGCTGGTAGATCACGTCGTTGGCCCAGCTGTGGCTGGAGATCACGCCCGGGATCCGTGCGCGGACGCCCGTCGTCTCGGCCTCCTCGTGGAGCGCCGGGATGACGACGTCCTCGAGGTGGTCGAGCGCCTCGCGCTGGGCGGCGGCGGACATGTGGTCGGGGTCGAACAGGATCCCGTACTCGGCCATCTCGGTGATGAGGTGGCGACCCAGGTCGGTCAACCCGCGGGTGTTGCAGTGCGGCCCGGCCGGGTAGACCGGCGCGGGACGGCTGGCGGGACCGAACTGGTCGAGGATGATGCCGGCGAGGACGTCGATCTCGTCGGCGTTGCCCTGCGCGACGTCGTCGTTGAAGTTCAGCTGCCGCTTGTCGTGCTGGTCGCCCTCGTAGTCGTGGTGGGCGTGCCCGTGGCCGGTGTCGCTGACCGGGATGTCCTCGGGACAGGTGTCGAAGTCCCAGAAGTGGCCGCTGGTCAGGAACTGGCCCTGGTTGACGATCATGCCCGTCGCGCCGCCGTCGCCGGTGACGCCCGACAGGCCGTTGTCGAACTTGTTGATCAGCTCCATCTGCCGGACGCCCATGTCGGCGACCTCGCGCAGGCTGGCGCTGATGGACTCCTCGGTGCACTGCGGCTGGTCGAGCGGTGCCCGGCAGTCGAACAGCTCCGACACCTCGATGCCGAGCACGATCGCGAGGCGGCCGTCGTTGATGACCTGTCGCGCCTGCGCCGGCGTGGTGACGATGCGCAGCCAGCCCTCACCGGGGCCGCCGTTCTGCGCGTCGACGTAGTCCTGCAGCTCGAACATGCGCTGGGCCTGCAGCCGGACCGAGTCCATCTCGTTGCAGGAGTTCTCCTTGACCGGGAACAACTGGCACAGGGCCGTGTTCTCGACCAGCAGGATCGTGGTCAGCCGCAGACCACCGTGGTAGGCCCGCTCGAGCCACTTCCAGTAGTACTGCTCGTGGGTGAGCGTGTCGTGCTTGGGCCAGTACGAGAAGGTCGGCCAGCCGACGGGGTCGTAGCCGGCGACCGGGTCGCTGGGCGACTGG
>JBFKQZ010000229.1:0-4928 GCA_041627475.1 Nitriliruptoraceae bacterium | reverse complement strand
GTGAAGACCCAGTTGAAGATCTTGATGCCGGTCGGGACGGCGATGAACATCGTGGCCAGACCGAAGGACGCGCGGGCGACCGGGCCGATGGCCGAGGTGAACATGTGGTGCGCCCACACACCGAAGCCGATGAAGCCGATGGCGGCGCCGGCGAACACGAGGAAGGAGTAGCCGAACAGCGGCTTCTTCGAGAACGTCGGCAGGACCTCGGACACGATGCCCATGGCGGGCAGGATGAGGATGTAGACCTCGGGGTGGCCGAAGAGCCAGAACAGGTGCTGCCAGAGGATCGGGTCACCGCCGGCGGTGGCGTCGAAGAACGCCGTCCCGACGCCGATGTCGAACTGCATCATGATCAGCGCGACCGTGATGATCGGCAGCGAGAACAGCAGCAGGAAGTTGACGACCAGGCTCATCCAGATGAACACCGGCAGGCGCATCATCGTCATGCCCGGCGCGCGCATGTTCAGGATGGTCACGATGAAGTTGACCGACGCGGCGAGCGACGAGATGCCGAGGATCTGCAGCCCCATGGCGTAGAACGCCATGTTGTTGCCCGGGATCGCGGTCGACAGCGGGGCGTAGCCGACCCACGCACCGTTCGGCGCACCGCCGAGGAAGAACGAGCTGTAGAGGAAGATGCCGCCGAACAGGTAGACCCAGTAGCTGAACGCGTTCAGGCGCGGGAACGCGACGTCACGCGCACCGATCTGCAGCGGGATCAGGTAATTGAAGAAGGCAGCCGACAGCGGCATGATGACCAGGAAGACCATCGTCACGCCGTGCATCGTGAACAGCTGGTTGTAGACCTCCTCGCTGAGGACGTTCGCCTCGGCCTGCCCCAGCTGGAGCCGGACGAAGAAGGCCTCGAACCCGCCCAGTGCGAAGAACACCAGGACGGTCCAGAAGTACATGATGCCGATCTTCTTGTGATCGACGGTCGTCAGGAACGACCACCGGCCGGTGGTCTGCAACGGCCGACGGAGGACCGAGGTGGACTCGGGCGTCGTCGTGGTGGCCATGTGGGTGCTCCTTTGCGCGGCGGGTGCCGCGTGGTGCGGATCAAGAAGAAGTTCTGTGTTGGTGCGGCTACTCGAGGGTCAGCAGGTAGGCGACGAGGGCGTCGGCCTCGTCCTCGCTGAGCCCGAGGTTCGGCATGCCGACGGCGCCGGTCTCGGCGGTCGGGCGCATGGCCTTCATCTCGGGTGCGTTGATGAGCCAGGCCTTGAGGTCGTCGACGTTGGGGTCGTCGAGGTCCCACGTCCCCCAGCCGTCGGTGGTGTTGTAGAGGTCGAAGATCGCACCGGCGAACATCTCGCGGGACATCAGGTGCGTGAGGTTCGGGCCGACGTTCGCGCCCTCGCCGTTGATCATGTGGCAGCTGGCGCAGTTGCGCTGGCCGAGCCCCTCGACCTCGAAGTTCTGGTTGAACAGCTCCTTGCCGCGCGCGGCGAGCGAGCCCTCGGCCGGCTCGGGCGCGGGCTGGCGCTGCTCCTCGACCCATGCGTCGAACTCGGCCTGGGTGAGCACCGTGGCGTAGTTGCGCATGTTCGCGTGGCTCAGGCCGCAGTACTCGGTGCACTGCCCCTGGAACACGCCGGTCGTGTCGGCCTGCAGGTTGAGCGTCGTGATGCGGCCCGGGACGACGTCCTGCTTGCCGGCCAGCGCCGGGACCCAGTAGGAGTGGATGACGGCGTTGTCGGCGCTGCCGGCCTCCTCGGCCGTCATGACCAGGTGGACGGGGGTGTCGACCGGCATGACCAGCTCGTTGGCCGTGACCAGGTCGGTGCCGTCGGGACCCATGCCCGGGTACCGGTACTCCCACCACCAGCGGTGCCCGATGACCTCGATCTCCATCGCGCCGTCGGGCGTCTCGGCCAGGTCGAAGACCGTCTGGATCGTCGGGACGGCGATGCCGGCGAGGATCAGCGCCGGGATGATCGTCCAGACCAGCTCCATGCGGGTGTTGCCGTGCACCTGCGCGGGGAGCGGGCTGTCGTCGCCCTTGTCGCGGTACTTGACGACCGCGTAGATGATCAGCGCCTGCACGACCACGAAGACGGCCAGCGCGATCAGGATCACGATCCGGAACAGGTCGTCCGGCTGCTGGGCGAACGGACCCTGTGGGTCCAGCGCGGTCTGCGGTGCCTCGCCGCACGCGGCGAGTGCGAGTGCGAGGACGGCGAGGAGGAGGAGACGGCCGCGGCGGGCGTGGTTGCGCACGTCGACGTCTTTCGGTCGTGGGTGGGTGACGGGAGCTGGTCGTCCCCGGTGTGCTGCGGGACGTGGCGGGGCGCCCGACGGACGCCGTGCCGACGGTTGCCCCGGACGTGGATCCATGTGGTCGCACGCCGACGACGGTCTGCCCGTGCGCCGGAGACTACCCAGAAGGCCGCGCAGGGCTCCAACCGCGGGATGGACGATCGCCGGGGTCGCACGCGTGGGCGCACGTCCGCCCGCGCTCAGGCCTCCCACCGGAAGGTCCGGGCGGCGACGGCGACCGCCGCGAGGCCCCACGCGACGAGCACGAGCAGTGCGACGCCCGTGCGACCGGCGAGGACCGGGCCCGCCCAGGTCGCAGGGTCGAGCGCGCGTCGCAGCACGATGTCGAGCGCGCCCGATGGCGTCGCGAGCACCACCGGGGCGAGGGCCTCGGGCAGCTCGAAGATCAGGTCCGAGCCCATCAGCAGCAGGAGGAACACGCCGTTGCTGCCGGCGAGCACCAGCTCGGCCCGGACCGCCCCGGCCAGCGCGAGACCGAGGGCGGTGAACACGACGGCCCCGAGCACGACCCCGACGGGGACCAGCCACAGCGCCGTCGCCACGCCGTCGCAGCCGTGGAGCGCCCCGGACCCCGGACCGCACCCGTCGGCGGTCGGGACACCGCCGCGCAGCGCCGTGCCCACGCCGACGAGGACCACGACCTGCACCGCCACGACCACCGCCACCGCCAGCCCCTTCGCGACCAGGTAGTCGGCGCGGGTCAGCGGGGTCGCCCCGAGCCGTTTGAGGACGCCGTACTTGCGCTCGAAGCCGGTCGAGATCGCCTGCGCCACGAAGCCCGTGGCCATCACGGCCACGGCGATCGAGCCCGGCAGCAGGACGTCGAGCGGGTTGGCCGCGTCGAGCGGCAGCAGGTCGACGGTGCCGAAGAAGACGAGCATGCCCAGCGGGATCCCGAACGTGACGACCAGCGACTCCCCGGAGCGCACCAGCAGGCGCAGCTCGAGCCGCGCCTGCGCGAGGACGCGCTGCAGGACCGGCGCCGGGCGGGGCGGGGCGACGCTCATCGGCGCCTCCGTCGTCGGGAGCTGCTCCCGGCAGCGGCGGCCACCGAGGTCTCGCTGGTCAGGGTGAGGAACACGTCCTCGAGGCTGCGCTTGCCCGCTCGCAGCTCGCCGAGGAAGACGTTGCGCGAGGCCAGCCACGAGGCGAGGTCCGCGATCATCGCCGGGGTCGGGGCACCGTGGACCCGGTACCGGCCGGGACGCTCCTCGACGACGGTGGCACCGAGCGCGGCGCCGAGCGTCGCGACGTCGAGCCCCGCCACCGCCGAGAAGGTGAGGTCCACCTGCTCGCCGGTCGTCAGCTCCGCCGGGGTGCCGACGGCGACCGCGCGGCCGTGGTCGACGATCACGACACGGTCGGCCAGCTCCTCGGCCTCGTCGAGCAGGTGCGTGGTCAGCACCACCGTCACCCCGTCGTCCTGGAGCTCTCGCACGTGGGCCCACGTCAGGCGCCGTGCCTGCGGGTCGAGGCCCGCCGTCGGTTCGTCGAGGAACACCACCTCAGGGCGGCCGACCAGGGCGAGCGCCAGCGAGAGCCGCTGCTTCTGGCCGCCCGAGAGGTCGCGGTACCGGGTGCGGGAGGCCTCGACCAGCCCCACCCGCGCCAGCAGGTCGTCGGGGTCGAGCGGGTCGGCGTAGAAGCGGGCGACGGTCCGCAGCACCTCGGGCGGGAACGCGGTCGGGAAGATCCCGCCCTCCTGGAGCATCACACCGATGCGCGCCCGCAGCGCGTCACCGTCGCGGAACGGGTCCAGGCCGAGGACCTCCACCGACCCCGCGTCGGGTTGCCGGTAGCCCTCGCAGCACTCGACGGTCGTGGACTTCCCGGCGCCGTTCGGGCCGAGGATCGCGACCGTCTCGCCGCGCGCGACGTCGAGGTCGAGCCCGTCGACGGCCGTCACCGGCCCGTAGCGCTTCACCAGCCCACGGACCCGGATCGCGGCGTCCTCCACCGCTGCCCCCCCGTCGTCCGACCGGCCGGCGACGGTAGCGAGGACCGGCCCGACGGCCGATCCGACGCCCACCCGGGCGCGGCGACAGCACATGGCTAGGTTGCAGGCGCGACCGACCGAGGACCACGCACGTGGCGGAGGAGAGCAGCGAGACCGCGGGGCCACCGAGCGCGGCGGAGGGCGATGCGGCCCTCAGGCCGCGGCGGCGGCGCCGGTCCGACCGCTTCGACACGCAGCGCGCGATGACGATCGCGATCGGGGTCGGTGGTGGCCTCGTCCTCGCGCAGCTCGTCACGGCCACCGCCGCTCGCCTGCGCGGTCTGCTCATCCTCGTGCTGCTCAGCCTCTTCCTGTCGTTCGCCATGGAGCCGGCCGTCCAGTGGCTCCACCAGCGCGGCATGCGGCGTGGCCTCGGCACGGGACTGGTCTTCGTCGGCGCCGCGGCGCTGGGCGTCGGGCTCGTGGCCTCGATGTACGGGCTCGTCATCGACCAGGTGACCAACCTCGTCGAGGCAGGCCCAGCGCTGCTCGACAACCTCGCCGAGCGCACGACCGAGCTGCCCGAGGCGCTGCAGGACCCGGTGGCTGACTTCCTCGCCACCCAGTCCGAGGAGCTGCCGTCACGCATGAGCGGCGTCGCGTCCGTGCTCGGTCGGTCCGCCGTCGGCGTGGGCACGACCCTGATCGG
>JBFKQZ010000228.1:0-4984 GCA_041627475.1 Nitriliruptoraceae bacterium | reverse complement strand
GTCGACGGAATTGCGCACGGTCCCCAGCAACGGACGGCGGTGTGCCAGCTCCACATGCGGCATTACAGCGACGGTGACACGATCGTCGTCGAGCCGTGGCGTGCGCGGGCGTTTCCGGTGATCAAGGATCTGGTGGTGGACCGGAGTGCGCTGGACGACATCATCGCAGCGGGCGGTTTCGTGTCGACGAACACCGGTAGCGCACCCGACGCGAATGCAGTGCTGGTGCCGAAGGAGTCGGCGGAGGAGGCCTTCGACTACGCGGCCTGCATCGGCTGCGGCGCCTGCGTGGCGGCGTGCCCCAACGGTGCGGCCCAGCTGTTCACCTCGGCCAAGCTCGAGCACCTGAACCTGCTGCCGCAGGGCCAGCCCGAGAAGGACGAGCGCACGGTCAACATGGTCGAGACCATGGACGCGTACTTCGGCTCGTGCACGAACCACATGGAGTGCTCGAGTGCGTGCCCGAAGGAGATCTCCGTCGACTTCATCCGCATGATGAACAAGGACTACATCGGCGCCAAGGGTCGGAACCGCAAGGCCGGCTGAGTCCGATGGCGACACCCCGACGCACCCTCGATGGCCGCTACGTGGTCATCGAGGGTCGTCGTTGGCGGGCCACCGACCCGTCGTTGGACGTCTGGGTCCGCAAGGCCCTCGTCGACGAGCTGATGTCGGCTCGCCGGGCCGTCCAGCGGGCCGAGGACGACGTCGCCGAGCGTGCCGCGCGGGACCGCGTGCAGGACACGAAGGTCGCCCTCGGGGAGCGGGGGCAGCCGTGGTGGGAGGTGCCCGACCCGGACGCGCTCGCCGAGCGACGGGCCGCAGCAGTCCGGGCGCTCGCACGTGCGTGGGAGGAGTCGGCTGACAGCCAGCGCGTGCAGGACGCGGCCGACCACGTCGTCGCGAACCTCCCCGCGCAGGGCGTCCCGCCCGGCCCTGACGCCACCGCCGACCGCGACGACCACTGAGCGGTCGCCGCTGACCGGTCGGGTCCAGCGGTGACCGGTGGACCGGTCGTGTCGGACGGACGTCGGGTTACCGTGCGAGGATGCGTTCCTCGCCCACCCCTCCCGCGGACGCCGAGACCGGTGCTGCCGGTGACCGGCTGACGTCCGTGTTCGCGCCGGAGCTGCGCGCGGCGATGGTGTCGCTGCTGACGATCGTCGCGCTGGGCGCCTTCGAGGGGCTCGCCGTCGCGGCGGCACTCCCGCAGGTGGCCGGCGACCTCGGTGGCGTCGACCTGCTCCCGTGGGTCTTGACCACCTATCTCCTGGTCGCCGGCGTCGCGACCGTCGTGGCCGGCGCCCTCGTGGACCGGCACGGTGTGCGCCCGGTCTTCCGCTGGTCGGTCGTGGTGTTCGTCCTCGGTGCCGTCCTCGCGTCCGTCGCGCCGTCCATGGAGTTCCTCGTCGCCGCTCGGGTGCTGCACGGCATCGGCGGCGGTGCCACCAACGCCACGGCGCTGGCGGCCGTGGGGCTCGTGTTCCCCCGCCACCTCGTCGGGCGGGCGTTCGCCGTCAACGCGACGGTGTGGGGCGTGATGAGCGTGGCGGGGCCCGGCATCGCGGCCGGGCTGCTCCTCGTCGCGAGCTGGCGCTGGATCTTCCTCGTCAACATCCCGCTGGGAGCGTTGGCGCTCTGGCTCGGCAACCGCTCGCTGCCGGCGGACCCGCCGGCCGGCGCCACCGCGGGACGGGGCCGGATCGACCTCGTCGCACTGGCGCTGCTGACGGTCTTCAGCGTCGGCTCGCTGGTCGCCTTCGACCAGCTGGCGTGGTCGTCGCTGGTGGCCCTCGCCATCGCGCTCGCCGCCGGTGCGGCCGTGATGCGACGGATGCGTGGTCGACCCGACGCGCTCGTCGCGCCGCGGCACGTGCTGTCGGCACCGCTCGGCCCGCTCGCCTGGGCGATCGCCCTGCTGCTGATCGGTGGGATCGGGACCCAGCTGTACGTGCCGCTGTACGTCTCGGCCGGCCGGGGCGTGGACGCCGCGGTGGCGGCGTGGTCGGTGATGTTCTTCACCCTGGGCTGGACCACCGGTGCGCAGGTCTCGAGTCGTCTGATGGACACCCGTGGGCCGCAGCAGGTCACGACGCTGGGTGCGACGGTCGTGGCACCCGCGTGTGCGCTGGTGGCGACGGTCGCCTTCCTCGGCGCCCCGCTGTGGGTCGTGTTCGCCGCGCTGACGGTCGCCGGCTTCGGCATGGGCACGTCGACCAACTCGGCCCTGACGCTGCTGCGGCTGCTCGCACCGGACGAGGAGCTCGGCCGGGCCACGGCGGCGCACCAGTACATCCGCAGCCAGGGGTTCGCCGGTGGGTCGGCGCTCGGCGGGGCCGTGCTGCTGCTGGTGGTCGCGACGCAGACCGGTGACGTCGAGGCGGTACGCGGGCTGCTCGCCGGGGAGGGGGTCATGCAGGGTGGCGTCGACCTGGGCGCGAGCGTCGCGGCGGCCGTCCGGGACGGCTTCGCGACCGCGGCGCTCGTCTGCGCGGGTGTTGCGGTCCTCGCCCACCTGCCGCTGCGCGCGGTGCGGCGAGCAGCGCGGCGTGCGGAGGGAGAGGCCCCGGACGCGTCCGACGCGTCAGCCGGCCAGGACGCGGCGCTCGGCAGCCCGCAGGGCGGGTGACCGCCCGGCGCCGAGCCGGAGCCCGGTGAGCAGGGCGCCCGTCTGGCGCCGCGCTGCGACGGCGACGGGTCCGCGGACCCACGCCCAACCGAGCAGCCGGCGCAGACGCACGGGCAGCGTGGCGACCGCCCCGAGCTGCATCGCCCGGTACGCCGGCATGGCGTAGGCCGGCAGGCCCGGGTCGCGGAGGAAGTCGAGGGCCTCCGCGGCGTGCTCGCCGAGGACCAGCTCGCTGTCGTAGCGGGCGAGGCAGGTGCGCAGGGACGCGACGTCGGTCGGCAGCAGGCCCTCGTCGAGCAGCGGCAGGGCGACCTCCCAGCGGCGCAGCGCGGCCGGGTCGTCAGCGACGGCATCCAGGTCGACGCGGGGGTCGAGCAGGGCACCGAGCCGGGACTGTTCGAGCACGAACCGGTCCGCCGTCGCGCGGTCGACCGGGTGGGCCCCGAACGCCTGGTCGCAGGCGAGCAGCGAGTCGGTGAAGGTCATCGACACCCACGCCAGCAGATCGGGGTCGCTCGCGGCGTACGGGCGACCGTCCGGCGCCGTGCCGACCACGCGGCGGTGCAGGCCGCGGACCATGCGGGACACGCGGACAGCATCGGCGGTGGCGCCGAAGGTCGCGGCCACGACCCACTCGCTGGTGCGGTGGAGGCGACCGAACGGGTCCTCCGCGTAGGTCGAGTGGTCGTGCACGCCAGCCATGGCCAGGGGGTGCAGCGCCTGCAGCAGCAGGGCCCGGTTGCCCGCCGCCAGCCCGGCCACGTCCGACAGGACCTGCCACGACGCGGACGCGGGGCCGCACAGTCCGGGGTCGCCCGCGTGCGCGGGCGTGACGTCCTGCTCCTGCCGCGTCCCGGGGCGCGGTCCCTGCAGCGCGTTCGCGAGACCCATCCCGACCACGGTGCGCAGGACGGGCACGCCGTCGGGCGCGGCGTCGGCGAGCGAGCCGCGCAGCAGGCGGGTCAGGGGGTCGGGCTGCACGTCGTCATTCTGCACCCTCGCCCGGGCCGGACGGCCGCAACGGACGCAGGCGCCGCCGCAGCCAGGCGCTGGTGATCCAGCCGGCCGAGAGGATCTCGTCCGCCAGGACGGCCAGCACGCGCAGCTGGTCGAACAGGTCCGTGCCGTCGGGCACGGTGTCGTCGAAGAGCTCCAGGCCGACGAAACCGGCCGACACGGTCCGTGCGAGCCGGGCTGGGGCCAGCGCCTCCTCGAGCGGGGTGTCGACCAGCACGCGGCGGATCGCGTCCTCGACGACCTTGGCCAGCATCGTGAAGTTGTCGTTGACCGCGGTGGTGAGGGTCTCGTTGCCGCGGGCCCCGGCGAGCAGCTGCGCCAGCATCACGAGGTTGCCCTGCACCCGCTCGGTCTCGTGCAGGGACCGGGCGGTGTCGACGATCTCGGTCAGCGTCGTGCAGTCGGCGAGCGCGGCCGACCACACCTCGGCGCTCCTCGTGCTGACCGACCGGGAGGCCTCGGCGAACAGCGAGTCGAGGTCGCCGAAGTGGTAGTAGATGAGGCCGGGTGCGACCTCGGCCTCGGCGGCGACCACGCGGGCACTCGCACCGCCGTGGCCGCGCTCGACGAGTGTCGTCGCGGCCGCTGTGAGCAGCCGCTGCCTCGCCTCGGCCATGTCCTGTCCTCCGTCGCTGGTGCGAGCATGCCCTTGAACAGTCGTTCAGTCCACGATATGGTTCCTGAACAGTCGTTCAGAACGATCGTTCAAGGAGCTGGACATGCAGGTGACGACGGCGCGCGAGACCGTGGGGCGGGTCCTCGGCGAATGGGACCGGTCCGGGTGGTTCAGGGACGGGGTGCGGACCTACCCCGTCGGCCTCGGCGTCCTGACCGTGTGGGCGCTGGTCGGGTGGCTCGCCGACCCGGTCGCGATCCGCCCCCCGCACCCGCTGCTGCGAGCCGGCAGTGTGGTGGCCGTCGTCGCGCTGGCCGCACTCGGTCGGCACCTGGCCGTTCGCGTCCTCACGCGGCGAGACGCGCTCGTGGAGGGGAGACAGGTCGCCGCTCGCACGGCCCTGTGGTCGTACGCAGGGGTCGCCGCGGTGCTCGCGGCCGCGCTCCCCGGCCTCGACGCAGACCCCTACGCGATCGTCTTCGGTGCGCTGGCGATGACGTCGCCGGGCGTGTTCCTGGTGGTGCTGGACGGCAGTCCACCACGACGTGCCGTCGTCAGGGTGCTGATCGCCGTGCTGTTCGTCCCGGCGGCGGCGCTCGTCGGGTACTGCGTCGGTTTCGCGGCCTTCTTCGTCTCGACCATCGTCGGGTCGTTCGTGTTCGGCTTCCTCGCAGGGCACCTCGTCACGTTCGTGCCGCTGGCGCTCCTGGGGCCCGGCCCCG
>JBFKQZ010000227.1:0-4993 GCA_041627475.1 Nitriliruptoraceae bacterium | reverse complement strand
GGCGTGGACGATGCCCGAGCCGGCGGTCATCCACTGCACGTCGCCCCTGCCGAACCTCGCGGCGGCACCCAGCGAGTCGGAGTGGTCCATGAAGCCGTTGCGCATGAACGAGATCGTCTCGAAGCCACGGTGCGGGTGCTGCGGGAAGCCGGGCACGAGCGAGCCGTGGTACATCGACCAGCCGTCGCGACCGGAGAAGTCCATCCCGATGTTGCGGCCCGTCAGCGGGGCGCACGGGCCCAGCTCCTCGTCGCCCTCGGGGTAGTCGTCGTCGTGGTGGACGCAGAACAGGAACGGGTCGATCGTCTGCCACACACGTCCGAGCTCGACGACCTCGAGGACGGGGCTCTCGGCTGCTGCCACAGGGGTGCCTTTCGCGGTGGCGAGATGTTAGTACAAATCCGAACGACCCGCCACTCGGGGTGGCGGGCCGATCGAACGGAGGGGTTGGGTCCCGCGGCCGCCGACGTGCGGCGGGAACGGGACCCACGCGGGGTCAGGCTGCGTCGGCCTGCTCGTCCAGCGTCGGGTAGTCGGTGTAACCCTCGGCGCCACCGCCGTAGAACGTCGACGCGTCCCACTCGGTGAGGTCGGCGTCGCGCTCGAAGCGCGTGACGAGGTCGGGGTTCGAGATGAACGGCTTGCCGTAGACGACGGCGGTCGCCCGGTCGTTCTCGACGGCCGACTCACCGGTCGCACGGTCGTAGCCACCGTTGACCAGGACCGGCGCGTTGGCCTGCTCGCGCAACAGCGTCGTGCGCGGGTCCTCCTCGAACTGCTCGATGCCGTCGGCGTCGCGCACGAACTCCTCGATGAAGTGGACGTAGGCGAGCCCCAGCGGCGCGATGCCCTCGGCGACGGCCGCCAGCGTCGGCATCGGGTCGTCGTCGGTCGCGCCGAACGTCCCGTTGCCGAGGCTGAGGCGCACGCCGACGTGCTCCGCGTCCCAGGCGTCGACGACCGCCTCGATGACCTCGAGCGGGAACTTCGCGCGGGCCGTCGGGGAACCGCCGTACTCGTCGTCGCGGTCGTTGACGTCGGCCGCGAGGAACTGCTCGAGCAGGTAGCCGTTCGCGGCGTGGACCTCGACGCCGTCGAAGCCGGCCCGCTGGGCGTTCCGCGTCGCGCGGGCGAAGTCGGCCACGATGCCCGGGAGCTCGTCCGTCGCCAGGGCCCGCGGCGTCGAGGGCTCGCGCATCTCACCACCGGCGAACACCTGGGCGTCGGCCTGCTTGGCGGACGACGAGACCGGCGGCTGGCCGTCGAAGAAGAGCTCGTGGCTCACGCGCCCGGTGTGCCAGAGCTGGACGACGATCTTCCCGCCCTCCTCGTGGACGGCGTCGGTGACCCGCTTCCAGGCCTCGACCTGCTCGTCGCTCCAGATCCCCGGGGTCGCGTCGTAGCCGACGGCGTCGGGCGACACGACGGTCGCCTCGGTGACGATCATGCCAGCACCGGCGCGCTGCCGGTAGTACTCGACCTGGAGGTCGGTCGGGACGCGGTCGGGCGTGCGGTTGCGCGTCAGCGGCGCCATCACGACGCGGTTGCGCAGCTCGATCGCGCCGAGCTCCGTGGGGGTCAGCAGGTGCAGGTCAGCCATTGGTGTGGCGTCCTTGGGTCGTGTGCGGGAGTTGTTGCTTCGAATTGCAACGTGAACGTGTCCCGGATGCTGCCACCACCCAACTGACCGTCCGTCCACCGCACGGGAGACGGGGCGCCGCGCGAGGTCTCAGGCGTCCAGCGCGCGGAGCAACCGCCACGCACCGGGCTCGACCCGGTAGGTACGCGCCACGTCGGCGGCCTCCTCGAGCTCGCCGTCGCGGTTGTGCGCGAGGCCCTCGCCGCGGACGACGACCGTCCTGCCGCGTGCGGCGACCACGTCCTCACGGTCGACGTGCGTGCCACGCAGCAGCGCCGTGGCGAAGGCGAGGCGCTCGCCGGGCCCGACGGCGTGCACCACCACGACGTCGAGGAGCCCGTCGTCGACGACCGCTCCGGGCGCGACAGGCGTGCCACCTCCGATGGTCCGGCCGTTGGCGACCGCGACCATCAGCGCCGGCCGGCCCTGGTCGATCCGGTCACCGTCGAGCTCCACCTCGACCTCCAGGCCGTCCGCCGAGGCACCCGCGATGATCGCACCCAGGGGGTAGGCCAGTGCTCCGAGGGCGTCCTTGCGGTCGGCCGCCTCGCGCGCGGCTGCGACCCCGATGCCCACGTGGACCGCGTTGACGACGACGAGGTCACCGTCCGCGACGACCAGGTCGGTCGGTCGGGGCGCCGACGTCACCAGCCGTTCGACCGCCGCGGCCGGGTCTGCGTCGAGCCCGAGGGCGCCTGCCAGGTCGTTGCCGGTCCCGAGCGGGACCACGCCGAACACCAGCTCGTCGAGCAGGCCTGTCGCACGGGCCCGCTGCACGGCGAGCTGCACGCTGCCGTCACCGCCGCAGACGACGACGGTCCGTCCCTCCGCGGCCGCGAGTGCAGCATCGACGTCGCCCTCGTCCTCGGTCTCCACGACCTCCGCGGGCGCGTGCGCCGCGAGGCCGCCGGCGACCGCCTGCACGACCTCGGCATCGTCGGAGCCGGCCGCTGCGTTGCGCAGCAACAGCCCGCCCGTGTCGTCACCGGTGATGTCCTCGTTCATGCCGAGGACGTGCCACGCTCAGAACGTGTCACGCGGGACGTAGCCGCCCCACTCGTCACGCAGGACGTCGCAGACCTCCTGGAGCGTCGCACGGCGCTTGAGCGCGTCGCGCATCGGCGGCAGCAGCGACTCGTCGCTGGCGACCGCCTTGCGGACCTCGTCGAGTGCGTCGTCGACCGCCCCCTGGTCGCGCGCGGCCTTCACCTCGTCGATGCGTGCGATCTGGCCGTCCCGGATCGACTCGTCCACTCGCTGGAGGTCCGGCTGGACCTCCTCGTCGAGCTGGAACTCGTTGACGCCGACGACGATCTGGTCCTTGCGCTCGATGGCCTTGGCGAGCTCGTAGGCGGACTGCTCGATCTCGGACTTCTGGAACCCGTCCTCGATCGCGCGGACCGCGCCGCCCATCTCGTCGATCTGCTCGATGTACGCCGTCGCCTGCCGCTCGACGTCGTCGGTGAGCGACTCGATGAGGTAGCTGCCGGCCAGCGGGTCGACCGTCGACGGGACGTCCGTCTCGTGCGCGATCACCTGCTGGGTGCGGAGCGCCAGGCGGGCCGACTTCTCGGTCGGCAGGGCCAGGGCCTCGTCGAACGAGTTGGTGTGCAGCGACTGGGTACCGCCGAGCGTCGCGGCCAACGCCTGGATGGTGACACGGGCCAGGTTCACCTCGGGCTGCTGGGCGGTGAGCTGGACGCCGGCGGTCTGCGTGTGGAAACGCAGCATCATCGACTTGGGGTCCTTCGCGCCGAACCGGTCGCGCATGATGTTCGCCCACATGCGGCGAGCCGCCCGGAACTTCGCGATCTCCTCGAGCAACGTCGAGCGCGCCACGAAGAAGAACGACAGGCGCGGCGCGAACGCGTCGACGTCGAGCCCGGCGTCGACCGCCGCCTGGACGTACGCGATGCCGTTGGCCAGCGTGAACGCGACCTCCTGGACGGGCGTCGCACCGGCCTCGCCCATGTGGTAGCCGGAGATCGAGATCGTGTTGAACCGCGGCAGGCGCTCGGTGCAGTACGCGAACGTGTCGCTGATCAGCCGGATGCTCGGCGCCGGCGGGTAGATGTAGGTCCCGCGGGCGATGTACTCCTTGAGCACGTCGTTCTGGATCGTCCCTCGGAGCTTCTCCGGCGCGACGCCCTGCTCCTCCCCTGCGATCTCGTACATCAGCAGCAGCAGCGCGGCCGGTGCGTTGATCGTCATCGAGGTCGAGACCTGGTCCAGCGGGATCCCGTCGAACAGCCGCTTCATGTCCTCGACGGTGTCGATGGCGACCCCGACCTTGCCGACCTCGCCCTCGGCCAGGTCGGCCGACGAGTCGTAGCCCATCTGCGTCGGCAGGTCGAAGGCGACCGAGAGTCCCGTCGTGCCCTGCTCGAGGAGGTAGCGGTAGCGCGCGTTGGACTCCTCGGCGGTCGCCATCCCGGCGTACTGCCGCATCGTCCACAGGCGGCCGCGGTACATCGTGTCGTACGGCCCGCGGGTGTAGGGGAACTCCCCGGGCTCACCCAGCTGCGTCGCGGGGTCGAAGCCGTCGAGGTGCTCGGGTCCGTAGACGGGGTCGAACGGGGTGCCGCTGACGGTGGTCGGGTCGTCGGCCATCGCTGCCTCGGTGCGTCGGGGACGTCGGCGCGAGCGTACGGCCGCGGACACCTGCCCCACCACGCCGACAGGTCGCCGAGGACGGGACGACAGACGGGCCGTCAGCCGGCGCGTGGACGAGCGAACGTCGCCCCGTCTGCGTCGAGCGACGGCTGACCTCCTCGACGACGGTGCCCTCGAACTCGACCGCGCCCTCCAGCAGCCGTTGCGACCAGAGCTGCCGTGCGGTGAATGCGAGGACCCCCGCGCCGATGACGTAGCCGGCGACCCCGCTCACAGGGCGTGGCGGCCGAGCGCGGTGCGGTACAGCCGTGCCGTCTCGTCGTCGAAGGCGCACAGGACGACGTGGTCCACGCCGGTCTCGGCGTGCAGGACCGTCTCGACCGCGATCCGCGCCGCAGCCTGCTTCGGGTAGCCGTAGACGCCGGTGGAGATGGCCGGGAAGGCCACCGACGTCGCCCCGAGCTCGTCGGCGACCTCGAGGCTGCGTCGGTAGCAGCTGGCGAGGAGCTCGGCCTCGCCCTCGTCGCCGCCGCGCCACACGGGACCGACCGTGTGGATCACGTGCGCGGCCGGCAGCTCGAAGCCCGGCGTGGCCTTCGCGTCACCGGTCGCGCAGCCGCCGAGTGCGCGACAGGCCTCCAGCAGCCCCGGACCGGCGGCGCGGTGGATCGCGCCGTCGACCCCGCCCCCGCCCGAGAGCCGGGTGTTCGCCGCGTTCACGATCGCATCGACGCGCAGGGT
>JBFKQZ010000226.1:0-4999 GCA_041627475.1 Nitriliruptoraceae bacterium | reverse complement strand
GGCCGGGTCGAGGAAGATCCGGCCGGACTTGTCGCGGCGCCAGAACTTCACCGTGGCCTCGTCCTCGACGAGCACGGCGGCCATGTCGCCCTGGCGGACGGTCGGCATCTGGCGGATCACGACGTAGTCGCCGTCGAAGACGCCGGCATCGATCATCGAGTCACCGCGCACCTTCAGCATGAACAGCGTCCCGTCGCCCACGAGCTCGGGCGGCAGCGAGAAGACCTGTTCGACCCGCTCGTCGGCGAGGATGGGGGCACCGGCGGCGATCTCACCGACCAGCGGGACGCTGACACCCGGGGAGCTGGTCTGCGACAGCTGGGTGACGGGGTCGTACAGCAGGTGGATGGCGCGGCTACGGCCCTCGTCGCGCTTGATGTAGCCCTTCGCCTCGAGCGTCTCGAGCTGCGCCTTGACGGAGCTCGGTGACTTCAGCCCCACGGCGTCGCACAGCTCGCGGATCGTCGGCGGCAGGCCACGGTCGTGGACCCCGCGGTGGATCTCGTCGAGGATCGCCTGCTGGCGGTCGGTCAGGTCGTCGGGCGGTGGCGTCACGGTCTGCTCCCGGGTGCTCGACCCCGCGCGAGGACGGGGTGGTGGCGGTCGGACGGTGCGCACGGACGACCGCTGGGCGGGCGAACGGGCGTTCGGACCATACCGAGACGGCTGCCCGGATGCAAACACCTGTTCGGGTTCGCACGGGATGCGTTGCTGGGCGCACAGGTGTTCGACTTGTGCTGTCGCGGCCTTGCGGATCGAACACGCGTTCGGCACGGTTGGGTGACCGGATCGAACAGCCGTTCGACGCCGGCGGCGCCGGACCTGGCTCCGCGACACGCCTCCCCGGAGGGAGTGTCACAGGGGGTCCATAGGGTCTGACGCAGTCGCCGACACAGCGACGTGGACCGCCCGCCACCCCCTGAGAACACACGAATCCGAGGTCCCACGATGAGCGCCCTGCAGCTTCCCCCCGCCGCCCCGACCCGTCCGGCCCGCCGGCACCTCCGCCTCGTCGAGGCACCCGCGTCGTCCCTCGCGCCGAGCGGTCCGCTCCAGGCGTGGCGCCGTCGGTTCGGTGCGCTCGTGGTGCTGGCGGCGCTGGTCGTGGTCGTGGCACAGGCCTTCGCCGGTGGCGCCGACGCCACCAGTCCCGTGACCGTGCCGGTCAGCGCCACCACGGTCGTCGTCCAGCCTGGTCAGACCCTGTGGGACATCGCCTCGGTGCACGCTCCGGCCGGCACGAGCACGTGGGCCTACGTCGAGGAGCTCAGCGAGCTCAACGGCATCACGGGCTCGCAGGTCGACGCCTGGCAGGTCCTGCGCCTCCCCGCCGCCTGACCCGCACCGCGCGAGGACGGCCTGGCGGTGGGGCGCCACGGCCGGGGCCGGCACGCGTCCTCCGGGCGGTCGACGTGTGCCGGCCCCTTCGCGTGCCGGCAGGAGTCGCTGTCAGGCGTCCTTGGGCGGGTCGTCCTTGAGCAGGGCGGAGAGCTCCTGCTCGAAGTCCTCGGGTCCCTCGAAGTTCTTGTAGACCGAGGCGAAGCGGACGTAGGCCACGGGGTCGAGGTCGCGCAGCTGGGCGAGCACCTCGAGGCCGACCTGTTCGCTGGTGACCACGCGGGTGCCGAGTGCACGCAGACCGCGTTCGACCGCGGCGGCCGCGTCGCCGACGACCTCGTCGTCGAGCCTGCCGTTGCTCGCGCGGTCGATCCCGAGCCGGACCTTCTCGAGGTCGAACGGACGCACGCTGCCGCTGCGCTTGCGGACGTCCAGCGGCGGCAGGATCGGGCGCTCCATCGTCGAGAAGCGCTCGTTGCAGGTCAGGCACTCCCGCCGGCGGCGGATCGCACCGCCGGTGTCGGCAGGCCGGGAGTCGACGACCTTGTCGTCGTCGGCCCCGCACGTGGGACAGCGCACACGTACCTCAACATCTTGTGGTGGGAGGGATGCCCGCACGGTACGGGTCGCGGTGGCTGGAGGCCGACACGCTCCCCGGTCGGCGGCCGTGCCGCCGCCGTCCTAGGCGCCCTCGACGAACGTCCGGTCGCCACCGTCGTGGTGGTCGGACTCCCACTCGTCGATCAGCTCGAGCCGCCCGTCGCCGCGACGCTGCACGCGGAAGCGTCCACCGCCACGTACGAGGTCGTCGCCGACCTGGTGCACGAACCGGTAGCTCACGACGTCGCGCAGCAGGATCCCGGCGAGCTCACCATCGTGGACGGTGTCACTGTCGTACTTGGCGAGGACACGGCGGCCCTCCTGCAGCAGGCGCAGCCGCGTGCCCTCCCACCGGTCGTCGCCGGCGTGCTGCCCGACCTCGACGACGAAGGTGCGACCGTGCAGGTCGTAGCCGTCGGAGTCGTGCTGGTGGCGCCCGGCCGTCCAGTCCGCGCGGGTCAGCGCGTAGCCCCACTCGGAGGCGTCGGTGCCGTCGGCCTGGCGGTAGGACTCGCGGTAGCGGGCCTCCATCCGGAAGCCGGCGGCCGTGAAGGCGCGCTGCATGGGGACGTTGCGCTCGTGGGTGCGCCCGGTCATGCGGCGGACGTTCGGGTTCGCGGCGAAGTGGTGGTCGGCGAGCTGGCGCAGGACCTCACGACCGGCACCGCGACCACGCGCGTCGGCGATGATCCGGATCTGCATCTCGGCGTCGGGACCGTCCAGCCCCGTCACCAGCGCGAAGCCGATGGGGTCGCCGTCGCGGACGACCGCCCACGCCCAGCGGGCGTCGGAGGCCCAGAGGCCCTCGTCGAGAGCTGCCTCGAGCTTCTCCTGGCTCTCCCAGCCGATGCGGGCGGCGAACTCACCGGCCTGGCGGTCCGCCTCGAGGACCCAGTGGGCATCCCCGGACGTGAGCACACGCAGGTGGACAGCAGGCATTCGACATTCCCCGTCGTCGGTCAGTCCGACATGGCCATCACGGCGTCCCCTCCCCGGCGCCGCGATGGTGTCGCCCGCGGGGGACGCGGCCGCTGGCCGCGACCCCGCAGGGTACCGGAGCCGACGTCAGGTCGGCTGTGCGTCACCCACAGTCGAGGTGTCATCGGCAGCGCCCTCGCTGCGCAGGCGCAGCTCGTTGCCGACGGCGGCCAGCACGGCAGCGATCGGCAACGACAGGAACGCACCCACGATGCCGGCCAGCGTCGCGCCGATCGCCAGGGCGGTCAGCACGACGACCGGGTGCAGCGCCACGGCGCGACGCATGATCATCGGCTGCAGGACGTTGCCCTCGACCTGCTGCACCGCGACGATCAGCACGAGCACGATGGCGGCCGTCTGCAGCCCGCCGTCGGCCAGAGCGACAAGCACGGCGATGAGGCCGGCGAGCAGCGCACCCACGACGGGCAGGAACGCGCCGAGGAAGACCAGGACCGCCAGCGGCAGCACGAGTGGCACGCCGATGATCGCCAGTCCGATGCCGATAGCGATCGCGTCGATGGCGGCGATCGCGGCGGTGCCGCGGACGTAGCCGGACAGGGCCTGCCACGCGCGTCGGCCCACGGCCGTGGCGCCGTCACGGTGCCGCTCGGGCAGCCGCGAGACCATCCAGGTCGTGATGTCCTCGGCGTCCTTGACGAAGAAGAACAGCAGGACGACCAGCAGCGCGAGGCCGGCCAGGCCGGACAGCGCGGCCGCGACGCCACCGGCGAGGCCGGTGAGGATCGCCGAGGACGAGCCCGACAACTGCGACCGGGCCTGTTCGAGCAGCTCGGTCAGTCGGTCCTGGTCGTACCCGAAGGTCTCCAGCTGGACGAGGAGGCTGTCGATGCCGTCCTCGACCGTCGGGCGGAGCTGCCCGATCTCCTCGACGAAGCCGGGCGCGAGGGCTGCGAGCAGCGCGACGAGCGCGGTCAGGCCACCGATCACGACGATGGCGGCAGCCACGCCGTCCGGCACGCCGCGACGCTGGAGTCGCTGGGCCGGCGGGACGCACAGGGTCGCCAGCACGATCGCGATGAACAGCGGGAGCATCACCACCGACAGCCGCGCCAGCAGGATGAGGCCCGCGTAGACGGCCAGACCGATGACCAGCAGGCGCCAGCTCCACTGGGCCGTGCGGTCGAGGGTGACCGGGACCGGACTCACGCGCGGTTCGTGTCCATCACTCGCGCCGCTCGTCGCCACCTGTGCTCCCTGCTGTCGGCTGGCGGGAGCGTAGATGTGGCGCCGCTGGTGGCTGCGCACGTCGTGCCGGGCCACCGCGACGCGGGCCGCCCCGGCGTCCGCACCGGGGGAGTGGTCCATGTGGGTCAGGTGCCCGTGGTCGTGGCGCGCGCACGTCGGGGGACCGATGCGCTGAGCGCGCGCTTGCAGAACAGCGAGCACCTGCCTGAATGTGTGTGCAGGGTGTGGACAGCCTGTGCAGCGCCGGGTGGAGAACCGCCCTGCACCCCGGCATGACCACAACATGTTGTGTTCGTCGATGTGGGAAACCGCTAGCCGTGGTGGTGGACGTGCCGGATTCGCTCGTCCAACCTTGTTGACGGCAGGCCCTCCCCATGGTTGTAATCACATCCCTGTCATCCCACCCACGCCGCGGTCCGAAGCGCGGCGACCCAGGAGCCGAGCAATGTCAGAGACCACCGCAGCGCCCGCTGACGCCACCATCGACCTCACCTCCTCGGAGGGCGTCAAGGTCGTCGAGAACGGCAAGCGCAAGGGCCTCACCTTCAAGCGCCACTTCACCACCGAGGGTGTGCACCCGTACGACGAGCTCGAGTGGGAGCTGCGCGACGCGGTCCTGACCAACTGGCGCGACGGCACCACGTCGTTCGAGCAGCGCAACGTCGAGTTCCCCAGCACCTGGTCGATGATGTCCACGGTCATCGTCGCCCAGAAGTACTTCCGCGGTGAGCTCGGTTCCGACAGCCGCGAGCGCTCGGTCAAGCAGATGATCGACCGCGTCGCCGACACGATCACCGGGTGGGGGATCGACGGCGGCTACTTCGCGTCCGAGGAGGACGCCGAGGTCTTCAACGCGGAGCTCAAGCACCTCCTGGTC
>JBFKQZ010000225.1:0-5094 GCA_041627475.1 Nitriliruptoraceae bacterium | reverse complement strand
GGTCGCGGCACTCGGCCGGGGCGAGGTCCGGTTGCAGCTCCTGGCGTCACCGACCGGAGCCGCCCTGCGGATCCACGCGCCGCAGGGTGCGCCGACCACCGACCTCTGGGGCGACCTCCGGCCCCGCATCGCACTGCTCGCCGTCGACGACGAGGTGGCCCGGACGGCCGTGGCGCTGCTCGACGCGCTGTTCGCGGCGCGAGGGCTCGTGCACGGCGTGCCCGCCGACGACATGGACCTCGACCCGTTCTCCGGGATGGACGACGTCGCGGACGCGGTCGCGCTCGCCGCGTCCCTCCACTCCCTGGGCCCCGGCGTGGTGCACACGTCGCGGATCGGCCACGGCACCGGGGCGATGACGACCATCGAGGGCGACGTCACCCTGCCCGGCCCCGTCGTGGCGGCGCTGCTCGCGGACCAGCCGACCGTCGCGCTGGACGTGGCGCGCGAGGTCGTCGACCCGGTCGGCGCAGCCTTCCTCCACGCCGTCAGCGCGGCGCAGGGCGAGGACGTGCCGGACTGGCCCGTCGCGGGCCGTGGTCGGCTCCCCGGCGGCGGCACGGTGCGGGTGCTGCGCGGCGACGGACGGGGCGGCGGCGACGCCTAGCCTCCCAGCACCCGCCACCAGGAGCGACCGTGACCCGCCTGCTGTTCCCGACGACCCACGGGGCTGACGACCCGGAGCGGGCGATCGTGCCCTACATCGCAGCGGCCACCGCCGTGGTCAGCGGTCAGGACGTGGCGGTCGTCTGCACGGCCGATGCGGTCAACGTCGGCATCGAGGGCTGGGCCGAGGAGGTCGAGGCCGACGGCCTCCCCAACCTGGCCGACCTCCTCCGCCAGGTCGTGGACGGCGGCGGCGAGGTGTGGCTCTGCTCCGCCTGCACGACGCGGCGGGGCATCACCGGTGACGACGTCCGCCCCGGGACCCGCATCGTCGGTGCCGCCTACATCGTCGAGCAGCTCGCCGGTGACGCGAAGGCGATCACGCTGACGTGACCGCGACGTCAGGAGACGGGCGGACGGACGGGAGCGCCGGCCGCTCCTAGGCTCGCCGACATGATGTTCGCCGCCGCAGCCGCCGTCCGCCTCCTGATGCGGTCGCACCAGAGGATCCCACCGCGGGCGCCTCGACAGCCCCTGTGGCGCCTCCTGCTCGGCGAGGCGCGGTGGGCGCTGGAGCAGCTCGTGCGCGAACCGCTGGTCCTCGTCGCCCTGCTCGTCGGGGGACTGCTCACTCCCGTGCTGCTCGGCGAGATCGCGCCGGGCCCGGTCCTGCCGTGGCCGGCCCGGATCCTCGTCGGTCTGCTCGTCGGCCTGGCACTGGCGCGCGGGACGTGGGCCTGGATCACGCGCCGCGTCCGGACCGAGACCGCGAAGCATCCCGACCACGTCCCCGGCGTCGCCGCGACCGAGGTCGTGGCCGCCCTCGCGAGCCTCGTGCTGCTGGGCTGGCTGGTGGTCTGGGCCGGCACGTTGCTCGGGTGAGCGCCGGCCGACCCCGCCTCAGCGCGCCAGCCAGGCCTCGAAGCTGCTGCCGGTGATGCGTTCGTAGGCCTCGACGTACTTCGCGCGGGTCGCGGCGACGACGTCGTCGGGGATCTCCGGGCCCGGGTCGGTCTTGTCCCAGCCGGTCGAGGTCGCGTAGTCGCGGACGAACTGCTTGTCGAAGCTGGGTGGGTTCGTGCCGGGCTGCCACTCGTCGGCCGGCCAGTACCGCGACGAGTCGGGCGTCAGCACCTCGTCGGCGAGGACGAGCCGCCCCTCACGGAGGCCGAACTCGAACTTGGTGTCCGCCAGCAGCACCCCCTGCCGCTCGGCGTGCGTGCGGGCCCTGCTGTAGAGCTCGATCGAGGTGTCCCGCAGCTGCGTGGCGAGGTCGTCGCCGAGCGCGTCGGCAACGACGTCGAAGCTGACGTTCTCGTCGTGCTCGCCGAACTCGGCCTTGGTCGCCGGCGTGAAGATCGGCTCGGGGAGCCCGCTGGCCTCCTGCAGCCCGTCGGGCAGGGGGACGCCGCAGACCTCCCGGGCAGCCTGGTACTCGACCCAGCCGGACCCCGCGAGGTAGCCCCGGACGACGCACTCGAAGGGGATGATCTCGACCTTGCGCACCAGCATCGACCGCCCGCGCAGGACGTGGGCGTGCGCCTGCACGCTCGCCGGCATCTCCTCGACCCGCGTCGTGACGAGGTGGTTGGTCACGACGTCGCCGAGCTCGTGGAACCAGAAGTCGCTGAGCCCGGTCAGCACCTTCCCCTTGTCGGGGATCGGGGTCGGCAGGACCACGTCGTAGGTCGAGACGCGGTCGGACGCGACCAGCAGCAGGTGGTCGTCGTCGACCTCGTGGATGTCGCGGACCTTGCCGGAGCGCAGGTGGGTGAGGCCGTCGAGCTGCACGTTGGTCCCAGGGGTCGGGGCAGGGCGAGCCTAGGCAACGAGCGAGGCCCGACCTCTGGGAGGTCGGGCCTCGGGACACCGCGATGGGGAGAGAGGAGTGTGGGGTGCGGCGTCGGCACCACGGGGGAGAGGTCGCGGTGCGGGGTCTGGTGGTCGGGTTCGGTCCGGGACGGGGTGGTCAGACGGTGAGGGGGCGACGGCGTTCCCGACGGTTCAGGACCCGGGCATGGACGCGGTCGTACCGACGTGCTGCGAATCGGTCGAGGAGCGCCGTGAGGATGCCCATGTGCCTGCCTTCGGGATCGGAGGGGTGTGCCGTTGCACCCCCTCCAACGACGCGGTCGCCGGGCAGTGACGCGCACGCCCAGACGCGGGCCGCACGAGTGCTGTCCGCGCACAGCGGCGCCCGTCAGGCCTCGGGCGCGGCAATGTCCGTCCGGCGGTGGAGACCGTCGAACTGGATCTGGTCGGCGGCCCGGTACGCGTTCGCACGGGCGGCTGCGAGGTCCGCCCCGCGACCGGTCACCGCCAGCACGCGACCCCCAGCCGTCCGCAACGTCCCGTCGACGTCGCGCGCCGTGCCGGCGTGGAAGACGGTGACGTCGTCGAGCGCGTCGGCCTGGTCGACGCCGGTGATCTCGAGCCCGCGTGGGTAGGACTCCGGATAGCCGCCGGAGGCGAGCACGACCGTCACCACGGCCTCGTCGTGCCAGGCCACGTCGACGTCCCGTACCGACCCGGTCGCGGCGGCCCACAGCAGGTCGCCGAGGTCGCTCGCCAGCGCCGGCAGGACCACCTGGGTCTCGGGGTCGCCGAACCGGACGTTGAACTCCAGCAGCTTCGGGCCCTCGGCCGTGTCGACCAGCCCCGCGTAGAGCAGGCCGCGGAACGGGTGGCCGCGCTCCGCCATCTCGCGCAGGACGGGGAGGAACACCGTCTCGCGGAGCGGGTCGGTGCGGTCGGCACCGAAGTCGGCCACGGGCGTGAACGCCCCCATCCCGCCGGTGTTGAGCCCCTCGTCGCCGTCGAGTGCGCGCTTGTGGTCCTGCGCGGGCTGCAGCAGCACCACGTCCTCGCCGTCGCAGACCCCGAAGACCGACCGCTCCGGTCCGTCGAGGAACTCCTCGATCACCAGGCTCGCGCCGGCCTCACCGAAGGCCCGGTCCACGAGGGCGTCGTCGACGGCCTCGCGTGCCTCGTCGAGGGTGTCGCAGATCCGCACGCCCTTCCCCGCCGCGAGCCCGTCCGCCTTGACCACGTAGGGCGGGGCGAAGCGTTCCAGCGCGGCGTACGCCTCGTCGACGTCGTCGGTGTGGACGTAGCCGGCGGTCGGAGCGCCGGCAGCGACCATGATCTCCTTGGCGAATGCCTTGGAGCCCTCGAGCTCGGCAGCGGCAGCCGACGGGCCGAAGCAGGCGATGCCGGCCGCGTCGAGTGCGTCCGCGACACCCGCGACGAGTGGGGCCTCGGGGCCGACGACCACCAGGTCGACGCCGTGCTCGGCCGCGAGGGCCGCCACCGCGTTGCCGTCCTCGATGTCGACGTGGAGGTTGCGGCCGACCTGCGCCGTCCCGGGGTTGCCCGGGGCGATCAGCACCTCGTCGACCGAGGGCGACGCCGCCAGTCGCCACGCCAGGGCGTGCTCACGCCCGCCGCTGCCGAGCACCAGACACGTCCGTCCCACCGCCACCTCACCGTTCGGGCGGTGGCGAGGCTAACGACCGGGTGGACCGGCGCGGTCGCCCGTCAGGCGACCGGGACCAGCGGCACGTCGCGGCGGACGAGCGTCTGCGAGCGCTTGGGACCGATCGAGACCCACGTGATGGGGGTGCCGGCCTGCTCCTCGAGCAGGTCCACGTAGTCACGCGCTGCCTGCGGCAGGTCGTCGTACGACTGCACCCCGGTGATGTCCCCGCCCCAGCCCGGGACCTCGGTGTAGACCGGCTTGGCGTGGTGGACGGCGGTCTGGTCCGCAGGCAGCTGGTCGACGACGGTGCCGTCGACGTCGTAGCCGGTGCAGACCTTGAGCGTCTCGAACTCGCTGAGCACGTCGAGCTTGGTCAGGAAGATGTCGGTGAACCCGTTGACGCGGTCGGCGTAGCGGGCGACCAGGGCGTCGAACCAGCCCACGCGACGGCGGCGACCCGTGGTCGTGCCGTACTCGCCACCGACGTCGGTCATGCGCTCGCCGACCTCGTCGAACAGCTCGGTCGGGAACGGCCCGGCGCCGACGCGGGTCACGTAGGCCTTGGTGATGCCGATGACGCGGTCGACGTGGCGCGGCCCGATGCCGGCACCGGTCAGGGCGCCACCGCTGATGGGGTTGGACGACGTGACGAACGGGTAGGTCCCGTGGTCGAGGTCGAGCATCGTCCCCTGGGCGCCCTCCATGATGATGTGCTTGCCGGCCTCGAGGCTGGTGTGCACGAGCTCGGTGGCGTCGACCAGCAGGGGCTCGAGCCGCTCGGCGTAGCCGAGGTACTCCTCGGCGATGCGACCAGCCTCCATCGGGAGGCGGTTGTAGATCTTGGCGAGCTGCTCGTTCTTGTGCTCCAGCGCCGCCTCGAGCTTCTGGAGGAAGATCTTCTCGTCGAAGAGGTCGCTGAAGCGCAGGCCGACGCGCGCGGCCTTGTCGGCGTACGCCGGCCCGATGCCGCGCTTGGTCGTCCCGAGCTTGGCCTTGCCCAGGCGCCGCTC
>JBFKQZ010000224.1:0-5154 GCA_041627475.1 Nitriliruptoraceae bacterium | reverse complement strand
GCGGCGACGAGCGTGCCGCCGGGACCGTCGCCGTGCGGCCCTACGACGGCAAGCAGCGCAAGGACGTGCCGCTGGACGAGTTCGTCACCGAGCTGGCCGGTGAGGTCCACGAGCAGCGCAGCGCCGGCCAGCGCCGCTGACACCCGGACGCGGGACCGTTCGTCGCGATCACGACGGACAACTCGTGGCCTGACGTCCCGACCCGCGGCGCCGCGGTGTGCAAGACTGCGCGGCCAGCCCTCGCAGGAGCCCACATGGCCAAGTCGGCAGTCAGCCTCAGCCCGGACAACGCGCGCAAGCTGTTTCGTCTGAACATCGGCATCGGTCTGGCACACCTCGTGCAGGCGATCGCCATGTTCTCGCTGAGCAACGACCTCGCGATCCCGGTGACTGCGGACTTCCTCGACAACGACCCGGTCGCGGTGCTGCAGGGCGGCGGGCAGGTCGAGCCGACCACCGTGTTCGAGCTGCCGGTCGGGCCGGCCGTGGCCGTGTTCCTCCTCCTGGCGGCGATCGACCACCTGCTGTCGGCGGGCCCACTGCGGGGCAGGTACGAGAGCCAGCTGCGGCAGGGTCGCAACGACCTGCGCTGGTTGGAGTACTCGGTCTCGGCGTCGCTGATGCTCACGCTCATCGCGGTCTTCGTCGGTATCTGGGACCTCGCCGCACTGATCGGCCTGTTCGGCCTCAACTCGACGATGATCTGGTTCGGCGCCCTGCAGGAGCGCTACGTGCGGCCGGGACGGACCAACTCCCGTCTGCCGTTCTGGCTCGGGACGCTCGCCGGCGTCATCCCGTGGTTCGTGATCGGGATCTACCTCCTCCAGGACGCGAGCGCCGTCCCGACCTTCGTCTTCATCCTCTACGTGGTCGAGCTGCTGTTCTTCTGGAGCTTCGGCCTGACCCAGTGGTTGCAGTACCGGCAGGTCGGCAGGTGGAAGGACTACCTGGTCGGGGAGCGCACCTACATCTGGTTGTCGCTCGGTGCGAAGTCGGCCCTGGCGTGGCTGATCTTCGGCAACGTGCTGCGCAGCTGATGGGGCAGTACGACGAGCTGGCCCGCTGGTACGACCCGCTCTACGCGGCGACCGGCAAGGACCACGCGGCGGAGGCCCGGGCGCTGCTGGACGTGGCCGAGCGGCTCGGGGTGCGGCCGCACTCGCTCCTCGACGTCGCGTGCGGGACCGGCCAGCACCTCGCTGCGTTCGGTGCGACGATCGAGGACCGGGTCGGCCTGGACAACGCCCCCGCGATGCTCGACGTGGCCCGTGCGCGCCTCGACGGCGTCCCGCTGCGGCACGGCGACATGCGCCGGTTCGACCTGGGCCGGACGTTCGACCTCGTGACCTGTCTGTTCTCGGCGATCGGCCACGTCCGTGACGAGTCCGACCTCGACGCCGCGGTCAAGGCGATGGCCCAACACGTCGCGCCCGGCGGGGCGCTGCTCGTGGAGCCGTGGCTGACACCCGAAGGGATCCGCGGCGACGGCATCCGGTCCCTCGACACCGTCGAGACGGAGGACGGCGTCTGCGCCCGTGCGAGCCGCTCCGAGCTGCGCGGCGACGTCCTCGTCGTGGAGTTCGCCTGGGCGGTCGCGACGAAGGAGCGGCTGCACACAGCCGAGGAGTCGTTCCGGATGCCGCTCTTCACACGTGAGCGCTACCTGGCCGCGGTCGAGCAGACCGGGCTCGAGCCGTCGTGGCTCGACGTCCCCGCGCTGCACGCCGGGCGAGGGCTGCTGGTGGGGGTCCGACCACCGGGGGAGTGACCGTGCGAGGCGCGCACGTCGGTGTGCTCCCCCGCCACGCGCGGCGAGCGCGCTCGTTGGTCCGATCGTCCATCGACCAACAGGACCACACGTGTTCCGCTCCTCCCTGCGTCTGGCCGTGGCGGCCAGCGTCGCACTGGGCGCCGTCGCCTTCGCCGTTCCCGGCACCGACGCCGACCCCCTCCACCAGGCCTTCGTCGGGTTCACCGACGACGTGACCGCCGCCGACCTCGACCTGCTCGTCTCGCTCGGCGCGACCGACCTGCTGCCGATCCAGTCGGTCGACACGGTCGCGGTGACCGCGCCAGTCAGCGTCCTGCGCGAGCTGGAGCAGCGCGACGACGTCCGGGGTGTGCGGTCCGAGCGACGGATCCAGCTGAACCTGTTCGAGTCGCGCGCCTACATCGGCGCCGACGAGGTGGACCAGCCCGCCCTGTACGACGACGAGGGTGTCCAGCGCCTGCGTCCGGGCGTGGACGGCCACGGCGTGACCGTCGCCGTCGTCGACTCCGGCGTCTGGGCCCACCCCGACTTCGGTGACCGGGTGCTCGGCCACTACGGCTTCGAGTTCTCGGGCTTCGTCAACGGCGCCTCCGACGACGACGAGGACGACCTGCTCACCGAGGAGCAGCGCGACGCGTTCTCGGCGGCGCAGGGCGCCTACGACCTCGCCGACGAGGTCGGTCACGGCACGCACGTCGCCGGCACCATCGGTGGCGACGGCGCGATGTGGACCGCCAGCGAGACCTACCCGGAGAACGTCGGCATCGCGCCCGGCGTCAACCTCGTCGGTCTGAAGATGGCCGCCGCCTTCTCCGGTGTCGTGGCGGATGCCGGCTTCGAGCGCAATGCCACGGCCGCGTTCGACTGGCTGCTGCGCCACCACGAGGACCCCGAGTTCGGCCCCAACGGCATCCAGGTCGCCAACAACTCGTGGGGTCTGTTCCCCGAGGACGTGCTCTTCGGCACCCCCGCCTACGACCCGCTCCAGGAGCTCGCGCAGCTGCTCGAGGACGACGGCGTCATCCTCGTCTTCGCGGCCGGCAACTCCGGCGGTGACGACCAGAACCACACGATCGACGAGTCCCCGACCGGCACCGACGCGGTCATCACCGTCGCCGCGACCTGCAAGCCGCTGACCTCGACCGACAGCCAGGGCTGCGGTGAGGACATGTTCGGCAACGGCATCGAGGGCATCACCGACTTCTCCTCGCGCGGCGTCCCGGCCGACCACCCCGACGCCGACCGCTACACCGTCGACGTCGCCGCGCCCGGTCACCAGATCGTCGCGACGACCAGCCACATCTCGATCCTCAACCCGATCGGGCAGACGCTCGAGGGTGACACCTTCGGCGAGGGCGACGCCGACAGCGCTGCGAACCGCCTCTGGTACACGAGCCTGTCCGGCACCTCGATGGCCTCGCCGCACGTCGCCGGTGTCGTCGCCCTGATGCTCCAGGTCGACCCGACGCTGACCACCGAGGAGGCACGGGACATCCTCGCCGCCACGGCGCGTCCGTTCGACGGTGTCTCGTTCCAGGCGCAGGGCCACGGCCTCGTCGACGTCGAGGCCGCCCTCGCCGAGACGCACCGCCGCGCCGTCGACTGACCGAAGGTCCGGCAGCCGACGACGCCCCCCGACCGTCCGTGGTCGGGGGCGTCGTCGTCGGTAGGTTCACCGGA
The DNA here is from genome assembly GCA_041627475.1 of Nitriliruptoraceae bacterium. Taxonomy (GTDB): domain Bacteria; phylum Actinomycetota; class Nitriliruptoria; order Nitriliruptorales; family Nitriliruptoraceae; genus JBFGFG01. The sequence continues at coordinate 1,703 of JBFKQZ010000224.1, read as the reverse complement.
GGACGAACACGGGGGACCGGTGGAGCAGCAGCAGGTCCGCGAGGACGCGGCGCGGCGCGAGCAGCGCGACGTCGCGATCGACGAGGCGCAGCGGCTCTGGGCGCCCTGGCGGTACGGCTACGTCGCCACCGACGGTGACGGCATCGACGGCTGCCCCTTCTGTGTGCTGCCGGCCAGAGACGACGACCGTGCGAACCTGATCGTCCACCGCGGCGAGCACAGCTACGTCATCCTCAACGCCTACCCGTACAACCCGGGACACGTGATGGTGGTGCCGTTCGAGCACACCGAGGACCTCACGGCGCTCGACCACGACGTCGCCACGGAGATGTGGGAGCTCGGCCGCCGCGCGGTCGCGGTGCTGCGCGAGCGGCTGCGCTGCGCAGGCGTGAACCTTGGCATGAACCTCTGGCGAGCAGGGGGCGCGGGCATCGCGGACCACGTGCACCTGCACGCCGTGCCGCGCTGGGGCGGCGACACCAACTTCATCTCGGTCGTCGGCGCCACCAGGGTCCTGCCCCAGGCGCTCGACGAGGTCTACGACGTGCTGGCACCGGGGTTCCGATGAGGCGCGGCGGAGCGAAGTGGGACGACGTGCCGGCCGGCGCGATCGCGACGAGCATCGCCGACATGGAGCTCGGGACACCTCCGGTCGTCGTCGACGCGGCGCTGGACGAGGTCCGACGCGGTGGTGGCTACGCCGGCAGTGCGCTGACCCGCGGGATGCTGGAGGCAGGGGCGCGCTGGTGGCGGCGGCACGGTCTGGTGATGGACGTCGATCGCTGCCTGCCGATCGGGTCGGTCTCGGCCGCGCTCGCGTTCGCCATGGTCAGGACGAGCTCGCCCGGCGATGGCATCGTCCGGCTGCGGCCGACCTACCCGCCGCTCGTCGACGCGATCGCCGCCAGCGACCGTCGTGACCTGGCCGTGGACCTCGTGCGCAGCAACGGCACGTGGGAGATCGACCTCGAGGCGTTCGAGGCGGCGTGCGCCGAGGCGCGCCTGCTGCTGTGGGTCGCGCCCCACAACCCGACCGGGCGGGTCTGGCGGCAGGACGAGGTGGTGGCCGTCGCGGAGATCGCCGCCCGGCACGGGCTGGTCGTGCTCTCCGACGAGATCTGGGGCGACGTCCTGCTCGGGGGAGCCCGGCACGTGCCCTTCGAGCCGGTCGCTCGCGAGGTCGACTGGCAGCTGATGGAGCGCACGCTGACCGTGGTCGGCACGAGCAAGGCCTGGAACCTGGCCGACCTCGGTGCGGCGATCCTGCACACCGACAGCGACGAGCTGTGGCGACGGCTGCACGGTCCGGGACCCGTCCCGCTCCTGGCGCGCCCCGGCCGGGTCGAGCTGCGGGCCGCCCAGGCGGCGTGGCGTGAGGGCGAGCCCTGGCTCACGGAGACGCTCACCACGATCGAACGGAACGTGGACACGGCCGTCGTCGCGTTCACGTCCGCGTTCGGGGCCGACCGGGTGACGCGGCCACAGGGGACCTACCTCGTCTGGCTCGACCTGCGGGGGCTCGTGCCCGACGACGACCCGATGGCGGTCCTGGCGGTGCCTGACGGCGTCGTGCCCTCGGACGGCGCGCGGTTCGGCGCACCCGGGTTCATCCGCTGCAACCTCGCCACCACGCCCGAGGAGGCCGCCGAGGCCGTCGCTCGTGTCATCGCGCTCGTGGGAGCTGCCGGGTAGGGGCTACCGTC
>JBFKQZ010000223.1:0-5200 GCA_041627475.1 Nitriliruptoraceae bacterium | reverse complement strand
GGAGCCTCTGGTGCGAGCGCGAGCTCGCCGCCGGTCGCCGCCCGCGGCTCGACGCGACGATCCGCAAGCTCACCCCGGCCGGCCTGCTCGTGCGCATCGACGCGTACGGCATCACGGGGTTCATCCCGGCGAAGACACTGCCGAACCGGATGCTGGAGCGCGGCAAGCTCAAGCTCGCCAAGGACCAGCTGACCGACGAGTCCGGCCAGTTCCGCGTCGGCGGCACCACCGCCACCGAGTTCGACCAGGTCGACGACAGCGGCCGTCTCCAGCTGCAGCCCGCGGCCTGACGACTGGTCGCCTCACGACCCCTCGGCCGCGGTGATCACCGCGGCCGGCGCGTGACACGGTGCTGACGGACCCGACCCGTGGCACGACATGCTGGACCAACTCGTCGACGACCTGCTGCAGGACTACGAGTGGGTGCACACCCTGCTCGGCCTGCTCGGCAACGTCTCGTTCTTCGTGGGCTCGATCTTCTTCCTGTTCGAGTCGCTGAAGACCGCCGGGGTCTGGTTGTTCATCATCGGCTCGGCCGGGATGCTGGTCGGGTCGATCGGCCGCGCCGTCCTGGACCTGTCCGACGACTGAGCGCTCAGAGGTGGTCGCGGTTGCGCAGCGCCTGCAGGGCGAACCAGCCCGGCAGGGTCGGGAACCAGAAGGTGAGCAGCCGGAAGACGAGCACGCCGGCCACCGCGGCCGCTGACCCGACACCGACGAACGTGAGGCCGGCGACCATCGCGGCCTCGACGGCACCGAGCCCACCGGGTGTCGGTGACACCGCCGTGAACACCGCGCCACCGAGGTAGACCAGCGCCACCGCCCCGATCCCGACCTCGCCACCGACGGCGGTGACGGAGAGGTCCAGGGCGGCGATGTACATCGCGTTGAGCAGCAGCGCGCCACCGAGCAGCATCGCGACCCGCTCCGGGTCGCGGGCGGTCTCGCGCGCCGTCCGCAGCGCCTCCCTGGCCTGACCGAGCAGCTCGCGGCCCTTCTCGGTCTGCGTCGACAGGACCCCGGCGACCGCGAGGACCACGACCGCCCCGGCGACCAGCGTCCAGTTGTCCGGCAGGGCGTTGCCCATCAGGTCACGGCCGTAGCGCAGACCGATCAGGATCATCGCCGTGACGTGGACGATCGCGCCGGACAGGCTGAGCATGGACTCGCCGGCGACGGCCTCGGCGCGGCTCGCACCGGCCTTGGTCATCAGCCGGATGTCCAGCCCGACACGCCCGAGCCCGCCGGGGGCGAGACGACTCGCGAAGGACCCCGCCAGCGCACCGGTGATCGCCCGGGGGTACGGCAGCGACGCCGGCGACGCACCGACCAGTGTGAGGCCCGCACCGAGGTACGTCCCGGCGGACGCGGCGACGGCCGCGAGGAGGAGCCACGGGTCGGCGTCGAGCAGTGCGTTCCACGCGTCCGGCAGTTCGGAGAGCTGCGGGAAGAGGGCGTAGAGGCCGATCCCGACGACGGCCACGATGGCCAGCGTGCGCGGACGGACCCGCAGCAGCTCCTCGTCGTCCTCCTCGTCGAGGTCGACGCCGATGGCTGCCGCGACCGTCTCCCGCAGGTCCTCGAGCAGGTCGTCCTGCTCGCGCAGCGCGTCGCGCGTGGCCGACGAGAACGCGGACATCGTCAGCATCGGCAGTGCGGCGGCGAGGGACTCCTCGCCGAGGGCAGTCCGGGCCTCGGTGACCAGACGGTCGAGGTCGACGTGCGGGGCGAGGCCAGCGAGGAGCTCGGCCACGTCCCACGCACGGCGTCGTTCGGTCGCCGACGTCTGGGCGAACCCGAAGTCGACGACGTACGCCTCCTCGCCGCCGCGGGCCACGACGAAGTTCGCGGGCCGCAGGTCACGGTGGGCGATCCGTGCCTCGTGGAGCAGCGCGACCTGGCCGAGCACGTCACGGAGCAGCTCGTCGCTGACACCCCGCTCGGCGAGGTGCTCGTCGAACCCGACGCCGTCGATCGCCGCCTGCACGACCAGTGCGTCCGACGGGTCGTCCGCGACGATCTGGATGCTCGGTGTCACCCGGACCCCCGCCGCCCGCGCGAGCATGGTGAGCAGGACCTCGTGCTCGGCCTGCTGCTTGGCGCTGACGTACGGCGTCTCGTCCTCGACCCGGCTGTACGCGGCGCGGCGCAGGGCCTTGAACAGCATGTCCGCCGAGCGGTGCTGCGAGTTGAGGACCTTGCCGAACAGCGTCTGGCCGTCCTCCATGGTGATCACGAGTGGCGCGGACCCGCGCGCGTCGGCATCCACGAAGGCGATGTCCCGGACGGCCATCCCGACCCTGCGCAGCCGCGTACGGACCTCGTCGAGGTCTGGCACTCCGACGGGTGAGCCGAACAGCAGCAGCACGGCACTGCCGACTGCCCAGCCCAGCAACCACCCACCGAGCACGTCGAGCGGGAGGTGGGCGCCGACGTACAGCCGCCCGATGCCGACCAGGCCGACGGCGGCCCAGAGCGCGCGGCGGGCTCGTGTCGGGAGGTGGGGTGCGATGACGGCCGCCATCGCCGCGGCGACCGTCGAGTGTCCCGAGGGGTAGCCGAGCCCGGCGTGGCCGCCGCGCATGACGATCTCGGCCAACAGGTCCCCGGGACGGGCGCGCCCGATCAGCTCCTTGGCCCAGAACGAGAGCAGCCAACCGGCGACGCCGGCCAGCGCGACGTCCCGCGCCAGTGGTCGCCGGTTGCGCCACAGCAGCACCAGCGCCACGACCGGCACGGCCACGATGCTGCCGAGCTGCATGACCAGCCAGAGCATCGGTTCGACGACGTCGGGCAGCTCGTTGAAGACGCGGAACATCGCCTGTTCCAGCGCGTCGACCTCGTCGTCGGCGACCGCGAGGAGGGTCATCAGCCCGAAGCCGAGCGTCCCGACGACCACACGGATCAGGTCGTCGGGGTGGCGCTCCCGGTCGTCGGGGCGTGCTCGCGCGGTCTCGGTCGCCTGGACGGCGGGGCTGTCGCGCTCCTTGGTCGTCGTTCCCACAGGGTGGCCTCCGTCGGCTGACGGAGAGGTGCCCCCCTGGAGGAACGATCAGACCTCAGTGGATGGCGGCACCGGTGGCCGGGTCGAACACGTGCATCCGGTCGGTGTCGAGGAAGAGCCGGGCCGCGGCGGGGGCCTCCGGGGCGTGCCAGGGGTCGATCCGCGCGGTGAACGCGGTCGTCTGGCCCAGCGACTCGACGTCGGTGCCGTCCTCGGCCATCAGCTCGGCGAGCTCCGGCGTGACCACCGGCGGCGAGTTGACGTCGAAGTGGACGAACGCCTCGGAGCCCAGCTGTTCGGTGAGCTCGATCTTGACGTCGAGCACGCGCTCGTCGGTGTCGACGTCAGACGACACGGCCGGCAGGATCTCGAAGGACTCCGGGCGGAACCCGAGCACGACGTCCTGCCCCGCGTAGTCGGCCATGCCGGGGTTGGCGTCGAGGTACGACTGCGTCAGGCGCAGCTTCTCCCCGGCGAACTCGACGTAGGTGCGCGGCCCGTCCGCAGTGATCCGCCCGTTGACGAAGTTCATCGACGGCGAGCCGATGAAGCCCGCCACGAAGAGGTTCGCGGGACGGTCGTAGAGCTCCTTCGGCGGCGCGAGCTGCTGGAGGTTGGAGGCCGACGTGTCGTTGACCGCGCGCAGCACCGCGACGCGGTCGCCCATCGTCATCGCCTCGACCTGGTCGTGCGTGACGTAGAGCGTGGTGGTCTTGAGGCGGGCGTGCAGGCGGCCGAGCTCGGCGCGCATCTGGACGCGGAGCTTGGCGTCGAGGTTCGACAGTGGCTCGTCCATGAGGAAGGCGGACGGCTCGCGGACGATCGCGCGGCTCATGGCGACGCGCTGCCGCTGCCCGCCCGACAGCGCACCGGGCTTGCGCTCGAGCAGCGCGCCGATGTCGAGGGTCTTGGCCGCCTCGAGGACGCGCTCCTTGATCGTCTGCTTCTCCATCTTGCGGAGCTTCAGCGCGAACGCGGCGTTGTCCTCGACCGACATGTGGGGGTACAGCGCGTAGTTCTGGAACACCATCGCGATGTCCCGGTCCTTGGCGGGCACGCCGTTGACGAGCCGGTCCCCGATGTGGATCTCCCCCTCGGTGATCTCCTCGAGCCCTGCGACCATGCGCAGGAGCGTCGACTTGCCGCAGCCGGAGGGTCCGACGAGCACGACGAACTCGCCGTCCTCGACCGTCATGGAGACGTCGTGGATCGCCCGGGTCCCACCCGGGTAGATCTTGCCGACGCCCTCGAGCGTGATCTGTGCCATGGTCCTGCTCCTCAGTCGTCGGTGGACGTCGCCGTTTGCGACGGCAGGTGGTGGGTGGTGGTGGCGGTACCGGCGACGCCGCTGACCTCGAGGGTCAGGTCGCCGCTGGCGGGCACCCAGCGATGGTCGCCGGGGTCCCAGTGGGTGAGTCGGTCTGCGCCGACGTGGACGTCGACGGTGGTGGTCGCCCCGGCGCCGACCTCGACGCGCGCGTAGCCCACGAGGCGTCGAACGACATCACCGATGCCGTGGGCGTACACCTGGACGACCTCGACGCCGTCGCGCTCGCCGGTGTTGCGCACCGGCACGTGGACGGTCAGCCCGTCACGGTCCGGGGTGGTCGTGACGTCGCCGAACGAGAACGTCGTGTAGGAGCCACCGTGCCCGAACCTGAAGGCCGGCTCGAGCCCGAGCTTGTCGAAGCCGCGGTACCCGGCGTGGATCCCCTCGCCGTAGCGCACGACGCCGGCCTCGCCGGGGAAGTTCAGGAGGCCCGGGTGCTGACGCGAGTCGGCCGGCCAGGTCACCGGGAGCCGGCCGCTGGGCTCGGCCCGACCGAGGAGGACGTCGGCCACGGCGTGGCCGACCTCCTGGCCGCCGTACCACGCGTGGACGATCGCGCCCACGTCGTCGGCCCACGGCACCTCCACGGGCGCGCCGGCGGCGATCACGACGACCGTGCGCGGCTGGACGGCGGCGACGGCACGGACCAGCTCGTCCTGGTCCCGCGGGAGGCGCAGGTCTGGCCGGTCGTGGCCCTCGGACTCCCACTCGTCACCGAGCCCGACGACCACGACGGCGGCGTCCGCGTCCCGGGCGGTGGCGACCGCGGTCGCGATCGGGTCCTCGTCGCTGACGAGCTCGACGCCGACCCGCACGTGGCGCCAGGGGCCGGGCACCGAGCCGTACTCGATGACCAGCTCGACCGG
>JBFKQZ010000222.1:0-5233 GCA_041627475.1 Nitriliruptoraceae bacterium | reverse complement strand
GCGTACAGCACGACGCCCGAGAACAGGACCGCCGCCACGCCGTCGACGACGCTCATGCGCGCCCCCCGACGGTCGTGTCCTCGCCGTAGACCGGCCCCGGGTCCTCGCCGTCGCGCCACCGTCGGCTCATGCCGCGCAGCACCGCCACCGTGCCGATCGTCATCGCGGTGTAGACGACGACGAGGATCGCGAAGCCGATCCACAGGTCGGGCGTGTCGGTGACGGCCTCGGTGGTGCGCATGAGCTCGTGGGCGATCCACGGCTGGCGGCCCACCTCGGTCGTGATCCACCCGGTCTCGAGCGCGACCACGGACGCCGGTCCGGACACCACCAGCGCGCGCAGGGCCCACCGGTCGGTCGGGACCTCGCGGCGTCGCCACCACAGGAACGCCAGCAGCAGGGACAGGCCGGCGAGCAGGGTCCCGATGCCGACCATCGTCTGGAACGAGAAGCGGACGATGTTCACGGGCGGCCGCTCGTCGCGGGGGATGTCGCGCAGGCCGACGACCTCACCGTCGAACGAGTTGGTGGCGAGGAACGACAGCAGGCCCGGGATCGGCACCTCGATGGCGCCGCGGAGCTCCTCGGCCTCCTCGTCCCACACGCCGCCGATGTCGAACGGCGCCCGCGGGCCGCCCTCGGGCAGCCCCTCCATCGCGGCGAACTTCGCCGGCTGCTCCGCAGCGACCCGCTGCCCGGCGACGTGGCCGACGAGGGGCTGCAGCGGCGCCGCGACGAGGGCAGCGACCAGCGGGATGGCCAGGCCGAGGCGGTGGTAGCGGTCGTCGCGGCCGCGCAGCAGCCCCGTGGCGTAGACACCGGCGACGGTGAACCCGACGACCATGAACGCGGCGAGCCACATGTGGGGGAAGGTGGTCAGCACGGGGCCGTTGAGCAGTGCGTCCCACGGGCGGATCTCGGTGACGATGCCGTCGACGACCTCGACCCCCTCGGGACCGTTCATCCAGCCGTTGACCGACATGATCATGAACGTGCCGAGTGTCCCGCTGGCGATCACGGGCCACAGCGCGCGGAGGTGCCACTGCGTCGGCAGCCGGTCCCAGCCGTAGACGTAGATCCCGAGGAAGATCGCCTCGAGGAAGAAGAAGACGCCCTCCAACGCGAACATCAGCCCGATCGCGTCCCCGTACTGCTCCATCAGACCGGGCCACAGCAGGCCCATCTCGAAGCTCAGGATCGTGCCGGAGACCGCGCCGACGGCGAACAGGACCAGCGCCACCTTGGACCAGCGCCGTGCCAGGAGCAGGGCGTCCTCGTCACCCCGCAGTCCGCGTCGGTGGGCGACCCAGATCAGCAGCGGGAAGGCGACGCCGAAGCACGCGATGATGATGTGCCAGCCGAGCGACAGCGCCATCTGGTTGCGCGCGATCAGGAAGTCGGTCGCGGTCGCGGCGGCGGAGGCGGTTGCGAGCACCGTGGCACCGTTCGGCGGGGTGTCGAGTGTGGCAGTGGGGACCTGCCACCGCACACCACGACCGAGCCCCCGGTCAGGTCACGGCGGTCGAGCGCGGGTGGTGGGCGGCGTCCTCGTGCCGGGCCAGCCAGATCGCGAAGAGGAAGCCCGTCGCCAGCATCCAGACGCCGTAGAGCCCCGGGATGATGGCGAGGTCGCCGTCGTCGAGCACCGAGATAGCGATGGTGATCGCCAGCGTGGCGTTCTGCAGACCCGTCTCGACCGAGATCGTCAGCGCCTGGTCCCACGCGATCCGGGCGAGCCGCGCGGCGCCGTAGCCGACCGCGAGCGCCGCGGCGTTGAGCACGATGAACGCCGGCGCGAAGCGCGGGCCGTCGCTGACCACGAGGTCCCACTCCTGCACCAGCAGGACGACGATCACGACGGCCAGGAACGCGCCCGCGGCGACCTTGGAGCGGTCCGCGACCCGGATCGCCCAGTCGGCGACCCGGTTGCGGATCGTCATGCCGATGACGACCGGCACGATCGTCAGCGCGGCGACCTGCAGCATCACCTCGCCGACGGGGAAGTCGATGACGACGCCCTCGTCAGCGAAGGTCCGGAAGCCGAGGTCCAGGAGGAACGGCATGGTCAGCCAGACCACCGAGTTGGACAGCGCCGTGAGCGTGACCGACAGCGCCCGGTCGACATCGGCGGCGTGGACGACGAGGTTCGACGTCGTCCCGCCGGGTGCGGCCGCCAGCAGCACGATGCTGACCGCGAAGACGGGGGGCAGGTCGAAGGCCGTGGCGACGGCGAACCCCAGCAGGGGCAGCAGCACCAGCTGGCACAGCAGCCCGACGGCGACCTGCTTGGGCGCGGCCAGCACCCGACGGAAGTCGTCCGGCACCAGGGCCATGCCGAGCGAGACCATGATGAGGAAGATCGCCAGCGGCAGCACGACCTCGGCGACCAGTCCACCCTCCACGCCGACCTCCCGTTGTCGCGTGTGGTGCACACCCTGCCACGTCGCGCGTCGGTGCTGCGGGACGCGCGACGGCGCCGCCCGGGGAGGACGGCGCCGCCACGGGGCCGGATGGGCTCAGACGGAACGCTGGTGGCTCCGGCTGCTCATGGACTCCGCGACACCGATCAGCAGCACCGAGGCGATGACGGCGACGACGAAGCCGAGCACGTTCAGCTCGAAGATCGACCCCGTGCCGAGGAGGTTCGCGACGAGGCCACCGATCACGGAGCCAGCGACACCGAGCCCGAGCGTCGCGAGGACCGAGAGGCTCTGGTGACCGGGCTTGAACAGTCGCGCGAGCGCGCCGATGATCAGGCCCGCGACGAGGAAACCGATGAGACCCATGAGGTGCACCTTCTGTCGTGGTCGGAGGGTCGGTCGGTACGTGCCTCGCAACCGCGGAGAGGATGCGTGACGTGGGCGCCGTGACGCCGGCCACGTAGCCTCCACGACGACCCGACCCAGGACCTCCCCGTGCCCCGCGTGTTCTCCGGCATCCAGCCCAGCGGTGACCTCCACCTCGGCAACCACCTCGGCGCGATCGTGAACTGGGTCGGCATGCAGGACACCCACGACGCGACCTACTGCATCGTGGACCTGCACGCGGTGACCGACGGGCACGACCCGGCCGAGCTGCGTCGTCGCACGCTCGAGATGGCGACGGTGCTGCTCGCGGCGGGCATCGACCCGGAGCGCTCGACCCTGTTCGTCCAGAGCCACGTGACCGAGCACGCACAGGCCGCCTGGCTGTTCGACTGCATCACCGGGTTCGGGGAGCTGGGCCGCATGCCGCAGTTCAAGGAGAAGTCCGAGAAGGCGACCGAGCGCGGCGACCAGGTCACCGCCGGCCTGTTCACCTATCCCGTCCTGCAGACCGTCGACATCGTGCTGCACGACGCGGACGAGGTCCCGGTGGGGGAGGACCAGCGCCACCACATCGAGCTCGCGCGTGACCTCGCCCAGCGGTTCAACCACCGCTTCTGCGACGAGGACGACCCGATCTTCGTCCTGCCCCGCGCGATCCACCCCGAGGCCGCGGCACGGGTGATGGACCTGCAGGAGCCGACGAACAAGATGAGCAAGTCCACCTCGTCGGAGAAGGGGATCGTCTACGTCCTCGACGAGCCGAAGCAGGTCGAGAAGAAGTTCAAGTCGGCGGTGACGGACTCGGTCGCCGAGGTGAACTACGACTGGGCCGAGCAGCCCGGACTCGCCAACCTGATCGAGGTCAACGCCGCTGCCAGCGGGCGCAGCATCGAGGAGGTCACGGCGGCCCACGCCGGCGACCGCTACGGCCCGCTCAAGGTCGAGACGGCCGAGGTCGTCGTCGAGCTGCTCCGCCCGATCCGTGAGCGCTACAACGAGCTCGCCGGGGACCCGGCCGAGGTCGAGCGCCTGCTCGCCGCGGGGGCAGCCAAGGCCCGCGAGCAGGCCGCCGGTGTGCTCGACCGCGCCTACGACGCCATGGGCTTCCTCCGCCCCTGACCCATCGCGTGAGTGGCTCGCCCGACATGTCGGGGCAGCCACACACGCGATGTGGTGTGGTCAGCCCTTGATGTTGCGGGCGAGGAGGGCGGCGTCGGCGGCGCTGCCCCAGGAGAGGGTGAGGCCGGCGCCGCCGTGGCCGTAGTGGTGCAGCACCAGGCTGTCGCGGCCCGGTCCGAGCTCGAGGCGCACCGTCGGGCGCGTGGGTCGCAGCCCGACGCCCGCGGCGAAGGGCTCGACGCCCTCCAACGCCGGGACGAGGTCGCGGCAGCGCGCCATGATCCCCTCGGTCACGGCCGGGTCCGGCGTGCGGTCGGCCTGGCCCTCGACCGACGTCCCGCCGCACAGCACGGTCCCGTCGCCCCGCGGGACCACGTAGGCCGGGCCGTCGGGGTGCGCCGCGTCCAGCCACACCGCCTCGATCGGCGCGGCGAGGTCCTCGGTCCGCACGAGCAGCGCCTGTCCTGCCACGGGGACGAGGGTGGTGTCGTCGGCGAGCGCCCGCGCGCCGATGCCGGCGCAGTCCACGACCAGGTCGACCCCCGGCCGCCACGCGTCGTCGAGGTCGTCGAGCAGCACCTGCGCGACCTGGACGTCCGCGGCGGCCAGCTGTGCGAGCAGCCAGGTCAGGTAGGTCGGCATCGCCGCGACCCACGAGGTGAAGCGCCAGCCGTCGAGGAAGGGCGCGTCCAGCCCGGTCTCACGCGCTGCGTCGGGCATCGTCGCCCGCCAGCCCGGCTCGACGTCCGCCTCGCGGAACCGCTCGTGCACCGTGCGGGCGGCGACCCCGGCGCCCGGCACCGCGGTCAGCGCGGCGAGGCGCTCCGCGGTCGCGCGTCCCCAGGCCTCGGTCGTGGGGGAGTCGTCGACGAGGTACGGGTACCAGAACGCCGCAGCGACGGCGGAGGTCGTCGCGCGCGGGTCCTCGGCGGTCAGGACGTCCACCTCCCAGCCGTCGGCGACGAGTGCGAGCGCCGTCGTGCAGCCGATGACGCCGGCGCCGACGACGACCGCCCGAGGTGCGTCCTGCATGTCGTCCTCCGCGGTCGGGTGCACCCCGACACGGCGTCGGGGGCATCCGAGTCTGCCCGACGACCGGGGTCGTAGGCTCGTCGCCGCTCGGACTGGAGGCTCGGTGGAGGAACTGCGCACGTGGGACGCGGTGGCGACGGCCGCCGCGATCGCCGCCGGTGACGTCTCGACCGCCGAGGTCGTGGCGGCCGCGGTGGAGCGTGCGCACGCGGCGGACGACCTCGCCGCGGTCGCGGCGCCGCTGTTCGCGAGCGCCCGGGCCCGGGCGACCCACG
>JBFKQZ010000221.1:0-5317 GCA_041627475.1 Nitriliruptoraceae bacterium | reverse complement strand
GCAGGCCCGGGACGATGTCCCCGAACCAGCCGTCGATGTTCTCCAGACCGAACGTCGGGCCGAGCGGGCCACCGAAGAACAGCGTGACCATGATCGCCGACATCGTGACGACGTTCATGAACTCGGCGAGCATGAACATGCCGAAGCGCAGGCCCGAGTACTCGGTGAGGAACCCGGCGACGAGCTCGCCCTCGGCCTCGGGGAGGTCGAACGGCGGGCGGCCGGCCTCCGCGACCAAGCCGACGAGGAAGACGACGAACGCGGGGAAGAGCGGCAGGACGTACCAGTTCGGCATCCCGGCGATCAGACCCTCGGCGTTCTGCCCGGCGATGATGTCGCTGACGGTCAGCGAGCCGGTGTAGATGAAGACGCTCGCGACGGCGAGGCCCTGGGCGATCTCGTAGCTGATCATCTGGGCGGACGAGCGCACGCCACCCATCAGCGGGTAGGGCGAGTGCGAGGCCCAGCCCGCGAGCACGACGCCGTAGACGTGCAGCGAGCCCATGGCGAGGAACCACAGGACGCCGACGTTCAGGTCGGCTGCCTGCAGCACGAAGGTCTCGCCGAACATCGTGACCTCCCCGCCGAGCGGGATGATCGCGACGGACAGGAAGCCGACGACGACGGTCATCAGCGGCGCGAACGTGAACAGGAACCTGCTCACCATCCGCGGGGTGACGTCCTCCTTGAAGAACATCTTCAGCCCGTCGACCAGCGTCTGACCGATGCCGAGCGGGCCGACGCGGTTGGGGCCGACACGGGTCTGCATCAGCGAGACCACGCGCCGCTCGGCCCAGATCAGCAGGGCCGTCGTCAGCAGGAAGACGAGGAACGCGAGCAGCACCCGCAGCAGGTGCACCCAGACGGGGAGGTCACTCATGCGTCGTCCTCCTCTGCCAGCGCGATCTCGACCACGCCGCCGTTGCGGGCGAGGCGGAGCTCACGACCCGGGTCGGAACCGTTGACGCTGGTCGCCGGCACGAACACCGCGCCGTCGACGAGGTCGGCCTCGACCTGGAGCGGGAGCGTCACCGACGCCTTCTTGGCACTGACGGTCACGAGGTCGCCGTCGGTCAGACCGCGGGCCTCCGCCTCGGTCACCGAGAGCACGACGCGCGGCTCGCGGGCCGTCGCCATGAGGTCGTCGGCACCGGCCAGCATCGGCGCGTCGTCGAGGAGCAGCGGGTGCGTCACCAGCCGCAGCTCGTCGTCGCCGACCTCGAGCGGCTCGGGCACCTCGACCGCGGGCCACGCGTGTGCCTCGGCACGGACGCCGAGCTTGTCGATCTCGACGCGGATGCCGTCCAGGTCGTTGTAGCCGAGGTCGGCGCCGAGCAGGCCGGCGAGCTGGACCGCGACCTCCCAGTCGTCCTGGACCAGGTCGGGCCCGTCGACGGCCCGCCGGAAGGTGCCGGTGCGGCCCTCCCAGTCGGTGTGGGCACCGGCGCGCTCCTGGGTCGCGGTGACCGGCAGGACGACCGTGGCGGCCTCGGCCAGCTCGGGGCTGATCGCGAGGTCCTGCACGATGACCGTGCCGACCTTCTTCAGCGCCTTGCGGACGAGCTCGGGCGAAGTGGCGTCGCGCAGCGGGTCGTGGCCGACGAGCCACAGCACGTCGACGTCCTTCTTCGAGACGCGCGTGAGCAGCTCCTCGAGATCGCCCTCCACGGGGTCGACCAGGTCGCCCCAGACGGCGGCGACGTCGGCGCGGTCCTGGTCGTCGGCGGCGCTGCGGCCACCGGGCAGCAGCCCGCTGGCCAGGCCGGCGTCGAGCGCGCCGCGGGTGCCCGCCCCGCTCGGCACGAACGCGACCTTCGCGCCGAGGTGGTCGGCGATGCGGCCCGCGGCGGCCAGTGCGCCCGCGCCCGCACGCTCGCCGACGAGGATGACGGCGTCCGCGCCGGCCTCCTGCACGGCGGCGGCGACGTCGCCGAGCTGTGGCGCGTCGTAGTCGGAGCCGAGGTCGGCGACACCCAGCTGGGCTCCGAGGGCGGCGAGCGCGGCTGCCTCGGTGTCGGGGTCGGTCGCGAGGCGGCGCCACGTGTACTCGGCGAGAGAGCCCATGCGCGGGCCCACCGAGACGAGCTTCGCGGTGTGCTTGCGCCACGCCTTGCGCAGGCGCAGGTGGAGGATCGGGACCTCCTCCTCGGGGTCGAGCCCGACGACGAGCGTGACCGGCGCCTGCTCGACGTCGGCGTAGGTGGCCGACTGCCGACCCAGCAGCGCCGTCAGCGACCCGAGGTCACCGGCACCGGCGAACCGGCCGCGGCTGTCCACGCGGTCGGTGCGCAGGGTGGTGCGGGCCAGCTTCGAGAGCGCCCAGGCGTCCTCGTCGGCGACACGGGCGCCGGTGATGATCGCGACGCGGTGCTCGCCGGCCTCGACGGCGGCGGACAGCGCCTCGCTGGCGGTGGTGAGGGCCTCGCCCCAGTCGGCCTCGACCAGCTGGTCGCCGCGGCGGACCTTCGGCGTGCGCAGACGCGACGGCGCGGTCAGGCCGGTGAAGCCGAACCGCCCCTTGTCGCAGTTCCACATCTCGTTGACGGCCATGTTGGTCCGCGCGAGCTGGCGGCTGATCTCGTTGCGGCGCGACTGCACCGTCAGGGAGCAGCCGGCCGAGCAGCCGGAGCAGACCGACTTGGCCGAGACCTGGTCGAAGGGCCGCGCCTTGAAGCGGTAGCCGGTCGACGTCAGCGCACCGACGGGGCAGATCTGGATGACGTTGCCCGAGAAGTAGGACTCGTAGGGCTCGTCCTCGTAGATCGCGACCTGCTCCAGCGCACCGCGCTCGAACAGCTCGATGAAGGGGTCGCCGGAGATCTGCTCGCTGAACCGGGTGCAGCGGGCACACAGCACGCAGCGCTCACGGTCGAGCAGCACCTGCGACGAGACCGCGACGGGCTTGTCGTAGCGGCGCTTCTCGTCGACGAAGCGGCTGGTGTTGGAGCCGTGCTCCAGCGCCTGGTCCTGCAGCGGGCACTCGCCACCCTTGTCGCACATCGGGCAGTCGAGCGGGTGGTTGACCAGCAGGAACTCGATCGTCCCCTGCTGACCCTTGCGGGCGACGTCGCTGGTGTGCTGCGTCCTCACCACCATGTCCTGCGTGCACACGGCGGTGCAGGCCATGAGCGGCTTCGGCACGCCCTCGACCTCGACGACGCACTGGCGGCAGGCCCCGACGGGGTCCAGCAGCGGGTGGTCGCAGAAGCGGGGGATGATCGTCCCGAGCTGCTCGGCGGCACGGATCACGAGCGTCCCCTTCGGGACGGTGATCTCCTCGCCGTCGATGGTCAGCGTGACCTGGTCGTCGCTCACACGGATGCCTTGCCGGGTCGTGGCCGCTCGGACTGCAGCGGCCGGGCGTGAGGATAGGGACGCGGTCCGGGGGCTCCCGAACCGTCGGGGACGTCAGATGAGGCCTGCGGCCGCCAGCGGGTCCTGGCGACCGGCAGGCAGGAACTCAGGTGCGGTGAGCGTGGACTCGGCCCGCGGGACGGGCTGGGTCACGCCCTTGGGGCAACGGCCGAGGCGGACGTGCGCCTCGAACTCGTCGCGGAAGTGGTTCAGCCCCGACACGATCGGTGACGTCAGGGCGTCACCGAGCGCGCAGAAGCTGCGGCCGAAGATGTTGTCGCACGCGTCCTGGAGGACCTGGAGGTCCTCCTCGCGACCGTTGCCGGTCTCGAGCCGCTCCATGACCTGGCTGAGCCAGTAGCCACCCTCGCGGCAGGGCGTGCACTTGCCGCAGGACTCGTGCTCGTAGAACTGGGTGTAGCGCCAGGTGACGTCCACGACACAGCGCTCGCTGTTGTAGACCATCAGGGCGCCGGTCCCGAGCAGCGAGCCCTGCTCCTGGATGGCCTCGAACGAGTACGGCGTGTCGACCATGTCGGGGGTCATGAACGGGGTGGAGGAGCCGCCGGGGTTGAAGAACCCGAGCTCCTTGCCGTCCTTCATCCCGCCGCAGGCCTCGATCATCTCGCTGATCGGGGTGCCGAGCGCGAACTCGTAGTTGCCCGGGTTCTCGACGTCGCCGGAGATGCACATCAGCTTCGGGCCGGCCGACTTCTCGGTGCCCCACTGGTTGTACGCCTCGACGCCCTCGCGCAGCAGCCACGGCAGGGTCGAGATCGACTCGACGTTGTTGACCGTCGTCGGGCAGCCGTACAGGCCGTGCGTCGCCGGGAACGGCGGACGGAGGCGCGGCTGGCCGCGGCGACCCTCGAGCGACTCGAGCAGCGCCGTCTCCTCACCGCAGATGTACGCGGCGGCGCCGCGGTGGAGGTAGAGGTGGAAGCGCTTCCCCGACCCCATCACGTCGTCGCCGAGGTAGCCCTTCTCGTAGGCCTGGGCGATCGCGCGCGACAGGCGTCGGCTGAGGTAGCCGAACTCGCCGCGGAGGTAGATGTAACCGAACTCCGAGTTGATGGCGAGGCCGCTGCAGACCATGCCCTCGACGAGCTGGTGCGGGTCGCGCTCCATGAGCGGGCGGTCCTTGAAGGTGCCCGGCTCGGACTCGTCGGCGTTGCACACCAGGTAGATCGGCTGGTCGGTGCCCTGCGGGATGAACGACCACTTCAGGCCGGTCGGGAAGCCCGCGCCGCCGCGGCCGCGGACGCCCGCGTCCTTCATCAGCTGGATCATCTCGTCGCTGGTCTTGGTCAGCGCGATCCGCAGGCCCTCGTAGCCGCCGTGCTGCTCGTAGACGTCGATGTCATGGACGTTCTCGATGTCGTAGCGCGACGACATCAGGGAGACGGGTCCGGTCTTCGGCATCAGGCGTCCTCCTGCTCGTCGTCGGCCTCGGTGCCCGGGGCGTGGACGTCGGCGTCCTCGAGCTCGGGGTCGTCGGAGGGCACCTCGGTGCTGTCCTCGACCTCGAGCCGGGCTGTGTCGTGGTCGTCGCCGAGCACGCCCACGTCGCCGGGCTGGTCGTCCGGGCCGGGCTCGGTGGTCAGCGCCGGCGCGTCCGGCGGGACGTCACCGTCGACGCCCTCGGCGTCGGCCGGGTGGACGTTGACCTCGTCGGCGTCGGGCGCACCGGGGCCGGCCTCGGCGATCGACAGGTCGTCGGACTCGCCCGGCGCGATGCGCTGGCTGTCGTCGCCCGGCAGCGGGTCGCCGGTGGGCTCGCTCGGGGCACGGTCGGCCACGACATCGCGCATGTCGTCGGCCGTGACCTCGGCGTGCCCGTTGCCGGAGGCCTGCTGGCGGAAGACCGCGCCGCCGACACCGGCCGGGTCGCCGCCCGGGTGGGTGACGGGGATGTCGGTCTCGCCGGTGCGGTAGGTCGGCGGCTTCGCGTAGTCGTTGATCT
>JBFKQZ010000220.1:0-5362 GCA_041627475.1 Nitriliruptoraceae bacterium | reverse complement strand
GGCAACCCCCGGCGAGCTCACCGGCGGGACGTTCACGACGGACAACTACGGCTTCTTCGGCAACGACGACGGCAACCCGATCATCAACGCGCCGGAGGTCGGCATCCTCGGCATCGGGTTCGCGCGCAAGAAGCCGTGGGTCGTCGACGACGAGGTCCAGGTCCGTCGCGTCGCCCGCTTCCAGCTGGCGTTCGACCACCGCGTCTGCGACGGCGGCGAGGCCGGCCGCTTCGTCACCTACGTCGCCGAGCTGTGCGAGAACCCCGCGCGGATCCTCCTCCACGCCTGAGGCATCGGGGACGGGTCAGTCGCCGTCGGTGACGCGGACGAGCAGCTTGCCGCGGGTGCGGTTCGTGGCGAGGTGCTCGATGGCGGCCGGGAGCTCCGTCAGGCGGAACTCGCGCTCGACGTGCGGGGTGACCGAGCCGTCCGCCACGTGGGCTGCCAGGATCGCGAGGTCCTCGCTCGTCTCCGAGGCGGTGAACTGGATCGCCTTCACGGGGGAGAGCAGCGTCGCGGCGAACGCCCGGGCGATGTAGCCCATCGGCCCCCAGAGGTCGCTCGCCATCGGGCCGTTGACGATCACCCACCGCCCCCCGTCGACGAGCACGCTCCGGTTCACGGAGGGCGCGTGGTTGCCGTGGTTGTCGAACAGGACGTCCCACTGCACGCCGAGGCCGGCGTAGTCGGTGGTCGTGTAGTCGACGACCTCGTCGGCCCCGAGGTCACGCACGAGGTCGAGGTTGCGCGTCGAGCACACGCCGGTGACGTGGGCGCCCATGGCCTTCGCCAGCTGCACCGCGAGGTGGCCGACCCCACCGCTGGCACCGTTGACGAGCACACGGTCGCCGTCACCGACCCCACCGAGCCGAAGCCCCTGCAGTGCCGTGGTGCCCGCCACCGGCAGGGCCGCCGCCTGCGCCAGGGTCACGCCGTCCGGGACGTGCGCCGCGTTGCCGGCCCTGAGCGTCGCGAACTCGGCGTAGCCGTTGCCGCTGCCGCCGAAGACGCGGTCGCCGACCGCGAACCCCTGCACGTCCGGGCCGACGGCGTCGACCACGCCGGCCACGTCGATCCCCAGACGGGGGTCCTTGGGGCGTCGGATCCCGTCCACGAGCTGGATCATGCGAGGCATGCCCAGCAGGTGGTAGCGGTCGGCCGGGTTGACACTCGCGACGTGGACGCGGAGTCGCACCTCGCCGGGACCAGGGGCGGGGACCGGCCGCTGTTCGACGGCGAGCGCCTCCGGGCCGCCGTACTCGTGGCGGACGACCGCCTGCATCGTTGCCACCGCTGCTCCCGTCGACGTCCCCATCACTGTGCTCCCATCTGGCACTCCCGTTGACGTACACCGTACGTTCTTGCCGCGTACACCGTACGTCGTACGCTGTACGTCGTCAACACCTCGACCGGAGCCCCATCCGTGCCCACGTCGGACCGTCCAGCCCTGACCCGCGAGGCGATCGTCGCGGCGGCCGTGGCGTTCGCGGACCGCGAGGGGCTCGAGGCGCTGTCGATGCGCCGACTCGCCGACGAGGTCGGGTGCGGGACCATGAGCCTCTACAACCACGTCGACGACAAGGACGACGTGCACGCCGCGATGGTCGAGCACGCACTCGCCGACCGCGCCCCGGACACCGACGGGCTCGCCGACGACGCCTGGCGCCCACGGCTGCGGGCGATCGCGGTCGACCTGCTCCGTGTCCTGACCGAGCACCAGTGGATGAGCGACCTGTGGAACCGCGCGTTCCCGGGGCCGGTGCGGACGGCCTTGATGGAGGACGTGCTCGCGACCCTTCGTCGTGGCGGCTTCTCGCCCCGGATGGCGCACCACGGCTTCCACGCCTTCGACCTCTACGTGGTCGGGTTCGCGCACCAGCAGGCGACGTTCACGATCGGGCTGGAGGACCCGGAGGCGACGATGCAGGCGTTCCTCGACCAGACCCCTGCCGAGACGCATCCCCACACCGTCGAACACGTCATGCTGCACGCGGACGACGCCGTGCCGGACGACGACTTCGCGTTCATGCTCGACCTGCTCCTCGACGGCATCGAGCGACACCGTGCGGAGGACTGAGGTGGCGAGCGACCTGGAGCTGACCCCCGACGAGCAGGCCGTGCTCGACGGCGCGACCGGCGAGGCAGCCGCCCTGGCCATGCGGATGGTCGTGGCGCTCGCGCACATGGTCGGCGCGCCCCGACTGGTCGAGGTGACCCGCGCCCACATCGACAGCTGCCTCTTCCACGGCCAGGCCGGGCTCGACTTCGCCCGCCACCTCGCGGACCTCGGTGGACGGGTCGTCGTGCCGACGACGCTCAACGTCAGCTCGCTCGACCTGCGCCACCCGGCGCTCGTCCGTCTGGAGGGGCAGGACCGCGCGGACGCCAGGGCGCTGATGGACGCCTACGAGCGGCTCGGCTGCCGCCCGACGTGGACCTGTGCGCCGTACCAGCTGCAGGACCGTCCTGCGTTCGGCGAGCACGTCGCCTGGGCGGAGTCCAACGCGATCGTCTTCGCGAACTCCGTGCTGGGTGCCCGGACCGAGCGGTACGGCGACTTCATCGACATCTGCGCCGCCCTGACCGGACGCGTGCCGGACCACGGTCTGCACGGCGACGAGGCACGCCGCGGCGAGGTCGTGTTCGACTGCACCGGTCTGGCGGACGAGGTCCGCGCCGAAGCGGTCGTCTTCCCACTGGTCGGTCACGTCGTGGGGGCCACGACGGGCGACGCCGTCCCGGTCGTGGTCGGACTGCCGGACGCGAGCGAGGACGAGTGCAAGGCCCTCGGTGCTGCTGCAGCGTCCTCGGGCGGCGTCGCGATGTTCCACGCCGTCGGCAGCACACCGGAGGCGCCGACGCTTGCTGCGGCGCTCCACGACGAACCACCCGCCCGCACCGTCGAGGTCACCACCGCGATGCTGCGCGACGCGCGCGCCCAGCTGACCACCAGCGACGCGACCGAGCTCGCCGGGGTCGCCGTCGGCACCCCCCACTTCTCCGTGGCCGAGTTCGCACGCCTGCGGGACCTGTTCACCGACACCGGGCGGTCAGCGCAGGTGCCGTTCCACGTCAACACCGGGCGCGACGTCTGGGACCAGGTCGTGGACCGGGGGTGGGCCGGTGACCTCGAGGCAGCGGGCGTCACCGTCGTCGTCGACACCTGCACCTACATCACGCCGGTGCTGGACACCACGCGCCCGGGCGTCGTGCTCACCGACTCCGCCAAGTGGGCCTACTACGCCCCGGGGAACATCGGGGTCGAGGCGCGCTTCGCTTCGCTCGCCGCCTGCGTCGACAGCGCGGTCGCCGGCACCGTCGTGCCCGACCCCGTCCTCGACCTGCTCGTCGGGCCCGGTGCGCCGTGACCCTCGCCGCCCGCACGCTGACCCCCGGCACCGCCAGCGGTGCCGTCCTGCTGCTGCACGAACCGCTGAGCTTCTGGGGCGGGTTCGAGGCGCACGACGGGCGCATCATCGACCGCAACCACCCGGAGCACGGGACCGTCCTCACGGGCCGGGTGGTCGCCATGGCGGCCGGGCGCGGCTCGTCCAGCGCCTCCAGCGTCCTGGCCGAGGCGATCCGGCTCGGCACGGCCCCGGCCGCGATCGTCCTCGGGCGCCCTGACGCGATCGTCGCGCTGGGGGCCCTGGCCGCCGTGGAGCTCTACGGCACGGCGATGCCGATCGTCACCTGTGCCGCGTGGGCCGACCTGCCGGTCGGCGCGATCGTGACGGTGGCCGCCACGGCGCCGGGGGGCCCGGCGACCATCGAGGTCTGAGGGACGGCACGCCGCTCGTCCGCGGGCCGCGCTCCGGGTGCCGCTGGTCGCACATCGCCGTACCGTCCGCGGCAACCGTGCACAGCGACTTCCGGGAGCCGAACCGTGTCCGACCAGACCATCCACGACGTCATCGTCATCGGCGGTGGGCCGGGCGGCTACGGGGTCGCGTTCCGCGCCGAGGCGCGTGGGCTCGACGTCGCGATGGTCGAGGCCGACGCCATGGGCGGCACCTGCCTCAACCGCGGCTGCATCCCGAGCAAGTCGATCCTCCACGTCGCGGGCGTGCTCGAGGAGGTCAAGCGCGCGAACAGCTTCGGGCTGGACGTCACGTTCAACGGCATCGACGGCGACGCGCTGGACGCGTTCCGCGAGCAGGTCATGGGCCAGCTGCGCACCGGCCTGACCGCGCTCGCGAAGCAGCGCACGACGTACGTCGAGGGCTACGGCCGGCTCACCGTCGCGGACGGTGACGTCAAGGAGGTCGTGGTCGAGCTGACCGACGGTGGCACGGAGACGCTGCGCGGCCGCCACGTCGTGCTCGCGACCGGATCGACCCCGCGCGTCCCCGGTGGCTGGGAGGTCGACGGCGAGGTCGTGCAGACCTCCGACCAGGCGCTCTGGTTCACCGAGGCACCCGGGAGGGCGATCATCATCGGTGCCGGCGCGATCGGCATGGAGTTCGCCTCGATGTGGGAGCCGATGGGCACCGAGGTGACCGTCGTCGAGGCGCTCGACCGGGTCCTGCCGCTCGAGGACGCCGACGCGTCCAAGGCCGTCGCCCGCGCCTACAAGAAGCGGAAGATCGACGTGCGCACGGGCACGAAGGTCGTCGGCGTCAGCCGGGACGGCGACACCGGCCGCGTCATCGTCGAGCGCAACGGCAACGTCGAGGAGCTCGAGGCAGACGTCGTGCTGGTCGCCATCGGTCGTGGTCCGCGCACCGAGGACACCGGCGCCGCCGAGGCCGGGGTGCTCGACGAGCGCGGCTTCGTGCAGACCGACGACCTCGGCCAGACCAAGGTCGAGGGGGTCTGGGCCGTCGGCGACGTCCGCCCGACCCTGGCACTCGCCCACGCCGCCTTCGCCGAGGGCTTCGTGGTCGCCGACGCGATCGCGGGCCTGTCGCCGACGCCCGTCGACCACGTCCAGACCCCGCGTGTGACCTACTGCCACCCGGAGGTCGCCTCGGTCGGCCTGACCGAGGCCGAGGCCAGGGAGCAGCACGGCGAGGTCGTCACGACCAAGTACTCGTTGAAGGCCAACGCCAAGGGGATCATCCACGGCAGCGACGGCTTCGTGAAGGTCATCGCCGCGAAGGTCGACGAGTCGCCCGCCTACCCCGACGGCATCGGCGCCACGCTCGGCGTCCACGTCGTCGGCCCGATGGCGACCGACATCATCGGTGAGGCGGCGCTCGCCACCTCCTGGGAGGCACTGCCGAGCGAGGTCGCCGCGATCACCCATGCGCACCCGAGCCTCTACGAGGCGATGGGCGAGGCGTTCATGGCCGTGGCCGGCGTGCCCTTCCACGGGCATTGAGCACCCCCGGCGCGGTCGGGACCGCGCCACCGTGGCGCT
>JBFKQZ010000219.1:0-5384 GCA_041627475.1 Nitriliruptoraceae bacterium | reverse complement strand
CGCGATCACGACCATGGCCAGCTACTCCTCGTGGGAGAACGGCAAGGTCCACGGCGACCAGTTCCTGCTGACCGACGTGCTGCGCGGCGAGCTCGGCTTCGACGGCATGGTCGTCTCCGACTGGGGTGCCGTCGACCAGGTGCTGCCCGGTGACTACTACGGCTCGATCGTGCAGTCCATCAATGCCGGCATCGACCTCGTGATGGTCCCCATCGAGTACGAGCTGTTCCAGACAGCCCTGCGCGGCGCCGTCGAACAGGGCGACATCAGCCAGGAGCGGCTGGACGAGGCCGTCTCGCGCATCCTCGAGGTCAAGTTCCGCATGGGCCTGTTCGAGGACCCGCTGCCGGGCGCCGACCTCGTCCCACAGATCGGCAGCCCGGCGCACCGAGCACTGGCGCGTGAGGCCGTCGCGAAGTCCGCGGTCCTGCTGCGCACCGACGGGGAGTCCCTGCCGCTGGAGGTCCCGGCCGGCGAGACGCTGCTCGTCGCCGGTCCGGCCGCCGACGACGTCGGCATCCAGTCCGGTGGCTGGACCATCGCCTGGCAGGGCGACACCGGGCCCATCACGGCCGGGACCACGATCCTCGGTGGGCTGCAGGCCGCGGTCGACGGCGAGGTCGTCTACAACCGCACCGGCCGGTTCGAGGACGAGACCGCCGCCGTCGGCGTCGCCGTGATCGGCGAGCGGCCGTACGCGGAGGGACGTGGCGACGACGCGGACCTGCGTCTGTCCGACAGCGACCTGGACGTGGTGGCACGACTCGCCGAGCGGGTCGACCGCCTCGTCGTGGTGATCGTGAGCGGGCGACCGCTCGTGCTCGGCGACGACCTGGCTGCGGCCGACGCCGTCGTCGCGGCGTGGCTGCCCGGCAGCGAGGGTGCTGGCGTGGCCGACGTCCTGACAGGTGCGGAACCCTTCACCGGTCGACTTCCCTTCACGTGGCCCGTCAGCGCCGACGTCCTGGGGCAGACCCGGGCGGATGCGTGCGACGGTGCACTCCACCCCTTCGGCTACGGGCTGGCGGTCAGCGGTGACCTCCTCCCCGACGCCGAGACCTGTGACACGGAGGACCAGGCGTGACGACGAACGACACAGTGACCGGACACCTCGTGACCGACGAGGCCGGGGCCGAGTGGTACCGCATCGACCGGGTGGAGCGGATGGAGCCGTTCCTCATGACGGTCGTGTCCGACACCGACCTGTGGATGTTCGTCTCCAGCGCCGGCCCCCTGACGGCCGGGCGCGTCGACGCCGACCACGCGCTGCTGCCCTACGAGACCGACGACCGGCTGCACCGCGCCGCGGGGATCACGGGTCCGGTCACGGTGCTCGCCCGCACGGTCGAGGGACGCCGTGAGCTGTGGCGCCCGTACGACCGGGTCCTCGCCGACGGCTGCACCCGTGCGGTCGCCAAGCGCGCCATCGGCAACGCCCTGACGCTCGAGGAGCACAACGCCGCCTGGGGGCTGACGTTCCGCATGACGTGGACGCCCGCGCCCTCACACGGCTGGGTCCGGACGGCCGAGGTCGTCGACGTCGCCGGGGACGGCGCGCACCTCGAGGTCGTGGACGGCCTGCTCGACGTCATGCCCGCCGGTGTCGACGCCCACACCGAGCAGGTCACCTCGAACCTCGTCGACGCGTACAAGCGCAGCGAGACCGGCCGCTGGGGGACGGCCGCCGTCGCCGGCCGCGACCACGAGGCGCGCGGCCTGCTGACGGGGCGCCGTGGCAGCTACCTGCTCCGCGACACGCTGTCGGTGCCTCCCGGCGGCAGCGTGTCGTGGCAGCTGGTGGCCGACACCGGCATCGGGCACGCCGACGTGGTCGACCGCGTCGCCGCGGCCGAGCGGGACGACGCCCGGGACATGATCGCCGAGGACGTGGCTGCGGGTGACCAGCGCCTGCGCGACCTCCTCACCGACGCCGACGGCTTCCAGACCACGGGTGATCCGACCGCGGACGCCCACCACCTCTCCAACGTGCTGTTCAACTCGATGCGTGGCGGCGTGTTCCCGTACGGCCACCGGGTGCCGCTGAAGGACCTGCGCGACTTCCTCGCCGACCGCAACCGCGAGGTGCACGACCGTTGGGCCGACGCCGCCGAGCTGCAGGGCGACTGGGCGGACCTCGACGGCCTGCGTGCGTGGGCCGACGACACCGGCGACGTCGAGCTCGTCCGCCTCGTGCTGGAGTACCTGCCGCTGACGTTCTCGCGGCGACACGGCGACCCGAGCCGGCCGTGGAACCGGTTCTCGATCCGCGTCCGCGGGGACGACGGCGAGGAGCTGCTGACCTACGAGGGCAACTGGCGCGACATCTTCCAGAACTGGGAGGCGCTGCTGCGCTCCTACCCGGCCTGGTTCCCGCACGTGGTCGCCAAGTTCGTCAACGCCACCACGGTCGACGGCCACAACGCCTACCGGCTCAGCCGCGACGGGATCGACTGGGAGGTCCCCGAGCCGGAGGACCCGTGGAGCAACATCGGCTACTGGGGCGACCACCAGATCGTCTACCTGCTGCGGCTCCTCGAGGGCTGGCACGCCGCGGCCCCTGATGGGATGGCCTCGTGGCTGCAGCGGCCGCTGTTCACGTACGCCGACGTGCCCTACCGCATCGCCGACCACGAGCAGATGGTCGTCGACCCCCGCGACACGATCACGTACGAGACGGACCGCGCCGACCGGGTCGGCGAGCGTGTCGAGGCGATCGGTGCGGACGGCAAGCTCGTCGTCGGTCTCGACGGCGACCGGGTGCACGTGACGATGCTGGAGAAGCTGCTGGTCCCGGCGCTCGCCAAGCTCTCGGCCTACGTGCCGGGCGGCGGGATCTGGATGAACACCCAGCGCCCCGAGTGGAACGACGCGAACAACGCGCTGGCGGGCTACGGCCTGTCGATGGTGACGCTCTATCACCTCGAGCGGTACCTCGACGTCGTCGCGTCGCTCGCGGCCGAGGCCAGTGACGACGTCGTGCCGATGTCGGTCCCCGTGGCCGCCTGGCTCGAGGAGCTGCGGGCGGTCCTCGACGACACCGACCCCGTGGTCAGCGACGACGCCGCACGGCGGCGGGTCGTGGATCGCCTGGGGCAGGCCGCCACGGCCTACCGGGCCGCGACCGCCGGCCAGTTCGACGCCACGCAGGTGGAGGTCGAGGTCGACGCGGTCCGCGCGCTGCTCGAGCGCGCGCTGGCGCACCTGCACGCGACGATGGCCGCGAACCGCCGCGAGGACGGGCTCGTCCACAGCTACAACCTCCTGTCGCTGCCCGAGGGCGAGGCGGTCGTCGGCCACCTGCCGGCGATGCTCGAGGGGCAGGTCGCGGTGCTCGCGACCTCGGCGATGCACGCGACGGACACCATCGCGCTGGTGGAGGCGATGTTCGCCTCGACGCTGCACCGCAAGGACCTCGGCACGTTCCTGCTGTACCCGGCGGACATCCCGCCGGCCTTCCTCGACGGCAACACGATCGGCGATGACGCGGAGCAGCGCGTCCCGGCACTGCGGCGCCTGGCCGCCGACGGCCCGCCCGGCATCGTCGAGGCGGACCACACCGGCGCCCTGCACTTCGGGCCCGACATGGCCAACGCGACCGTGCTGCGCGGCGCGATGGCCGCGACCGACCTCGGTCCGGACGAGGTCGACGCCGTCGTCGAGGTCTACGAGGAGCTCTTCGAGCACCACGCCTTCACCGGCCGCTCCAGCGGCATGTTCGGCTACGAGGGCCTCGGCTCCGTCTACTGGCACATGGTCTCCAAGCTGCTGCTGGCCGTGCAGGAACAGCACGACCGCGCCGTCGACGCCGGCGCTGACGCCGAGACCCTCGCCGCGCTGCAGGCCACCTACCGCCGCGTCCGCGACGGGCTCGGGTCGCGCAAGGACCCGGCGACGTTCGGGGCGATCCCGACCGACTGCTACTCGCACTCGCCCTCGCACGCCGGCGCGCAGCAGCCCGGCATGACCGGCCAGGTCAAGGAGGAGGTGCTGGCCCGCTCCGGCGAGCTCGGCCTGCGTCTCACCGGCGGCCGGCTGGTCACGATGCCGCCGCTGCTGCCGCTCGACGAGCTGCTCGACGACGACGGCACGGCCCGCTGCACCGTCTGCGCGACACCCGTCACTATCACGCGCGCCGACACCGACGAGGTCGTCGTCACGCGCGCCGACGGCACCGTCGAACGCCGCGACGGCGACGCCCTGACCGCCGAGGAGACGGCCGCCCTGCTCGGCCGGACCGGTGAGCTGACCGCGATCGAACTCCGACGAGCCCTCCCATGACGTCCAGCATCCGACGCATCGGCGCCCTGCTCCTGGCAGCAGGTGTGGTCGCTGCGTGCAGCTCGACCACCGACGAGGTCGCCCCCGACACCGAGGCCACCGAAGCGGCCGCGGCCGACGAACCCGAGGACGTCGAGCCCTGGACGCTGGTCTGGGAGGACACGTTCGACGGCGACGCCGGCAGCCCGCCCGACGAGCAGTGGTGGAACCACGAGCTCGGCGGTGACGGCTGGGGCAACCAGGAACTGCAGTACTACGTCGACGGTGGGCAGGCCGCAGCCCTGGACGGCGACGGTCACCTCGTCATCACGGCCGCCGAGGGAACCCCGGCGGACGGCAACGGCTGCTGGTACGGCGAGTGCCGCTACACGAGCGCCCGGATCACGACGCGGGACAAGGTCGAGGTCGAGTACGGCCGGATCGAGGTCCGCGCCAAGCTGCCGGCCGGCGACGGCATGTGGCCCGCGTTCTGGATGCTCGGCACCAACCTCGACCTCAAGGGCTGGCCCAACGCCGGCGAGATCGACGTCATGGAGTTCATCGGCCGGGAGCCGAACCGGGTCCACGGCACGGTGCACGGCCCCCGGTACTCGGGGGGCGACAGCATCGGCGGCAGCTACCGCTTCGAGGACACGACGCCGAGTGACGGCTTCCACACCTACGCGATCGAGTGGGAGCCCGAGCGGATCCGCTGGTACGCCGACGACGTCCACTACTCGACCGTCATGCCCTCGATCCTGCCGCGGGCGCAGAACTGGGTCTTCGACCACCCCTTCTTCCTCATCCTCAACCTGGCGGTCGGCGGCGAGTGGCCCGGACCGCCGAGCGAGGACACCGTGTTCCCGCAGGAGTTCGTGATCGACCACGTGCGCGTCTACGAGGCGACGGAGACGACCGATGGCTGACTGGGTCGCGCGCACGCTCGAGGCCCTGACCCTCGACGAGAAGATCAGCCTGCTCGCCGGGCAGGACGTCTGGTCGACCGTGCCCGTCGAGCGGGTCGGTCTGCCGTCGGTCCGGCTCAGTGACGGGCCCAACGGTGTCCGCGGCTTCGACGACCAGCACGGCGCCACGTCGATGAGCTACCCCGTCGGCGCGGCCATGGG
>JBFKQZ010000218.1:0-5409 GCA_041627475.1 Nitriliruptoraceae bacterium | reverse complement strand
GTGGCCTGGGTCGACACCGACGACTCGACGCAGACGATCCTGCTCGTGGGGGTGTGGGTGGCGGTCGCTGCCGTCCTGCTCCCGGCGCCGACGGTGGTGGTTCTCGCAGGCGTCGCACAACTCGCCGCCCTCGCCCTGACCTGTGCGCTCGGCGACGGCGTGCAGCGGCCACCGTTCCGGCTCGACAGTTGGCTCGTGAACCTCGCCATCGGCACGCTCGGCGGGTTGGTGGCCGCGCTGGCCGCGGCGCAGTTCGAGGGCACCGTCGCTGCCAGCGTCGCAGCCGGACTCGGAGCTGCCGTCACCGGTGGTGCGATCGTCGTGGTGGTCACGGTGGCACACACACGTGAGCTGTCGGTCGATCGGATGCGAGGCTTCGTCCGAGCAGCGGCGTTCGCGGCAGGGGTCGAGATCACAGGCGCGATACTCGTCGTGGTCGCTGCGGAGCGGTTCGGCGTCGTGTGGCCAGCAGCGGTCGTGACGGTGCTCGTTCTCGCGTTCTGGTTCCTCTCAGCGGAACTCCACCACCACCGCACCGTGACAGCGGGGCTGCTCGACCTGGCCACCACCGCCACTGCGGCGGCGACGGTCACCGAGGTCGGGGAGGCCGTGGCGTTGACAGGCCGGCGACTGCTCGGTCGGGACGTCGAGCTCCTTCGCGGCTCCTCCACCTGGCAGCACCCGCCGGTGGTCTCCCTTCCGGTCCTGCGCGGGGACTGGCAGCTCCACGTCGGGCACGGCACCTTCGGGCGTCCCCTCGGGACCGGCAGACGGGAGCAGGGTGCGATCGCCGGGCTGGTGGCCGCGGCGGAGGCCGCCCTGCTTGCAGCCCAGGCTCGGGAGGACGCGGTCACGCAGGCCATGCACGACGAGCTGACGGGTCTTCGCAATCGGCGCGGGTTCGAGCCCGATGCCCGCCGCGTGGTCGAGCGAGCGTTCGCCGCCGGTCACCACGCGACCATCGCCTACCTCGACCTCGACGGCTTCAAGCGTGTCAACGACGAGCTCGGTCACGACGTCGGTGACGAGGTGCTCGTCGCGGTGGCCGAGGCCCTGCGGTCCCGCCTGCGGCCGACGGACCTGATTGCCCGCCTGGGTGGTGACGAGTTCGCCGTGGTGTTCGGCGACCAGGTCAGGCTCGACGAGGCTCGGCGACGCATCGAGGCAGCCCTCACCCGTCTCCCCCACGGTGTCGGAGCGTCGGTCGGCGTCGCCGATGCGCGTGGTGACCTGGCCGACGGGCTGCGGCGCGCCGACGAGGAGATGTACGCGTCGAAGTCGGCACGGGCCCGCCGCGCGAGTGGGGTGTCGCTGCGTTGACGCGGGAGCACGGCCGGCTGGCCGTCCGAGGGACGGCGGGTTGGATCCGTTCAGGAGGTGCCGGATGCTGTCGCTCACAACGGCACGGCGGCTGCAGCGCTGCTCGCGCACTTCGGCAGCGGGTGTTCCGTGGCGGGACGACCCTGCCCGGTGGTCACTCGTCGCGAGTGCGGGCGCCGGGCCCCGGAAGGTGGCCGCCGGTGGCCCGGCGTGCTAGGCACCGTGGTGCGGGTGCGGTCTCGCCGCACCTCCATTCCCCTCCGTCCCGACGCACGAGCATGACCATGATCAAGCGCTCCCGCACCAGCACCGCCACGAAGGTCACCTTCGTCATCCCCGTCGACGAGGTCGACGCACCCGTCTCCGTCGTGGGGGACTTCAACGACTGGGACCCGTACGCCCACCCGCTGCGCCGTCGCAGCAACGACACCCGGTCGGTGGCCGTCACGCTGCCGCCTGGCGAGCCGGTCCGCTTCCGCTACCTGGTCGATGGTGGGCGGTGGCTCGATGAGCCCGATGCCGAGCAGCGGCTCGAGGACGGCACCCCGGTCAACGTCCTGGTGCCCTGACCTGCACCTCGTCGGTCCCGGCCGCCTCCTCAGCCATGGGCCGTCCCGGCGCCGACCGCTCGTCGCCGGAGGAGGCGGTCGGTCCACTCGCTGACGACCGTGAGGCCGAGCAGTGCGGGGAGCGTCAGCACGGCGATGGCGTCACCCACCGACAGTGACGTGGCCGCCAGTGCCCCGACCGCGACGGGGCTGCCGAGGAACGCGATGCGCGTGCCGGCGGTCATCGCGCCGAGCCCAGCCCCACGGCGACCCGGCAGGCGCGCCGCCTCGTCGTAGAGCGTCGGCATGAAGGTCGCGACGCCGAGCCCGATGACGGTGAAGCCCACGAACGCAGCCGCGACGGTGCCGACGAGGGTGGCCAGCACCGTGCCGACGCCGGTGAGCGCCAGGGCGAGTCGTCGCAGCCCCCGTCGTCCGAGTCGCACCTGGAGCGCGTCACCGCCGAACCGCATGAGGGTCATGCCCACGGTCAGGGCCGCGAACGCGGCGCTGCCGAGTGCCCCCGGGGCGCCGAAGTCGTCGGTGAGCCGGAACGTGGCCCAGTCACCGGGGACCGCCTCGCCGACGCTGGCGAACATCCCCGCGAGTGCGACGAGCACGATCGGCAGCACACGGGCGCGGCCGGTCGCTGGGGCGACCGTCGGGGCGTCGGCGTGGGTCTCCTCGTCGGTCGGCAGCAGGTTGCGCGTGATGAACACGAGCAGACCACCGACCACCACCGCGACGAGGCAGAGGTGGGCGAACGGTGACAGCCCCGCCGCGTTCGCGGCGACGGCCCCGAACCCGCCGGCGACCGTCCCCAGGCTCCAGACCCCGTGGAGGCGGTTCATCACCGGGCTGTGGCGGCGGGCACTGATCCACGAGCCCTGGAGGTTCATCGATATGTCGATGAACAGGTCGGCCAGCATGTAGGCCATCATCGCGGCCAGCCACACGGTCGGCCCGTCCGCTGCCCCGATGAGGGGCATGGTCGCAGTCGTCACGACGACGCCCACCTGCAGGACCCGGCGTGTCCCGAAGCGGTCGACCACCCGGCCGGCGACGGCGCTGCCGACCAGCCCGATGCTGCTGGCGACGGTGAGCAGCAGTCCGAACCGATCGAGCGTCACCCCGATCTGGTCGCGGATCTGCGGGGCGCGGGCCACGAACGACGCGAGCATCACGCCGTTGACGAAGAACTGGCCGGCGATCGCCAGGAGGGCGCGGCGGTCGCGGTCCGTCAGGCCGGCCCGCATCATCGCTGCACCGGTCCTGCGAGTGCGACGAGCGTCGCCACGTCGTCGGCCATGTCGAACGTCGGGTCGAGCAGCCACTGCAGCTGGAGGCCATCGGCCAGCGCGACGAGCATCCGCGCGAACCGGGCCGGGTCGAGGTCGGCCCGGAGCCGGCCGTCGGCGACGGCTTCCCGCACGGCGTCGTCGAGCAGCGCCCGCACGCGCTCGTAGCGGTCGACGAAGTAGTCGTGGGCGTCGTGGTCGGGCTCGACGGCCGCCGCTGCCACCGCCGTGAAGAGGTGGACGAGTCCGCTGACGTCGGCGTTGGCGCGCATCACGTCGACGAAGTCGTCCAGGTCGAGGCCGTCGGCTGGGGTGCCGAGGTCGTCACGGAGGCGGAGCACCTCGGCGTAGAGCTCGTCCTTCGACGCGAAGTAGTGGAGCACCCCGGCCTTGGTCAGGCCGACCTCGTCGGCGATGTCGGCGAGCGTCGAGTTGCGGAACCCGTTGCGACCGATGAGGTCGAGCGCGGCGTGCAGGATCGCCCTGCGGCGCTCCTCGCCCTTCGCGTACCTGCCCATGCGCGTCCTCCTGCCGTCCTTCGGAAGAATACCTACCGTTGGTAGGTTTTGCTTGGTACGGTGTGGCCACCACCGTCACGAGAGTCCCCACGATGACCACGACACCCATCGGCCCCGACCACGCCGAGCTGCAGGCGCTGCTGGGCAAGCTCACGCTCGAGGAGAAGGTCCAGCTCCTCACCGGGCGGGACATGTGGAGCACGTGGCCGCTCCCGTCCATCGGCCTGCGGAGCATCGTCCTGTCCGACGGCCCGAGCGGGGTCCGTGGCGACGTCTGGGACGAGCGCTCGCCGTCGCTCAACCTCCCCTCGGCCACGGCGCTGTCGTCGTCGTGGGACCTCGACCTCGCCCACCGCTACGGCGCCGTGGCGGCGTCGGAGGCGCGGCGCAAGGGTGTCGACGTCGTCCTGGGGCCGACGATCAACCTCCACCGTTCGCCGCTCGGCGGTCGGCACTTCGAGGCGTTCAGCGAGGACCCGCTCCTCACCGCGAACCTCGCGGCCGCGGTCGTGCGGGGGCTGCAGGACAACGGGGTGGGTGCGACGCCGAAGCACTACGTCGCCAACGACTCCGAGACCGAGCGCTTCACGCTGGACGCACAGGTGTCCGAGCGCGCGCTGCGCGAGGTCTACCTCCTCGCCTTCGAGGAGGCCGTGACCGAGGCCCGGGCCTGGATGGTCATGAGCGCCTACAACTCGGTGAACGGCACCACCATGTCCGAGCACGACCTGCTCGAGACCCCGCTCAACAGCGAGTGGGGTTTCGACGGCGTCGTCGTCAGCGACTGGACCGCGGTCCGCAGCCTCGCCGCGGTCGAGGCGTCGCAGGACCTCGTCATGCCCGGTCCCGACGGGCCCTGGGGCGACGCGCTGGTCGCGGCGGTCCGCGACGGGCGCATCGACGAGGGCCACGTGGACCGCAAGGTGCTGCGCCTCCTCGCGCTCGCCGCCCGCGTGGGCGCGCTGGACGGCTTCGAGCCGCCGACGGCCCCCTCCGACGTCGACGGCCGCGCCGTCGCTCGCGAGACCGCCGCTGCCGGGATGGTCCTCGTCCGCAACGAGGGGCTCCTGCCCGTCGCCCCCGACAGCGTGCGGCGCGTGGCGGTGATCGGCCACAACGCCGTGCAGGCCCGCACCCAGGGCGGCGGCAGCGCGACCGTCGTGCCGGCGGCCGTCGTCTCGCCCCTGGACGGGATCCGTGCCGCCTACCCGGACGCCGAGGTGACGTGGTCGCTCGGTGCCGTCGCCCAGCAGGGCGTCGCGGGGCTGGACCCCGACACGATCGAGAACCCGGTGACCGGGGAGCCGGGCGCGCGGGTGAGGATGCTCGATGCCGACGGCGTCGAGGTGTTCGCCGAGGACCGCTTCTCGACCGAGCTCGTCTACGTGGGTGGCGACGCGCCGATCCTGGACGTGGCGACGCTGGAGGTCACCACGCGGTGGACGCCGTCGACATCGGGGCGTGTCCGGCTGGGTTGTGCCATGGCCGGTCGTGCCCGCATCCACCTCGACGGCGAAGAGGTCGGTGACGTGACCGTCCCGGTCCCGAGCGGTGACCCGGGCGGCGCCATCCTCGGTCCACCGTCGGCCTCGGTCGTGGTCGACGTCGAGGCAGGACGAACCCACGACCTGCGGGTCGTGTTCGACCGCGACACCAGCGGCGCCGCGCCGCTGCACACCACTGCGCTGACCGTCGGGACCGAGCCGGTCGTCGACGACCCGGATG
>JBFKQZ010000217.1:0-5423 GCA_041627475.1 Nitriliruptoraceae bacterium | reverse complement strand
GATCACGGCGAGGTCGTCGCCGGGGGCCGCGACCGCGTCGGCCCCCGCGTCGCGGTTGTTCCACTCCACGATGATCGTGTCGGCGGCCGTGCCGGGGGTCACGCCGGGGGTGCCGGGGATGCCGAGCGTCGCGACGCCGCTGCCGGCGGCGACCAGCAGCGAGTCCGAGTGCCCGTGGTAGTGCCCGGCGAACTTCAGCAGCTTGGTGCGGCCGGTGGCCCCGCGCGCCAGCCGGATCGCGCTCATGGCTGCCTCGGTCCCGCTGGAGACCAGCCGCACCTTCTCGATGCTCGGCACCGCGTCGACGAGCAGCTCGGCGATGCGGACCTCTGCCTCCGTCGGCGCACCGAAGCTCGAGCCGTGCCCCATCGCGCGCACGGCCGCGGCGAAGACCGGGCTGTTGACGTGCCCCAGCGGCAGCGGGCCCCACGAGTTGACGAGGTCGACGTAGCGGTTGCCGTCGGCGTCCTCGATCCACGGGCCGTCCGCGCTGCGGATGAACCGCGGTGTGCCACCGACGCTCCCGAAGGCGCGGACCGGCGAGTTCACCCCACCGGGGATGACGCGCTGGGCGCGCTCGAACAGCTCGGCGCTGCGGCTGGTGTCCACGTGGTGCTCCTGCAGTCGTTGCACGTGAGGCTACGGCCGCGGTGTCACCGGCCGGTCGGTGGCCAGGTGGGCGGGGCGATCGCCTCGAAGACGACGTTGTCGGCGCCCGCTGCCGCCATCGCCACCTCGGCCTCGGTGCGCGCGGTCCACGCGACCACGACGCCGCCGCGCTCCCGCCACCGCCGCACGACCGGGTGACGGAGGTTGTGCACGTCGTAGCTGAGCAGGTGCGGCAGCGAGCGCCCGTTGAGCAGCATCCACGACAGCGCCCGACCGACCGCGGCGGGCACCTGCGCGTCGAACGTCCCCGACGCGGTCTGCGCCCGCAGCACCCGCGGCCGGTGCAGCCGGAACCACCGCAGGGTCCCGGGGTGGAAGCTCGCGACGTAGGCGTTGCGGCCGTGGTCGTCGAGCACCCCGGCGACGGGCGGTTCGACCCGACCCCACCCGCGGTCGAGGTTCTTCACCTCGACCATGACCGGGGCGTCGCCGAGGACGTCGAGCACCTCGACCAGCGTCGGGACCGAGCTGCCGTCGTGCAGCGGGTGCTCGCGCAACTCGTCCAGCAGCGACGTCCGCACGTCGACGCGGACGCCGGCGACACGTTCGAGGTCGGGGTCGTGGACCACGACGGGCACGCCGTCGGCGGTCACGTGCACGTCCAGCTCGACGCCGACACCCGCGTCGCGGGCCGCTGCGAAGGCCGCCAGCGAGTTCTCGGGCGGACCGTCGTCGGTCCACAGCCCCCGGTGTGCCAGCGGGACGTCGGTGACCCAGCGGGGCAGGGGACGTCGCGGCACCGGGGTGAGCATCAGCCGTGCAGCTGCCGGGCGATCGCGACCGCCGCGTACGTGAGCACCTGACCGGCACCAGCGCGGCGGATCGACAGGACGGCCTCGCGCATGGCGCGGTCACCGTCCAGCCAGCCGCGCTCGGCGGCGGCCTGCACCATCGCGTACTCGCCGGACACGTGGTAGGCGGCGACAGGGACGGCGACGGCGTCCCGGACCTCGCGGATCACGTCGAGGTAGGGCAGGGCCGGCTTGACCATCACCACGTCGGCGCCCTGCTCGACGTCGGCCCACACCTCGCGCAGGGCCTCGATGCGGTTGGCCGGGTCCATCTGGTGGTCCGCCCGGTCCCCGGTCGTCATGCCCGACTCGGCCGCGTCACGGAAGGGGCCGTAGAAGGCGCTGGCGTACTTCGCCGCGTACGCCACGATCGCCGTGGAGTCGTGGCCGGCGTCGTCGAGCCCGGCGCGGATCGCGCCGACCTGGCCGTCCATCATCCCGCTCGGCGCGACCACGTCGTAGCCGGCCTCGGCGTAGACGACGGACTCGCGGACGTAGCCCTCGACGGCCGCGTCGTTGCGGACCGAGCCGCGCTCGTCCAGCGGGCCGCAGTGGCCGTGGTCGGTGTACTCGCAGCTGCAGACGTCGGCCCACAGCACGGCGTCGTCGCCGACGGCGTCCCGGATCGCGCGCCCGGCGGCGGGCACCGGCCCGTCGGGGTCCCAGCCGCTGCTGCCGGTCGCGTCCTTGGTGGCCGGGATGCCGAAGAGGATGAAGCTCTGCACGCCGACGTCGACGGCCCGACGGACCTCGTCGACGACGGAGTCCAGCGAGTGCTGCTGCACGCCCGGCATCGACCCGATCGGCTGCGGGGCGTCCAGCCCCTGCTTCACGAACAGCGGCAGCACGAGGTCGGCCGGGTGCAGGCGCGTCTCGGCGTGCGCCGCACGCAGCGCCGGCGTGCGCCGCAGGCGGCGGTGGCGGTGGGCCGGGTCCAGGTCCACGGGTCCTCCTCGGTGCACCACCGACGCTACGTCGTCCGGGAGGCCGACGGGGCGCGCCCGCTCAGTCCTCGAGGACCTTGCCGAGGATGGCGGCGCCGATCCCGAGCGCGACGCCGCTGACCGCCAGCTTCGCCGCGTCCGTCGGCTCCGGCGGGACGTCCTCGGCGGGGCGGGGGCTGACGACGGGCACGCGGACCGCCTCCTCCTCGACCGAGGACTGGGTCGGCGTGACGTCGACGTGCCCGAGGAGCGCGGCGAGCTCCGCGCCGTAGAGGAAGAGGCGCCCGGCGAGGTAGAGGAGGAGGAGCAGACCGATGATGGACCCGAGCGCGCCGAAGTTGTCACTCGCGGTCTGGGCCTGGTTCGCCACGTAGGTCGCACCGAAGACCTTCAGGGCGGTCCAACCCGCGGCCGCGAGGAGCGAGCCGGGCACGAGGACCGACCAGCGGGGTCCCTCGCCGGGCGTGAACAGGCGGTAGGCGAGGAGGAACAGCAGGAAGTCGAGCCCGAACGCGAGCGCGGTCCCCAGCACGGACCGAACGAGTGCCTCGACCCCGTTGCTGATGTCGACACCGACGGAACCGGACACCGCAGCACCGGCGAGGGCGAGGAAGCCCACCACGACCAGGGCTCGGACCTGCCCGACCCGGGCGCCGATCCCGGTGGGGACGTCGCGGCGGAAGACCACGGCACACGCCTGCTGCGCCCCGTTCGCGATGCGCAGGCCGGCCAGGACGAGCGCGATCGTGCCGAAGCCGAACAGCTGCCGCTGGCCCCTGTCGGAGGTGAGGTACTCGATGGACTGCGCGACGCCGCCGTCACCGCCTGCCAGCGCAGACAGCCCCGGCACGGCGTCGGTGACCAACCGGGCGAGCTCGGCCCGCTCGACGACGCCGCCGTCGCCGAGGACGTTGCCGACCACGGCGAGGACGAGCGCGAGCAGCGGGAACAGCGACAGGAAGCCGAAGAACCCGATCGAGGCGGCCAGCGCGTCCGCCGCGTCGTCGACGTAGCGCTCCTGCATGCGCAGCGCCGTGCCGATCACCGGCAGTCGCAGCAGTCTGTCCTTCACGGTGGCTCCTCGTCCTCGGCGACGATATGTCCCGCTGGCGCTCGACGACCCCCTGACCGGACGGCCATCGCGTGCCGCGTCACCGTGCGCTGGGCGGATCGTTGCAGGAGTCGCACCCGCGCACATCGAAACGTGTGCCGTCCGGACATCCCTCCCCGACTCCCATGGAGACCCATCGTGCGATCACGCACCAGGAACACGATCGCGGCCGGGCTGGCCATCGCCGGCCTCGCCTTCGCGCCCCTGACCAACGCCCAGCTCTTCGACGGCCAGCGCAGCCACGGCGACAGCAAGGCGACGATGCTCGAGTCCGAGCTCATCGCCGCGGGCCTGACCGAGACGGTCGGCGCGCACG
Organism: Nitriliruptoraceae bacterium; assembly: GCA_041627475.1. Taxonomy (GTDB): domain Bacteria; phylum Actinomycetota; class Nitriliruptoria; order Nitriliruptorales; family Nitriliruptoraceae; genus JBFGFG01. The sequence goes on along the minus strand of JBFKQZ010000217.1, from coordinate 1,592 downwards.
ACTGTGAGGACACCGACGGTGACGGCCGCGAGGACTCGGTGACCGTCAACACCGTGAACTTCCAGTGCGAGAACATCGACCTGCTCTCGTTCGTGCCGAACAGCGCGATCTTCGCCGACAAGGCCGTCGGCGCGCTGGGTGACGGCGTCTCCGACATCTGGGGCTGGGAGAGCCCGGCGACCGGCGACGAGTACGTCATCGCCGGCGCCACCAACGGCGCGGCCGTCCTGCGCATCACCGACCCGGAGAACCCCGAGTACCTCGGGCACGTCTTCAACACCGGTGCGCAGCTGATCTGGTTCGACATCAAGATCAACAACGACACCGCGTACATCGTCAGCGAGTCGCCCGCGATGGGCATGAAGATCCTCGACCTGACGGTCCTCGACTCGCTCCCCGAGGTCCCCGCCGGCACCACCGTGCCGCTCCCGGTCGTGACCTACCCGCTGGACCTCACGGCCCACAACGTCGTGATCAATCCCGCCCAGGACATGCTCTACCTCGTCGGCTCCGGCCAGGCGCTCGGCATCGGCTCGATCTGCACGACCTCGGGTCGCGCGACTGACAACGCCGGTCTGCACGCCGTCGACATCTCGAACCCGCTCGTCCCGGTCTACCTCGGCTGCCACGCCGAGGAGGGCTACGTCCACGACGCGCACTGCGCCGACTACATCGGTCCGGACGAGGACTACGAGGGCGCCTCGATCTGCGTCACGGCCCACGAGGACGGCGTCGCCTGGGTCGACGTCACCGACCCCACCGCGCCCGAGACGATCTTCGACACCGCCACCGCCGAGGACAGCGCCGCGCTGTACCCGGACGTCGCCTACAGCCACCAGGGCTGGATGTCCGAGGACCAGACGCTGTACTTCCACGGTGACGAGCTCGACGAGAACGGCACCCGTCCGACCCGCACCTTCGTCTACGACATGTCCGACCTGGACGACATCAAGCTCGACTTCATCAACGAGCCCGGCGGCACCAACATCGACCACAACATGTACACCCACCGCGGGCTGCTCTTCCAGAGCAACTACACGGCGGGCCTCCAGGTCTTCGACCAGGAGCCGGTGGTCGCCGAGGACGGCACCAAGTCGCTGCAGATGGTCGCCCAGTTCGACATCTACCCGGACTGCACCGGTCTCCCGGTGCCCTTCGACGACGTCCGTTGTGACGGCGCCGTCTTCGCCGGGACCTGGTCGAACTACCCGTACTTCGAGTCGGGCACGCTCGCCGTGACCGCGACCGAGGACGGCCTCTTCTTCCTCCGTCTGGACCCCGACATCGAGGCCGCGTACCCGGTCGCGGGTGACGCCGAGACCTCGGCGCTGCCGGCCCAGGCCGCAGCCCGAGCACAGGAGCGAGCGCAGGCTCGCGGTCGCTGACCCGACCACGCACCACGACGACGCCCCGGCCCCGTGCCGGGGCGTCGCTCATGCGAAGCGGAGCTCGAAGCGTGCACCGCCGTGGTCAGCGTTCCCCGCGGTCAGCTCGGCACCGAGCCGCTCGGCGATCGAGGCGATGATGTGCAGCCCGAGACCGGTCCCCTGGACGTTCGGGTCGGCGCTCACGAACGGCTCGAAGAGGTCGTC
>JBFKQZ010000216.1:0-5425 GCA_041627475.1 Nitriliruptoraceae bacterium | reverse complement strand
CTCCTCGCCTCGCCCCGCCTCTGTCACAGGTGTCCACGCGTCAGGGGCTCCCGTGGTGGACCCAGTCGAGGAAGTCGGGGTCGTCTCCGTGCAGCTCCTCGCAGCGCTGCTCGTAGCGCTCGAGCTGGGCGGGCGTCATCAGTGCGGCACCGTCCCCGTGACGTCCGGCGCGGAAGAAGGCGGTGACGTCCTTCCACGTCCCGGAGTCGACCTCGGGAGCGGCCGTGTGTGCGCGCTCCCGCATGGCGCTGAGGGTGGCCAGGTCGGCGAGCTCGGTGACACGCTCGTCCGACAGGTCGACACCGAGCGCGTCACGGAGTCGTTGCATCTGGCCCGGGAGGTCGGACTTCAGGTCGGCGTAGTGGAACAGGGGGTGGTGCGTGTCGTTCCGTGCGTCCCAGGCCAGCCGCAGGTGGTGGAGGACGTTCGCGAGGTTGACGTCCGCGGGTGACCGCCAGCGCGGCAGCTCCATGAAGGCGGTCGCGAGCTCGTGCGGATCCTCGGTCTCCGGCCATGGGTTGTCCAGCCCGGCGAGGTCGGCGTCGCCGACAGCTGCGGTGCGACGAGCTCGGAGGTCGTCGGCACGGAGGTTGGCGTCGTGCTTGCGCATGGACGCGAACGCGTCCCGGGGGTCGCGACCCACCGTGACGTAGGTGACCTCCGGGTGGCGGGGGAGGCCGTCCAGTGGCACGTGCGTCTTGATGAACCGCCGGTGGTCCTGGGCGGCCAGCCGTGCGAAGGTCTCCTCGTCGGAGCGGAGGTTGACGTCGAGCCACAGCGACAGCTCGTTGACGGGCGTGGCGGGCACGCCGTCGAACAGGAGGAGCGCAACGATCGTCTGCATCCACGTCGTGCCGGACTTCGACGGCACGGTGATGACCACGTCGCCGGGGCGGAGCTCGAACTGCCACCAGCGTGCGCTGTCGGCGATGAAGCCCCGGTAGTGGGCGAGGCCGTCGGTGTCGGTCACATGTGTCCTCGCTGCTGCGGGCATCCTGCCACTCCTGTGTGCGTGACGGGACCGTGGCGCGCGACCCTTCAGGCATCCTTCACACGATCGCACCTGTCCACAGGCTGGCTGGGTCTGGTCGGGTGGGTGTCACAGGTCGTTCGTATGTTCTGGTCATGCGCTCGAGCCCTGACCAGCCGGACCACGGCGGCCCCGAAACGGCGGCCGACGGCTCACCGCTGCGTGCGATCGAGGAGTCGGCGGCGCGGTGGCAGGTGGAGACGGCGCGGCTGCTGCGTCTGACCTGTGAGGCGTTGCGGTGGGGCGGCACCGCCGCGACCGCGGGCTGCACTGTGGAGGACTACCTCGTGTGGGAGGCCGGCCTCCCGCGGCCGCTGGCCGGGCGGCTGGTTGCGGTGGCACGCAGGCTGCCGGCGGTGCCGGAGGTCGCAGGGTTGTTCGCGGCCGGGGTCCTGGGGTTCGACCAGCTCGCCGGGTTCGTCACTGCCACCTCTTCCCACAACGGTCAGCTGCTCGCGCGGCTCGACGCGGAAGGGGCGTCACTCGCGGAGCAGCTCGCCCACGAGGGGCGGCTGCACAGCTGGGTCGTGCAGGTCGAGTTCCTGGTCGAAGAACTCAAGGCGCCCGGGTGGCGCAGCCGGCAGGAACGACGCCGCACCGCAGGCGAGCGGGTCGTGGCGCAGCAGGACTTCGACGGCGGCGGGTTCATCGGCAAGTTCCTCGACCAGGTCGGGTTCGACACCGAGATGGCAGCGATGGACGCCGAGACGGACCCGGCAGAGGTGGCCGAGCTCGGTGTCCAGCGGGCCCGGGCCCGTGCGTCGGTCCGGATCGCCGAGGCGTTCCTGGCCGGTGAGCTGGGTGATGGCCGGCCGGCGCGGCCGACGGTGGTGTGGCAGGTCGACGTGGCGGACGCCACGGTCGACCGGTTCGCCCAGATGCTGCGGCTGGTCGGCACCAACCGGCGCATGATCCCGGTCTCGCAGCGGCTGCTGGCGACGCTCGCCGATCAGGCCGACCACGTCATCGCGCTGCGCGACGGTCACCGGCCGCTGGACGAGCTCGCGGTGGACGCCGACGACGTCCCCACCAGGGTCCGCCGCGCCGTGCTCCGGCGGGACCGGGGCTGCCGGTTCCCCGACTGCGGACGGGCCCGCATGCAGGTCCACCACGTCGTCCCGCGTGCCCGCGGCGGCACCCACGCCGTCGACAACCTCATCGGCCTCTGTTCGTTCCATCACCTCCGGTACGTCCACCGGCTCGGCTGGCAGATCCACCTCGACCCGAAGACCGGGCTCGTGACGTGGACCAACAGCCGGACCGGGACCGAGATCGGGACCATGCCCATCGGTGCCCGGCCGCCGCCCCGCCGCGACCCGTCCGTCCTGCCTGACTGGGCTGCGCCGCCGCTGGCGCCGCCGCCCGACCACCTCGAGCCTCCGGTCGACCTCATCGGCTGCGCCTGAGCCCGCACCCCGACGCCACCCGGCGGTCGGGGTACGGGTTCGTGGTCTCAGACCGTGGGGGGTGGCGGCCCCTCGAGGCTGGCGACACGGCGCTCGAGCGTCTCGACCTGGCCCTTCAGGCGGAAGATCATCACGATGGCCCAGACGGCCACGGCGATGGGCAGCAGCGAGAAGAGCAGCCCGATGACGACGATGCCGAACTCGGCGATGCCGAGACCCATTGTTCAGTCCTCCACGTTGTCGGTGTAGACGTCCCAGAGCTCGCGGCCGAGCTGCTCGACCTGCCACGGCCGCAGGTCCGCCGCGGCGCAGAACGCCTCGAAGTCCTCGGGCTCGGCGGACACGGCGGCCCGCAGCTGCCGGGACGGGCAGCAGAAGCCCGGGTCGAGGTCGAGGCCGTGTGCGAGCTCGGTGCGCCGCTTGCGCAGTGCGTCGTACGCGTGCCGTTGGTCCTCGTCCCAGCGGCGGCCGGCCTCGCGCGGCTCCGGCGGTGCCTCGGCACCGAGCTGCAGCGCCTCGAACAGCGTGTCGGCGTGCTCGGTGACCGGGCCGTTGCGACGACGCGGGTCCCGGTGGACCAGCTCGTCCGCACTGGCCGGTGGGTCCTGCACGAGGGAGACGAGCGTCTTGTCGTGGACGAGGAGGTTGGGCGCGATGTCGAACTCCCGGCACACGGCCTCGCGGGCAGCCCAGAGGGCGTGCAGCGTGGACCGCTCCTCGGGGTTGAGCCGGCCTGCCCCCTTGGTCCGCTCCCAGTGCCGTGTGTTCGTCCGCGCCAGATCGATCGTGGCCAGCAGCTCCTGGCGGTACCAGTCCTCACGACCCACGTCGTACAGCCGCTCTGCGAGCTCGTCCCACAGCGCGGGCAGGTGCAGGACGTCGCCGGCGGCGTACTCCTTCATCCCGTCCGACAGCGGCCGCTTCGACCAGTCGGCGCGCTGGTACTTCGACTTGTCCGTGTCGAGCTCGACCCCCAGCACCTCCTCCAGCAGGTCGCCCAGCCCGATCGGCAGGTCGAGGAACGCAGCTGCCACGGCCGTGTCGGCGACCTGGGGCATGTGCACCCCCAACCGTTCCATCGGCTCGAGGTCGTTCTCGATCGCGTGCAGGACGACCAGCCGGTCGGTGCACAGGTCGTCGAGTGCGGCAGGCTCGGGGATCGCGAGGGGATCGACGAGGATGCAGCGGTCGGCGTCACCGACCTGGACCAGCGCAGCCCGGCGGAAGTACCGGTCCGAGTCGGCCCGCTCGACGTCGATCCCGACCAGCTCGCCGTCCAACGCGTCCAGCGCCGAGGCCAGAGCATCGGGGTCGTCGACGAGCTCGATCTGCTGGGACACGTCTGGCCGGACCTCCGGGGCTACCGTCGCCGCAGCCTACGGCGCGCGCAGCGGCTTCCCCGCGATGCGCCGTCACCCGCCCCGATCCCGGAGGTTCCGTGCCCCACCGCCTGTTGTGCGTGCACCCCCACCCCGACGACGAGTCCATCGCGTGCGGTGGTCTGATCGCGCGGTCGGTCGCAGCCGGCCACGAGGTCCACGTCGTCACGTGCACCGGTGGTGAGGAGGGCGAGAACCAGTCCGGCATCGACCTCGGGGACCGCGACATGGGCGAGGTCCGGCGCGCGGAGATGGCGGCTGCGATCGCCGCCCTCGGTGGCCCGGTGCACCACTGGCTCGGCTATCGCGACTCCGGGATGGCGGGCGAGCCGAGCAACGACCACCCCGACGCCTTCCACGGCGCGGACCTCGACGAGGCCGCCGGGAGGCTGGCCGCCATCATCCGGACGGTCCGCCCGGAGGTCGTGGTGTCCGACGACGAACAGGGCACCTACGGCCACCCGGACCACGTGAAGGCGAACAGGGTCACCGCGCGGGCCGTCGAGCTCGCGGCGGACCCGTCCTGGGGTGGCGAGGCACCAGCGCCGTGGGACGTGCCCAAGCGCTACGTCCACGTCCTGCCGCGGACCCGCCTCTTCCGGATCCACCAGTCGCTGGTGGCGGCCGATCTCGCGTCCCCGTTCGGCGAGGCTGCCATCGAGTCAGCGGACGACCTCGAGTTCGGTGCGTCCGACGACGAGGTCACCGCGGCCGTCGACGTCCGCGACGTGCTGACGAGCAAGCGTGACGCCATGGCGGCGCACCGCAGCCAGATCGGGGAGGAGTCGTTCTTCCTCAACGTGCCCGACGAGCTGGCCGAGACGCTGTTCGGCCAGGAGGAGTTCGCACTGCGCGCCGGCGAACCCGGGACAGCGGACCTGCCCGAGCGCGACGTCTTCGAGGGACTGCCGGCATGAGTGACCACACAGATCCCACCAGCGTGGGTCCCACCGACCTCGAGTACCGCCGAACGGTCTCGTGGTTCCTGACCGGCGTCGCCGTCATGACGTCGCTGAGCGCCGAGGGGCTGCCGCACGGCATGACGGCCAACGCCGTCACGTCGGTCTCGCTCGACCCCCTGCTCGTGCTCGTGTGTGTCGACCGCGAGGCCGGCATGGCCAAGGTCGTCCAGGAGGGTCGGGTGTTCGGCCTGTCGTTCCTCGCCGCCGACCAGCAGCCCCTGTCCGACCACTTCGCGACCGAGGAGCGTGGCTTCGGCCTCGAGGAGTTCGCCGACGTCGCGACGCACGCCGGTCCCACCGGCGCGCCCCTGCTCGACGGGGCGTCGGCGTGGCTGGACTGCGAGCTCCACGACGTGCTGCCCGGCGGCGACCACCTGCTGGTCCTCGGCCGCGTGATCCACACCGCCATTGCCGACGGCGCCGACGACGCCCTGGTCTACACCCCCGACGGCTACGACACGTGGACTCGTACCTCGCCTTCGGCTCGGTAGGACGACCGCCGGTCGGCGAACTGGGTTGGTGAGCTCGCCGCCCGTGAAGGCCCCGGCGGGGGTGCGGGGGCTGGCCCCCGCTCAGACCGTCCCGGAGAGGCGGTCGCCGAAGTCGCCGAGGCCGGGGACGCTGTAGGCGGTCTCGGCGAGGCCCGGG
>JBFKQZ010000215.1:0-5518 GCA_041627475.1 Nitriliruptoraceae bacterium | reverse complement strand
TCCCGCAGCGCGCACATCGCACGTCCTCCGACTCCGCGCGCCAGGGCCCCCGACGTGACCAGCACCTCTCCCCGACCGGGACGCACCACGCCCATAGAGGGCGACCTCGTCGAGCAACTCGCCGCCGCGTGGGCGCGGGCGCAGGCGGTCGTGCGCCGGATGCCCGAGGCCGCAGAGCGCGAGTTCGGCATCAGCCCCAGCCGGACCCGGGCGCTGCACGCCGTGGGGGCGGGCGGTGCCCAGCGGGTGAACGACGTGGCCGAGCTGCTCGACATCAGCGTCTCCTCGGCGTCGCGCACCGTCGATGCGCTGGTCCAGGAGGGGCTCGTCGACCGTCGCATCGACCCGGCGCACCGACGCGCCGTGCTCCTCACGCTGACCCCCGACGGCGAGGCCCTGCTGCAGCGCCTTCTGGCGTGGTCGTCGGACATCACGCAGGCACTGCTGGACAGGCTCGGCGAGGACCTCGCCGCCCGGGTCGCCGACGGCCTCCTCGCCTTCAGCGCCGAGCTCGAGACCGAGCTCGACCGCCGCTACGGCTGACCACCCATCACTGTGTGGACATCTGTTGCCGTGTGGTCCTCAGTTGCCTTCTTGTCGCCGAGATGTCCACACCGCGGCCCCCGCGACCAGCGCCAGGAGGCCCGCCGCGGCCGCTCCCCCGCCCGTGGCCGGTAGCTGCGGCGCGGCCGCCTGTGCCGGCGCCGTCGTCGGCGCGGGGGCGGGTGTCGGCGACGGTGCCGGCGTCGGCGTCGGCATGGTCGGCAGGGTGAGGGTCGAGGGCGCCGTGGCGGACGAGCGCACGGTGAGCTGGTCGGCCTGACGGTTGTTGAAGTAGGCCTGGTCGGTGGAGGCCAGCACGAGACGTGCGGCGTGGCCGGCGGCGAAGCGGTGCGACACGCCGATCATCCGGATCGTCACCGGCCCGGCGTCGAGGGTCGCCGTCGGGATCCGCGCCGGCGCGACCTGGCGCCGGATCAGCGTGGTCGAGCCGTCGGGTGCCACGTCGTAGAGCTTCGCGAACAGCACGGCGTCCGTCAGCGTGTTCTGGTGGCTGAGGTCGAGTGTCAGCGTCGGGAACCCGACGACCTCGGTGTCGACGTCGAACGGGGCGGTCGTGAAGGCGACGTTCTGGCCGGCGATCTCGGTCGGGGGCCGGTCGCCGGGCTGGCCGGGCGACGAGAAGTTCGAGACCTCGGTGTAGGCCGCGGGCTGGCCGTTGGGCGGGTTGACGAAGGACGCGTCGCCGCCGTCGAACGCTGTGCCCGCCGGGACCAGCGCCGAGGTCGCCGGATCGAGCGCGTACACCGTGTCGACGGTCGGGGGCGGGAAGGTCGTCGAGGTCCCGTAGGCGGGCTCGGAGGAGCCGCCGGTCGTGGCGATGTCGTAGTCGACCCAGTCGCGGAACCAGGCGAAGCCCGGGCCGGTGTCGACCGCCGTGTTGCCGCGGACGTGGTGCTCCATCCAGGTGAGGTGGCGCCGTGCGAAGTAGGTCGTCGCGAACTCGGCCTGCTTCTCCGGGCTGTCGTCGAAGCCGCCGCCGTAGGCCTCGCCGTCACCGGGTGCGGGCGCCCAGCCGCCGTGCCCGCTCGAGATCCAGAGCATCGCGACCGGCACCCCGCGGGATCGCAGGTTGACGTAGGTCGCGGCCGCGTCGTTGGGGTTGAAGATCGTGTCCGGCAGCCCCTGCGGGATCAGCGTCGGCGTCGTGAGCTGGTCGACCACGGTCGCGACGCCGGCGTCGGCGACGAGGTCCCGTCCGGCCTGGACGGACTCGCCGGTCGTCACGAGGCGCCCGTAGATCTCGCAGACCTCGGGGATGAACCCCGTGCAGGGCGGCGTGCCCGGGTAGAGCGTCTGCTGGGTGATCGGGTCGCAGCCGCCGTTGCCCATGGCTGGCTGGGTGCTGCCGAGTGAGTAGAACAGTGACGTCCACTGCTGCTTGAACACGCCCTGCTCGTAGTGGTCGGCGTCCCACGGTGCCGCAGGGTCGACGAGGTTGTTCGGCACGAGCGAGTACAGGAGCGTGTGCCAGGTCCGGCCGGGCGCGATCGCGTCGACGCGCGGGTCCGTGATGGCGACCCGGAACTGGTGACCCCCGCCGTACGACCCGCCGATCAGCCCGATCTTCGGGTCACCCGGCGCGTCCGTCGCGACGTAGTCCTGCGCGGCGAGCCAGTCGATCACCTGGATGTTGTTGGCGACGTCGTAGTCCTGGTGGTTGAGCGAGATGCAGCCGGTGGAGCCGCCGAAGCCCTCCGCGGTCACGGCAACGACGACGTAGCCGTGGCTCGCGAAGAAGGCGGCCAGGGTCCGCAGCTCACCGTTGGCCTTGTGCCCACCGAAGCCGTGCTGGAGCAGGATCGCGGGCATCGGGTTGGCGGCGGAGGCGTCGTCGGGCTTCCACAGGTCGGTGTCGATCGTCAGCGCGAGGTCGCGATCGGGTCCGCTCAGCACGTCGATCGGGTTGGCCGTGACGGTCCAGGTGTGCGGGCCGACACCGCCGAGGGCCGTGCCCCCGCCGGACGTCTGTGCCGTGGCGACCGGCGCCGCCGCGACGACGACGAGCAACGCGGACGCGACCAGCAGGGCGGGGGTGCGGAAGCGGCGAGACACAGGTTCCCTCGGTGAGACGGTCGACCGTCCCGTCGGCCCGTGCCGGCGCGAACGTAGGTCGTGCCGCGCAGCCGTCAGATCGTGCCGTCGGACCCCACAGTGACCGTCTCGCCACTGCCCCGACCGGCCATGACGGCAGCCACCACGAGTGGCGCGAGCGCCGCCACGGCCAGCGCGACCGGCATACCGGCGGTGCCGTACGTCGTCGCGACGGCGTAGGCGACGACCGCGGGCGCACCGGCCACGCCGACCCCCGTCAGCGCCCAGGCCACACCGGGCATGCTCGCCCGAGCCGCGACCCAGCGCGCCGCGGCGACGGCCCAGCCGATCATGCCGAGGCCCATGAGCAGCGATGCACGCGAGACGATGGGGTTGCGCGGCAGGATCGGGACGTCCCCCGTCCCGGCGACGACGGCCGGCGCGGACCCGAGGCCGTAGCGCCAGGCCCCGAAGGCCGCGAGCCCGAGCGTGAGGGCCACGACCACCGCGAGGCTCACCACCGCACGCCGCGGGGTGCTCTCCACGTCGCGGCGGCGTCGGCGCCACAGGACCGCCGCCCAGGCGGCCCCGAGGATGCCGACGGACTCGGTCGTGCCGGCCTCGGCGCGGTAGGCCATCACGGCGAGGTCGTCGTGCACGAGCGACGCACGGGCGTCCACGCTGACCGGAACCTCTCCCGGGTTCTCGATCACGAGGTGGTGGGGCGTCCAGGCATCGTCGTCGCAGCAGCGCACGAGCTCGTTGATCCGGACCTCCAGGCTCGGCGGCCGCTCGACCCGCACGGTGCCGGTCCGCTCGTCCACGAGACTGACGACCACGGGGTGGTTGGCGGTGATCTCCGCGACGAGTCGGTGGTAGTGCACATCGCCGGTGAACGAAGCCGACTCGCCCTCGAACAACAGGAGGTCACCGTCGAACAGGAGCTCGTCACCGTGCGCGGAGGCCGGAGCGGCCGACCCCAGCAGGGGAACGAGGGCTGCGACGACCACGCACGCTGCCCGGAGCGCACCGACCCTCACTCGCTCCACCAGCACGCGGCCCCCCGTAGTACTCGCCACGACCCAGCATGTCGCTGCCGTACGAGAGTGTCCATACGGCTGGCCACTAGCCTTCCCCCCCAGCTACCCGGAGGTCGTCGCCATCACGCTGGCCCGTCTCGCCCTCGGCCTCGCCCTGCTGTGGGCGATCGTGCTGCCGGCGCTGCACGGGCATCCGCCGGCAGCCGCCGCGCATGAACACCACACGGTGGCACACGCCGGCGCGGACGGGCACGACGAGACCGCAGGTGCCGGGGCCCCGCTCGTCAGCGAGGCGCATCCCCACGAGGGCGCCCACCCACCGGCCCTTCCCGTGACCACGCTCCTGGCTGGCTTCGCGCTGATCCTCGCCTCGACCCTCGGTGCCACCACCGGCCACGACAGCGGTCGAAGCCGCGCGCCGACGCCGGACGCACCACGCACGGACGCACGCGGCTCCCCCGTGGCACGGCACGAGGTCGCCCTCGACTGAACGGCACGGCTCGTCCGACCGTGCTGCTCGCCCTGTTCGAGGATCGACCGTGCTCGCCCAACGACGTCTCGCTGCCGTGCTCGCGGCCGCGACCATGCTCCTGCTCCTGCCTCCGGCAGCTGCCCTCGCACACACGGGACTCGCCTCATCCACGCCCGCCGAAGGCGACGTGGTCGAGGAGGAGCTGTTCCACCTCACGCTCGTCTACACCAAGGCCATCGAGCTGCTCGACGGCGGCTTCGTCCTGCGCTCCGACGGACGCCGCGTCGAACCGGTGGAGGCCCTGCGGTCGGCCGACGGGCTCACGGTCGCGCTCTCGCTCGCGGAGCCACTCTCGCCTGGCCGCTGGACGTTGTCGTGGCGGGTCCTGGCGTCGGACTCGCACCCGAGGGAGGGGACGGTCGCGTTCGACGTCGTGTCCGCTGAGGCCGAGGCCGAGGTAGGCACCGACCCGCCACCGGCGGGTGGACGCACGCAGCCGCCTGCGGCCGATGTGCCCACCGAGGCTCCCGCCGGTCCGTCCGAGGCCACACGCCGGTCGCTCGAGGTGCTGTCGACGATCGCGCGGATCCTGATGTACCTCGGCCTGATGTCGGCGGCCGGCCTCGCGTTCTTCAAGGCCGGTCCCCACCGCGGCGAGGACGCCCACGCGGACCTGCTCGCCCGCACCGCGGCCCTCGCCGCGGTCGTCGCGCTCGCCGCGAGCACCATCGAGGTCGCCGTTCACGTCGCCGCGGTCTCCGGTCGGGGCCTGGCCGGCATGCTGCACGCCCCGACCTGGCGCGCCGTGTTCCGAACCGGTCTCGGCACCGCCTTCTGGTTGCGCACGCTCGGCCTCGGCCTGCTCGCCCTGGGCGGGTACCGCCGCGCCCGACTCGCGCTGCCGTCGGCACCTGACCCCGCGAAGCTCCTCGGCGCGCTGCTCGTGATCGCATCCTTCCAGTTCGTCGGGCACACGGCGTCGGCGGTGCCGCCCCCGATCGTGCGCACGGCCGACGCGATCCACGCGGTCGCCGCGGCCGTCTGGGTCGGCGGCCTCGTGGGCCTCGGGCTGCTGGGCCTGCGGCGTGACACCGAGTCCAAGCCCCGCGCCGCCGCCCGCTTCTCGACCGCCGCGACCTACTCCGTGGTCGGCGTCGCGATCGCGGGCAGCGCCCTCGCCTGGGTCAACCTGCCCGAGCTCGCCGCCCTCTGGACCACGGGCTACGGGCAGGTGCTGCTGGTCAAGCTCGCGCTCGTCACCGTCCTCGGGACGCTGGGGGCGTGGAACCACTTCCACGTCGTGCCGCGCGTGGTCGCCGGTGAGGAGGGTGCGCTGGGTGACCTGCGGCACAAGGTCCGCACCGAGATCCTCCTGATGCTCGCGATCCTCGCGCTGACCGCGGTGCTGGTG
>JBFKQZ010000214.1:0-5561 GCA_041627475.1 Nitriliruptoraceae bacterium | reverse complement strand
TGACGGTGTCCCCTTCCCCGACCACCCAGCCGTGACCTGCGTCGTCTGCGGCGCGGACCACCCCGACGGCCTGCGCATGTTCCCGGCACCCGTTCCCGACCACCCCGGGGTCCTCGCCATCTGGTGGCAGCCGCCGCCCTGGGCCCTCGACGTCGCCGGACACCTGCGCACCGACCTCCTGTGGGGCGTGCTGGACTGTCCCGGTGCCCTCGCGATCATGCACGCCGCAGCCGAGCCGACCTTCGCGGCGCTCGCCGGCATCACGGGCGAGGTCGTGGCGCCGGTCCGCTCCGGCGAGCGCGTGCTCGTCCTCGGCTTCACGCTCGAGGCCGACGGCCGCAAGCGGGCCGCGGGCACGGCCGTGCTCGGTCCCGACGGTGACCTGCGGGCCCACACCCGGCAGCTGTGCATCGCCGTGCCACCGGCCTGGGCCCGCGGCGAGGCCTGACGTTCAGAGGTCGCCGCGCGCGGCCGCCGCGACGGCGTCGACGACGATGCGACCGACGAGCGCGACGTCGCTGGCGTCGAGCCCGCCACCGTCGTCGGTGACGTCCGGCACGTGGACGAACCCGGCGGGCCGACCGGCCAGCGCCGGGGTGGTCACCAGGTGGCGGAACACGTGGTTGCACACGTAGTCGCCGGCGTCGTCCGACGGCTCGACCGGGAACCCCGCCGCGACCAGCGCGTCGGCGATCGCAGCCAGCGGGAGGCGCGAGGGCACCGTCGGGGGGCCGTCGTCCAGTGCGCCGTCCGGGCCCGTGGTGCCGTCCACGTCCGGCGTCGGGGCACCCCCGCGGTTGCGCGCCAGCTCCTCCAGCCGGACGCCGGTCGCTGCGGCACTCACGCCGAACGCGACCACGGCCGCCGGGTCGACCATCCCGACGAGCTCGTCGAGCTGCGCGACCGCACGGTCGTAGGACACGTCCAGGACGTGCGAGACGACGTGGTCCTCACCGGCGAGGGCGTCGGCGATCACCTCCGTCGGGTTGACCGGCTGGCCCGGGAACGGCCCGAAGACGGTGACGAGGACGACGGGCTCGTCCACCTCCTCGGGCGCGCTCATGCCGCCCACACCCGTTCGGCGACGTGCAGCCGCTCGTCGAGCGTGGGACCGCTCACCTCGAGCCCGGCGTCGAGCGCCCAGCGGCGCGGGCCGGTGACCCGACGGTGCGTGAAGCCGTGGCGGGCCAGGCGGGCGGCGGTCGCGGCGTCGGACTCGGCCAGCAGGACCGGCTCTCCGAGACGCGCCATCATCGTGCGGGCCACCGGGGCGAGGACACGACCGAGCACCGGCGGGTCGAACAACGACGCGGTCACGGTGGTGACGACGAGCTGGCTCCCCGGCGCGGACCGTTCCCGCAGCACGGCGAGCGTGGCATCGACGGCCTCCGGGGGGAGGTAGGGCACCACGGCCTCCCACAGCCACACCGTGGGACGAGCGGGGTCGTGGCCTGCGGCACCGAGCGCGGCACCCAGGTCGTCGACGGCGAGGTCCACGCCGACGTGGACGACCTCGGCGACCGTCGCGGCAGCGTGCGCGGCCAGTCGGCGCGTCTTGTCGGCCTGGGTGGCCGGGTGGTCCACCTCGACGACGCGACGGCCGCGCAGGGACGGGAGCCGCCAGGCCCGCGTGTCGTAGCCGGCACCGACGATCACGAGGTCCGCAGCGCCGGTCGTCCGCAGGGCCGTCTCGACGGCGGCGTCGACGGCCAGCATGCGCAGGGCGGCGTGGGCGGTCCAGGCGAGCGTCCGGCCGCGCCGACCGGCGCCGACGCCACGAGCCGCGGCGACCGCGAACCGGTCCCCCGCAGGCAGCAGCGCCGCCACGTGCTCGTCACGTCGTCCGGCGACGCCGACGGCACGGCCGACGGCGACGGCTCGCGCGGTCCTCGACCCGGTTGCGTCATCCATGCCTCCAGCCTGCCGATCCCGGCTCGACAGCGCCGTGGGACAGATGTCCCGTGCGGAGACCGCAGGAATCGCGCGATCCGGACGAACGGGCGGGTGACCCGACGTCGGACGTGACATAAGAAGTATGAAGACCCCCATCCCGGAGCACCATGCTGTCCCCCCTGCTGGCAACCACGACCTCGTCCTCGGAGGCCGGCGTCGACTCGTTCACCGAGGCCGTCGACGCCGCCGTCCTCGAGGTCCAGTCCCTCCTCGCCGGGTTCGCCGAGTCCCTGCCGCGCATCGCGATCGGGCTCGTCGTCCTCGCCCTGTTCTGGCTGGCCGGCAAGGCCGTCAAGAAGGCCCTGCAGCCCCGCCTCGTCGACCACCAGGGCAAGAGCGTCGGCCGCGTCGTCACGTCCATCGTGAACGGCTTCATCATCACGCTCGGCGTGCTGGTGTTCCTCGCCGTCGCCTTCCCGACCGTCGACGTCGCCACCCTGCTCGGCGCCGGTGGTGTCGTGGCGCTCGCAGCCGGCTTCGCGTTCCAGGACCTGCTCGAGAACGCGATGTCGGGCATCCTGCTCCTGCTCCGCCAGCCGTTCCAGGAGGGTGACGTCATCGAGGTCGAGGGTGCCGTCGGCGTCGTGCAGGCCATCACGATCCGCGAGACCCGCATCCGCCGCTTCGACCGCCAGGTGATGGTCGTCCCGAACGCGCAGGTCTACAAGAACGCCATCCGCATCCAGACGGAGAACCCCGCCATCCGCTCCAGCGTCATCGTCGGTGTCGGCTACGAGGAGGACCTCCAGCACGCGGAGGACCTCGCGCTCGAGGCGCTCGCAAGCGTCGACGGCGTCCTCGAGGACCCCGCGCCCGAGGCGTTCTACACCGACCTCGGTGGCTCCTCGATCAACCTCGACCTGCGCTACTTCCACGCCCCGGAGCAGCACGAGCTGCGTCGCGTCCAGGGCGAGGTCGTCAAGGCCATCAAGAAGGCCTATGACAACGAGGGCATCGACATCCCGTTCCCCATCCGCACGCTCGACGCCGGCGACAGCTTCACCGAGGCGATCCGTCACCTCTCGTCGCGCGAGTCGCAGGCCGCCTGATGGAGCGACGGGCGCTGCTGAAGGCGCTGGCCGCGACGGTCCTCGCCGGCTGCACGCCCACCCGCTCGACGACCACGACCACACCCGCGTTGCCGTCCCCGTCCCCCCTGGGGACGGCGACGCACTCCCCGACGCCGTCACCGACACCCTCGGTGGCGGCGTCGCCGTTGCCGTCCGAGCCGTCCCCGTCACCGACGCCGACCGTCCGCCGCGTGGTCAGCCGCGAGCTGCTGGGACTGCCCGACCCCGCCCCGGGCGGCACGGCCCACACGATCACCGGCCTGATGCTCCACCACACCGCCGCACCGGTCGTGGCGCCCGCGGACGCGCCGGCCCGCTTCCGCGGTCACGCCCGCGGCCATCGCGACGCCGGTTTCGTCGACATCGCCTACCACTGGGGCGTGGACACCGGCGGCAACGTCTACGAGCTGCGCGACGAGACGATCGCCGGCGAGACCTTCACCGACTACGACCCGGCCGGCTGGTTCCTCGTGGTCTGCGAGGGCAACTTCGAGGAGGCCGAACCGACCGACGCGATGCTCGCCGCCGTCGCGGACGTGTTCGCCGCCGGTGCGGCGCGCCACGGCGTCGCGCCGGCGACGCTGGTCGGCCACCGTGACCGTGCCGCGACGGCGTGCCCCGGTGGCAACCTCCAGGCGCAGCTGCCGACGCTCGTCGCCATGGTCGAGGAGCGCCTCGCCGCCGGCGGCGTCGTCCTCGAGGTCAGCGACGACCCGACGCTGCTGCCGTGACGACCCCGCTGTGACACCAACGCGGCAGGTCCGCGGCGCTGGCGTCACCCCCCGTGAGTGGCTGTGACACGATGACCGCAAGGTTGCGGGTCTGGCGTCACAGCGGTCTGGGGACCCGAGCGTTCAGCCGGGCATCGGCTGGGGGCGGTCGTCGTCCTCGCCGGTCGTCCCGGGCCGCTGCGTGGGACGTGGGGGTGGCTGCTGGCGGGTGGCGCGCTCGCGGCGCGCGTCCTCGACGAGGCGGTTCGCAGCACGGGCGTCGTCGTCGATCGCGTTGAGCTCGGCACGCGCGGCCCGCAGTGACCGCAGGCGGTCGCGTGCATCGCGGATCGTGGCGGGTGCGGCGCCGGCACCCACCTCCTCTGTCCGGTTGTCGACCGCCTCGGCGGCGAGGGCCACCAGGAGGTCGGCCAGGTCCCCGACCTGCTCGCGCAGCCGCGCGGACGGCGGGGCACCGAGGTCGCTGGCCCGCTTGTCGGCGACGAGCAGCTGGCGGAGGTCGTCGACCATGGCGGACTGCTCACCGATCGCACCCGCATCGACCAGCCCCTGCTCGGCGAGGTCCTCGACGAGCACCTGGGCTCGCCGCAGTCGCTTCCAGTCGGCGACGAGGTCGGCGGGGATGTCGTCCTGCTCCTGGCGGGCACGTCGCGCCGCCTCGGCCTCGCGCTTCACCTCACGGTCCCGGTCTCGGGTCCGCCACGCCCAGATGCCGGTGCCGACGGCAGGCAGCGCGATGCCACCGAGCACGACGGCGAGCGCCGTCCCGACGCCGCCGTCGATCGCGAGCTCGGTCGCGACGGCGCCACCACCGAAGATCGTCACCCAGGCGGTCGAGCCCCACAGCGCGACCTCACGCATGCGGCGGCGGAACGAGGGCAGCTTGGCCTTGCGACGCAGCTCGGCGTTGGCCCGGCTGGCGCGCCGCTTCGCGTCGCGCATCGCGTCCTCCCAGAGGTCCTCGAGGAGGTCGTCCAGGTCCACGCGCGTGCCTTCGTCGCCGGATGGCGCACGATATGCCCTCACCCGTCCGTGGGCGACCATCCACCAACCGCCGGCAAGCGCACTCGGCGGACGGTCCGGCACCCGTAGGCTCGGCGACCCGCCGACCCCACGGAGCCCGCCCGTGCCCGCACCGTTCGCGATCGACCTGCGGTCCGACACCGTGACCCGGCCCGACCACGCGATGCGCGCCGCGATGGCCGCTGCCGAGGTGGGCGACGACGTGCTGGAGGGCGACCCCACGGCCCTCGCGCTCGAGGAGCGGGTCGCGGAGCTGCTCGGCAAGGAGGCCGGCGTCTTCGTCAGCTCCGGGACGCAGGGCAACCTCGTCGCGCAGCTCGCACACGGAACCTTCGGGAAGGCCGTGGTCGCGGGCAGCGCGATGCACATCGAGAACTGGGAGGCCGGCGGCCACGCCGTCGTGGGCGGCGCCCCGCTGGCCCTGTTCGACGAGGGCCCCGACGGCGTGCCGGACGCCGCCGCCGTCGCCGCACGCTGCGACGTGACCGACGACCCGCACGTCGCCCGCGTTGGCCTGGCATGGGCCGAGAACTCCCACGGCGGGATGGGTGGCCTGCCGGTCACCGCGGACGCGCTCGCCGCGTACCGCGCGGCCGTGCCGCCGCACGTGCCGCTCCACAACGACGGCGCCCGCCTGCTCGACGCCGCGGTGGCCCTCGACGTCGCACCGCCGACGCTCGTCGAGGTCGCCGACAGCTCGACGCTCTGCCTCTCCAAGGGCATCGGCTGCCCGGTGGGCACGGTCCTGGTCGGCCCGGCCGACTTCGTGGGCGAGGCGAAGCGG
>JBFKQZ010000213.1:0-5649 GCA_041627475.1 Nitriliruptoraceae bacterium | reverse complement strand
GCGATGTCGTCCACGGAGACGGCGTCGTAGGGCGTGGTCGAGAAGAGCTCGAGACCTGCGGCGAGCAGCTGCTCCCGGCGGGCGTCGCTGTCCATGCGACGCGGCCGGTGGGCCTGCTCGGTGGTGGACATCAGGTGCTCCGGTGCCGTTGTTGAACGTCGTCCAACAACGCTAGCCTCCCACGGGACGGGAGGCAGTGATGGGTCCGAGGCCGCGCGTGGTCCTGATCGGTGCCGGCTTCGGCGGCATCGGGATGGCCATCGGCCTGCGCGAGGACGGCGCCGAGGTGACCGTCCTCGAGAAGCTCGACGGCATCGGCGGCACGTGGCGCGCCAACACCTACCCCGGGGCCGCCTGCGACGTCCCGAGCCACCTCTACTCGTTCTCGTTCGCGCCGAAGGACGACTGGACGCGCGTGTATGCGCCCCAGCCGGAGATCCTCGCCTACCTCGAGCAGGTCGTCGACGACCACGGCCTGCGCCCCCACGTCCGCACCGGTGTCGAGGTGACCGCGGCGACCTGGGACGAGCCGACGTGCACGTGGGAGGTGGTGCTGGACACCGGGGAGGTGCTCGTCTGCGACGTGCTCGTGTCCGCGACCGGGCAGCTGTCGCGGCCGCTCGTGCCCGACGTCCCCGGGCTGGGCGACTTCCCGGGTCCGGTCATGCACAGTGCGACGTGGGACCACGACGTGGACCTCACGGACGCGCGTGTCGCGGTGGTCGGTTCGGGCGCCAGCGCGATCCAGTTCCTCCCGCCGGTGGCCGAGATCGCCGCGTACACCACCCTGTTCCAGCGCACCCCACCGTGGGTGCTCGCGCGCTTCGACCGGGACTTCCACCCGCTCGAGCAGGCAGCCTTCCGCCACGTCCCGGGTGCGCGGGCCGCGTACCGCTTCGGCATCTGGGCGTGGAAGGAGGCGTCGTGGCTCGCCTTCCGCGACGGCAACCCGGCCAACGCCGTGCTCCGCGGCCTCGCCGAGCTGCGCCTGCGGCAGCGGGTCACCGACCCCGACCTGCGCGACCGGGTGCGCCCGGACTTCACCCCCGGCTGCAAGCGGGTGCTGGTGAGCAACGAGTGGTACGACGCGCTCCAGCGCGACGACGTCGATGTCGTCGACGCCGGCGTGCAGGCCGTCGAGGGCAGCACCGTCGTCGGGCAGGACGGAGCGCGTGCGGACGTCGACGTGATCCTGCTCGGCACCGGCTTCTCGGCCTCGGACCTGCTCACGCCGATGGCGGTCACCGGTCGGGACGGCCGCGACCTCCACGAGGTCTGGGCCGACGGGGCCGAGGCGTACCTCGGCATGTCCGTGCACGGGTTCCCGAACCTCTTCGTGCTCTACGGCCCCAACACCAACCTCGCGCACAACTCGATCATCTTCATGCTCGAGTCCCAGTTCGCCTACGTCCGTGACGCCGTGCGGCGGCTGGCCCGCGGCGAGGCCGACGCGCTCGACGTCCGCGAGGACGTGCAGGAGCGGTTCAACGCCACCCTGGAGCGCCGTCTCGAGGACCTTGTCTGGGACGCCGGCTGCAGCAGCTGGTACCTCTCCGGCACGGGCCGCAACACGCTGAACTGGCCAGGGCTGACGATCGAGTACCGCTACCGCACCCGCCGCCTCGACCCGGCCGACTTCGTCCCCCTCGAGGCGGTGGAGCACCGGCCGCTGACGGTCGTGCAGGAGGGGGCGTCGTGACCGCGCTCGACCTGCCCCGCGAGCTGGCCGTCTCGGGTGTGCGGCGTGCCGTGCGCGGCGTGTTGCGGCGCGTCGTGCGCCCGGTGCCGACCCCCGGGCTGGACGAGGACCTCGCGCGTGTGGCTCGCGTGTTCGACCTCGCCGCGCAGCACCGACAGCCCGTGGCGGCCCTGCGGCTCGGCTACGAGCTCGACGCGCAGGCGTGGCAGGCCCCGCTACCCGACGGCATCGCGACCACCGACATCTGGATCCCCGTCGCCGAGGACGCGACCGGGCCCGCGCGGCACCTGCGTGTGCGGACGTACCGCCCCGCCCACGCACGCGGCCGGGCGGCGGCGCCGGACGCGGCGCTCGTCTACGTGCACGGCGGTGGCTTCGCCATCGGCTCGCTGCGCACCCACGACGCGGTCTGCCGACGGCTCGCGGCGGGCGCCGGCGTGCTCGTGCACTCGATCGAGTACCGACTCGCCCCGGAGCACCCCTTCCCGGCCGGGCTCACCGACATCGCCGCCGTCTGGGCGGAGCTCCAGCGCCGCTGGGTCGCCGACGGCGGGGACCCGGCACGCATCGGCATCGGTGGCGACAGCGCGGGCGGGCACGCCGGTGCCACGGTGGCCGACGAGGCCGTCGCCCCCACGCTCGGCGTGGCCGTGCCCATGCCCGGCTTCTGCTGGCTCGTCTACCCGGGCGTGCGGCAGTCCGACGCGGTCCAGGTGATGCCCGGGATCCTCCCCGAGGGTGGGCTGCTGAACGGGCCGATGGTGGCGCGCTTCACCGAGCTGCACGTCCCCGACCCCGCGCTCCGCGAGCACCCGGCCCTGAACCCGCTCGACCGACCCGCGGAGGTCCTCGCCGCGCACCCGCCGACGTGGGTGCAGACCGTCGGCTTCGACCCGCTGCTCGAGCAGGACCGTGCGTACGTCGAGCGGCTGCGCGCCGTCGGGGTCGACGTCCGGCACGACCACGAGCCGACGATGGCCCACGGCTACATCTCGATGACCGGTGTCTCCGAGGGCGCCGCGACCGCGCTCGGCCGCGGCATCGCCGCACTGCGCCACCTCACCGCCGACTGACGCGCCAGGAACGCAGCGGCGCCCCGAGCGGCGCCCCGAAGTGTGCGCATGCGCACACATCCGGCAGTGACGGCCGTGTCAGCAACCTGAGTGCGCGCCCGCGCGCACTTCGGTGCCGCGGCCCGTCACGCTGGGCTCACCGCCGTTCGACCTGCTGGTCGGGGTCGGTGGCCGGGGGGGACAGGGGGCGGCCGCCGGACCCGGGGACGCCGCTGCGCTGGACCAGTCGTGAGGTGATGTGACGGATCAGGCCGAGGCCGGCGACGCCGAGCGTCTGCTGGACCACGTGCAGGGCCCGGGCGTCGAGCCCGACGAAGATCCGCGCCCGGCCCCGCACGACGCCCCGCAGGATGACCTTCGCGCAGTGCTCCGGCGTGGTGTGTGCGATGCGGTCGAAGGCGGGCTGGAGGTCGACCCAGTCGCCGCGGACGTGGGCGTTGCGGGCGATGTTGGTCAGGATGCCGCCGGGGTGGACGCAGTGGACCGTGATCGGCAGGCCCTCCATGCGGGCCTCCTGGGCGATCGCCTCGGTGTAGCCGCGCACGGCGAACTTGGCGGCGTTGTAGGCGGACTGGCCGGGGACGGCGACCATGCCGAAGATGCTCGAGATGTTCACGAGTGCCCCGTCGCCGGAGGCGATCAGCCTGGGCAGGAACGCCTGCGTCCCGTGGGCGACGCCCCACCAGTCGACGTCGATGATGCGGTCGAGGTCCTCCATCGTCTGCTCGGTCGCGAGGGCTGCCAGGGCCACGCCCGCGTTGTTCACGACCAGGTCGACCCGGCCGAAGTAGCTCTCCACCTCGTCGGCGTACGCGAACACCGCCTCGCGGTCGGTGACGTCCAGCGTGGCCGCGTGCACGTCGGCCCCCGCGGCCTCGCAGGCCTCCCGGGTCGCGGCGAGGCCCTCGGTGTCCACGTCGCTGATCGCCAGCCGCGCCCCGCGTCCGGCGAGGTCGGTGGCGAGCGCCCGACCGATCCCGGACCCCGCGCCCGTGACGACCGCGACCCGTCCGTCGAAGTGCTTCATGTGCTCGCTCCCGCCGGCAGTGCTGCCGGGACGTCGGTCCTGCGTCGGATGAGGTAGTCGGCGAGGTCGAGCGTCGCGAGGGCGTCCTGGTAGGAGCCGACGTCGCCCGGCCAGACCGTGAAGTTCTCCCCGCGCTCGTTGAGGTACCACGACGCGCACCCGTCGGCCCAGGAACTGGTGGCGAGTTCCTCGTCGACCCAGCGCAGGAAGTCGTCGTGCACGAACTCGGCGACCTCCAGCGCGACGACGTCCCCGTGCCGCAGCACGTCGACGGCCTGGGCGATGTGGTCGACCGCCGCCTCGATCATGAGCACGGCCGAGTTGTGCCCCAGCCCAGCGTTCGGTCCGAGGACCATGAACTGGTTCGGGAACCCGGGCACCGAGACCGTGAGGTGGGCGCTCGGTCGGCCGTCCCAGAACGTGTCGAGGTCGCGGCCGTCCCGGCCCGTCACGCGCATGCCGTGCAGTGGGTCGTCCACGGTGAAGCCGGTGCACAGGACGAGCACGTCGAGGGGCACGTGGCGCCCGTCGTCGAGGTCGACGCCGTCCGGGGTGACGCGGCGGATGCCGGTCGTCTCGAGCGTCACGTGCTCCCGGCTGAACGTGGGGTAGTAGTCGTTGGACCGCAGCACCCGCTTGCAGCCGAACGTGTCCGACGGCGTCAGCCGGGCGCGCAGCTCCCGGTCCGGGACCTGGCGCCGCAGGTGCTGGCGGGCGAACTGCTCGCCGAGGACGTTGAGCGGGTGGTCGGCCCGGAACGCCCGGTGGAACAGCTCGTGCTCGGTGAAGATCGCCCGGCGGAACGCGGCACGCAGGCCCGGCACGTGCCGGAACGCGAGGCGCTCGGCCAGGGTGAACGCCCGGTCGAGCCGAGGGATGATCCACGTCGGCGTGCGCTGGAAGACGGTGAGGGACCCGGCACGGTCCGCGAGCTCGGGGACCAGCTGGATCGCCGAGGCCCCCGTGCCGATCGTGCCGATCCGTGCGTCGTCCAGTGTCAGGTCGTGGTCCCAGCGGGCCGAGTGCACGACCGGGCCGGCGAAGTCGTCGAGCCCGTCGATGGCGGGCCGCTTCGGGTCCTTGAGCGCCCCGACGGCGTTGACGACGACGTCCGCCTCGATCGTCCGGCCGTCCGCTGCGGTCAGTGTCCAGGTCGCGGTCCCGTCGTCCCACACGGCAGCCCGCACGTCGAACCCGAACCGGGTGCGTGCGCGCAGGCCGTGCTTCGCCACGACCCGGTCGAGGTAGGCCCGGATCTCGGGCTGGGTCGCGTAGTGCCGTGACCAGTCCGGGTTCGGCTCGTCGGCGAGGGAGTAGAGGTGCGCTGGGATGTCGCAGGCGGCACCCGGGTAGGTGTTGTCCCGCCACGTCCCGCCGGTGTCCTCGGCGCGCTCCAGGAGCGTGACGTCCTCGACGCCGTCGCGCACGAGACGGATCGCCATGGCGATCCCGCCGAAGCCGGTCCCGATGATGGCGACGCGGGGATGCATGCACGCTCGATCTGTTGAACGATGTTCAGCAGAACCTATGCATGCAGCTATGTGACGTCAAGTGATGTCACGGTCTAGCCGGTGACCGGCTCCAGCCAGCCGTGGACGTCCTCGGCCTCGCCGCGGTGCAGCGCCGTGAGGGCGTCGCGCAGCTCGAGCACGTTGTCGCCGACCTCCCCGTCGTTGAACGTTACGGTGCGACCGTCCGCCCAGAGCAGCGTCCCGACGGGCGCGAGGACTGCCGCGGTGCCGGACAGGGCGGCCTCGCCACCGTTCTCCGCCCAGGCCACGACCTCGTCGATCGTCAGCTGTGCCTCCTCGACCTTGCGGCCGCTGTCGCGGGCCAGCTGCAGGATCGAG
>JBFKQZ010000212.1:0-5710 GCA_041627475.1 Nitriliruptoraceae bacterium | reverse complement strand
GTCAGCACGCGCTCGCCCGTCGAGTACTCGCAGGCGACCCGGAAGGCGAGGTGCTCGCCGTCGCTGAACGCGTCGGCCACCTCGGGGGTCATGTCGCGGCTGCAGATGTCGTCGGAGAAGGCACGGATCTGCTCGGTGCCCTCCAGCCGCATGGGCTGGCTGGGAGGACTCGAGGCGTCGATGATCTCGACGACCGCGTCGTCGGCGTAGAGGGACGTGAGGGTGGCCGCGTCGTGCTCGGCGTGGCCACGTCGGAGGGTGTCGATGTCGAACGTGGTGGGCATACCGCTTCCCCGTGTGGCGATCTTCCATCGTGCCGTCACGGGGAACCGGCGTCGACGGACGCCCGCGGTGCCGCGCAGGGGCGCGCGGCACCACCGGGTCGTGCGTCAGGCGGCCCAGACGAAGTAGGCCAGGAAGACGGCGAACAGGCCGTACATGATCGGGTGCACCTCGCGGCCGCGCCCCGTGAAGAGCATGAACAGCGGGAACAGCACCAGGCCGAGCGCGATGCCCGTGGCGATCGAGTAGGTCAGCGGCATCGCCACGACCGTCACGAACGCGGGGATGGCGTAGACCATGTCGTCCCACGGCACGTCACCGAGCGAGCGCGCCATCATCACGCCGACGATGATCAGGGCCGGCGCGGTGACGGCCGGGACGGCCGTGACGACGGCGAGCAGCGGCGCGAAGAACAGGGCAAGCAGGAACAGCCCGGAGGTCGTGACGGCGGTCAGGCCGGTGCGGCCGCCCGCGCCGACGCCGGCGGAGGACTCGATGTACGAGGTTGTCGTCGAGGTGCCGGCGATCGCACCGCTCATCGTCGCGATGGCGTCCGACACCAGGGCTCGGTTGCCGCTGGGCAGCTCGCCGTCCTCGGTCAGCAGGCCTGCCTGGTTCGTGACGCCGATCAGCGTGCCGGCGGTGTCGAAGAAGTCGACGAAGAGCATGGTGAAGACCACGACGGCGAGGTCGGGCGTCAGCAGCTCGGGCAGGTTGGTCAGCGCCTCGCCGAAGGTCGGGGCGAGTGACGGGACGGCGCCGACGACGCCGTCGGGCACGGCGACCAGGCCGGTGACCATCCCGATGACCGCGGTCGCGGCGATGCCGTAGAAGATGCCGCCCTTGACGTCACGGACGACGAAGAAGGCGGTGGCGATCGTGCCGAAGACGGCCAGCAGGGTCGTGCCGGACGAGATGTCGCCGAGCCCCACGAGCACGGCCTCGTCAGCGACGACGAGGCCGGCGTTCTGCAGGCCGATGAAGGCGATGAACAGGCCGATGCCGGCACCGACCGCCATCTTCAACGGCATGGGGATGGCGTTGATGATCGCCTCGCGTGCGCCCGTCACCGCCAGCAGGAGGAAGATGAAGCCGGACACGAAGGTCGCCGCCAGCGCGGTCTGCCACGGGACGCCGAGGCCGAGCACCACCGAGAACGCGAAGAAGGCGTTCAGCCCCATGCCGGGCGCCTGCGCGATCGGCAGCTTCGCCCACAGACCCATGATCGCCGTGCCGATCGCAGCCGCGAGGCAGGTGGCGACGAAGACCGCACCGGCGTCCATGCCGGTCGCCGACAGGATCCCGGGGTTGACCACGATGATGTAGGCCATGGCGAGGAACGTCGTCAGGCCCGCAACCACCTCGGTGCGCACGTCGGTGCCGTGCTCGGTGAGGTCGAAGTAGCGGTCGAGCGCCGAGTCGCTCGGTGCGCCGGGCGGGTCCTGCAGGGTGGTCGTGTCGCTCATCGGGTGGGTCCCCTCGCTGGTCGTGGTCACCAGCGTGGGAGCCTAGGCAGCGAGCGCCCCGACGTTGCCGGGGCGCGACGTGTCTTCCCGAGTCGGCGTCAGCCGTCACCGCCGATCTCGGTGCCGTAGGCCTGCCAGAGCAGGTCGCTGCCGCGGTGGCGGTGTGCCTCGAGCTGCGCGAACAGCTCGTCGGCGTCCTGTCGGAGCGTCGTGGGGTCGTCGCCGGCCCCGATCGCGGCCTGCAGCTCGGCGACCATCCGGGTGCTGCGTTCGTGGTCGCGGCCGAGCCGACGGACCGCGGCAGCAAGCCGACCACCGCTCTCGCGCACGAGCTCCTGGAAGAAGCCGTCGGGGTCCTCTGTCTGTTCGATGTGCTCGGCGACGACGCCGGCGAGGACGTCGACCGCCGCCCCGAGCTCGCGGCGCCAGACGTCGGGGTCGTCGACAGGGGCCTGGCTGTGGCGCTGGAGGGCCCGGGTGGCCTCGAACATGCGCTCGCGACGCGCGTGCACGTGTGTCGGGCTGGCGTCGGGGGCCGAGTCGCCCGAGTCGCCGTCCTTCGCCCTGCGCGAGGCGCCACCCACGTGGGCGCTGAACAGAGCCCGCAGGCTGACGATGCCCACGACGTCGTCACCGTCGCTGACCGGGAGGTGGCGGAACCCGCCGGACAGCATCGTGGCGACCGCGTCCTCGATGCTCTCGTCGGCCGCTGCCGTCGTCGGCTCCCGGGTCATCCAGTCGCGGACGCGTGTCGCCAGGAGGTCGCCACCGGCCCCGGCGGCGCGCATGACGTCGCGCTCGGTGAGGATCCCGACGATCGCCTCGTCCTCACGCACGAGCAGCGACCCGACGCGCCCCCGCACCATCACGGCGGCGGCCTCGGCCACCGTCGACCCGGGATCGATCGTGATCGGGTCCTTGGCCATCACCTCGCGCAGACTCGTCATCACACCCTCCTCGGTCACGGCGCCCCAGCCGTGCCACACACCATGTCTACACGACATCGCGCCGTCGAGTGCCGATTGGCCCGACCTGTCTGTGCTCAGTCGGGGGGTGCGATGAGGCCGTGCTGGAGCAGCCCGCCGTCGATGTCGACGACCTGACCGGTGACGTACGACGACTTCGGCGACGCGAGGAACGCGACGACGTCGGCGACCTCCTCGGGGCGGCCGACGCGTCCCATGGGGGTCCACTCGCGGATCTGCGCCATGCGGCGCTCGTCTGACAGGACGCTCTCCACCAGCGGGGTGTCGATGTAGCCGGGACGGACGGCGTTGACGCGGATCGGCCCGTCGCGGTGCGCGGTGGCCCACTCGACGCCCAGGTACCGGGTCAGCTGGTCGACGCCGGCCTTGGCCACGGCGTAGGCGACCCCGGTGGCGGTGGAGGCGGCCGCCGACACGCTCGAGACGTTGACGATCGCGGGGGCGTCGCCGGCCAGCAGCAGCGGGTGGGCGGCCCGGCACAGCGACAGGACGGCCCGCAGGTTCAGGCCCAGCACGGTGTCGATCTCGTCGTCGGTGAGGTCGGTGGTGGGCTTGCGGATGTTCGTCGCGGCGTTGTTCACGAGCACGTCCAGCGCGCCCCAGCGGTCCTCCGCTGCGGCGAGCAGGGCCGTGCGGCCGGCGTCGGTGGCGACGTCCGCCTCGACCCACGTGATCGAGCCCTGCGCGGTCGTCGGCAGCTCGCGTTCGGTGCGCGAGCACACCAGCACGTCCGCGCCGCCCTCGGCCAGGGCCACGGCGATGGCGCCGCCGATCCCGTACGTGCCGCCGGTCACCACGGCCCGACGTCCTGCGTGTTCCACGGCCTGCTCCCGGCTGTCGATCGCGGGCACCGTAGTCGCGCGTCCGCTGACGCCCGTCGGCCGCCCGGACGCCCGGGAACGCGCGGCGCGCCCGCCAGAGCGGACGCCTCGGCCGACGCCGCGTCCGGCCTGCCTAGGTTCGATGGATTGGTCACCGAGCGGGAGGTCCGACCATGAGTGCAATGACCGTCTACATCCACATGGGCGTCAACGACGCCGCCGCGTACCGGGCGCTGTCGGAGAAGATGATCGCGTTCGTGCGCGACAACGAACCGGGGACGACCACCTACGAGTGGCACCTCAGCGAGGACGGCACCGAGGCGCTGAACATCGACGGGTTCGACAGCACCGGGAGCTTCCTCGCCCACATCGGCAACGCGCAGGAGCAGGGGTTCCTCGACCAGTTCATGACCGTGGGCGACATCCAGCGTGTCGTGGTGACGGGGGCCCCGACGGCCGACGCGGGCCCGGTGCTCGAGCAGCTCGGGGCCGTGGGGCTGCGCGAGATCGGTTCCATCTGACCGGTCGGAGCGGGCAGCACGGCGGTGTCACACCCTGCCTCTACGGTTCCGACCGTGCTGCACGTCCACCGCTCCCACCGCACCGAGGCCCTCGTCGAGGGCCTCGGTGAGCTGCTCGCGCGGCCGCTGGACGACCCGATGCAGGCCGAGCGCCTGCTGGTCGGCTCCCGGGGCATCGAGCGCTGGCTCGGGGCCGAGCTGGCGCGGCGGTCGGACGCCGGCGTGTTCGCCAACGTCGAGGTCGACTTCCCCGCGCGGTTCGTGGGCCGGCTGGTGGACGACGTGCTCGGGCGCCCCGACCCGCTGACGGTCGATCCGTGGGACCCCGACGCCCTGGTCTGGACGATCGCCGGTCGGCTGCCCGACGCCATCGCCGACGACCCCCGGATGTTCCCGGCGATCGCCCGCTACCTCGCGATCGAGGCCCGTGACAGCGACGAGGGCGTCGACGACGGCACGGGGCAGCTCGCGTTCCCCGTCGACGAGGAGGCCGTGGCGCGCGGTTTCGTCGTGGACCGCAAGCTGCTCGGGTTCGCCGGGCAGACCGCCGAGCTCTTCGACCGCTACAACCTCCACCGCCCCGACATGGTCCGCAACTGGGCCCGCGGCCGGGACGTCGACGGCGAGGGTCGGGACCTCCTCGAGCAGCAGTGGCAGGCCGAGCTGTGGCGGGCGATCGCCGCGGAGCAGCGCTCGGCCGACGCGCCACCGGCGCGTATCGCCGCGGCGATCGCGAAGCTGGACGGCGGCCAGCCGCTGACGGCGGAGGTACCGCCGCGCCTGCTCGGCTTCGGCGTCTCGACGTTGCCGCCGCTGCAGCTGGACCTGCTGGCGGCCGTCGCACGGCAGCGCGACGTGCACCTGTACGTGCCGTCGCCGTCGCCGGCGCTGTGGCAGCTCGGCTGGGACGACGCGCCCCGTGACCGGCAGCCGGTCAACGCGCTGCTGCGTGCAGCCGGACCGGTCGGTCGTGAGGCAGCGACGCTCGTGCGTGCGGCCGTGCGCCGGCGGGGCACGGAGGTGGACGGCTGCGCGCCGGGGGAGGAGCTCGACGTCACCCTGGACGCGGCATCCTCGCTGCTGGCGCGGCTGCAGCACGACGTCGCCACCGACACGCGACTGCCGGCGGAGTCCGAACCCGACCTGGACGACCCGGACGACCGCTCGATCGTCTTCCACGACGGCCACGGGGCGGTCCGCCAGGTCGAGGCCCTGCAGGACGAGTTGCGTCGCCGCTTCGACGCCGACCCGACCCTGCAGCCACGCGACGTGGTCGTCCTCACCCCGGACCTGCAGACCTACGCCCCACTGGTCCAGGCGGTGTTCGCCGACCCCACCGGGCGGCGCCCCGACGGCGTCGCCCGTGACGGCGACCCGCCGGCGATCCCCGTGGCCGTCGGTGACCGCAGCGCCGGGCGCGGCAACCCGGTCGCCAACGTCCTGACACAGCTGCTCGCGCTGGTCCACGCGCGCACGTCGGGCGCCGAGGTGCTGGACCTGCTGTCCACCGAGCCTGTCCGTGCACGGTTCCGCATCAGTCCGCGCGAGCTCGAGACCGTGCAGCGCTGGGTCGAGGACACCGGTGTGGCCTGGGCCCGCGACGAGGCGGACCGCGCCCGGCAGGGCGAGCCACG
>JBFKQZ010000211.1:0-5710 GCA_041627475.1 Nitriliruptoraceae bacterium | reverse complement strand
GGGAACCTCTACCTCACCGACAAGCCCGGCGGGTTCACGGCCGAGGACCGACGGCTCGTCGTCGGGCTCGCGGCCGTCGCCGGCACCGCCATCCGCAACGCTCGCGACGTCGAGCGGCTCGCCCGGCAGGCCCGTGTCGACGCCGCGGTCGCCGACGTGGCCACGACCGTGCTCGGCGGCGCGACGATGGCCGAGGGACTGGACGCGACGCGGCGGGCGGCCGCCGACCTCGCCGACCTGCCCGGCACCGAGGTGACGCTGACCACGCTCCCGCCCGGGCCTGCCGGTGAGACGGTCCTCGACGACGACACCGTCGTCGTGCGTGTGGCGACGGACGGTGACGCCGTCCGTGTCCCGCACGACGCCGTCGCGGCCGTCCCGGTCCTGCGCAGCTTCGGGCGGCGCGTCGCGATCGCCGTCGGCTACGCACGAGCACGCGAACAGGTCGAGCAGCTCGCCGTCCGCCTCGACCGCGAGCGCATCGCCCGGGACCTGCACGACACGGTGATCCAACGACTCTTCGGTGCCGGCCTCCGGCTCGACGGTCTGTCGCGCCAGCTCGAGAACGAGACGTGGCGCGACGCCGTCGAGGGCGTGATCACCGAGCTCGATGCCGCCATCGCGGACCTCAGGGCGACGATCGCATCGATGCACGACCCGGGGCCACTCCCGCTGGAGGACCGGCTCCGTGCCGTCGTCGCCGCAATGCAGCCGATCACCGTCGGCCTCCAGCCCCTGCAGGTGGCGGGCGACCCCAGCGTCGTCCCACTCGCCGTGACCAACGACATGGTCGCGGTGCTGCGGGAGGGCGTCACCAACGCCACCCGGCACGCCGAGGCCACGCGCATCACGCCGCGACTGGAGGTCGACGAGGAGGGCGCTGCCCTGCTGGTCGGCGACGACGGGATCGGGACGGGGACCGCGTCGCCCTCCCGCCACGGCCACGGCCTGGGCATGGGCAACCTCGACGCACGTGCTCGCCGCCACGGCGGGCGGTGCGAGCTCGTCGACGGCCCCGACGGCGGCGCTCAGCTGCGCTGGTGGGTCCCGCTCACTGCTGACTGAGCAGCGGCGTCGCTCGCCGCCGCGATCCGGGCCGCGACATCGATGAGAAAGGCTGCGGCCGTGCGCTGCGCCACCCGACCGAGCAGCACTGCGTCGACGGCCTCACCGATCCGCCCCAGCGGCACGTCGACCTGCCCGGTCAGCAGCAGCGAGGGCGTCGCGGAGGCGCCCACGAGGAACAGCTCACCGTCGAGCGACGGCAGCCACCGCTCGACCGGGATGACGTCACCCTCCGCCGGGAGCGGCACCCAGCGCAGGTGCCGCTCGACGCCGTCCCGCGTCGTCCACGGGTCGCCGACCAGACAGGTGACGTCGCGGTGCGCACCGCCCGCTCGCAGCGTGATGCGCCACCGTCCGGGACCGATCGCACGAGGCGACGGCAACCAGACGTCCGGCGACCCACGGAACACCTCCGCGTGGTCGCCGGGCGGCAACGGCTGCACGGTGGTGAGCTCTCGTGCCACGGCAGTCTCCTCGATGTCACATGACTGTCCGGGGCACCGCGACGTCCGCACAGGGACGGAGGTCCCGTCCCGTGTGGGCCTCCGGTCGGCACTACCGTCGCACGCCACCGACGGGAGAGGTGGACGTGCAGGCCGGGACCGTGCTCTGGGAGCCCGACGACGACGCGCTCGCGACGACACGCATGGGCCGCTTCCTGACGCGGGCGGCGGCGACCAGCGGCCGTGAGCTGCCGGACTACGACGCCCTGTGGCAGTGGTCGGTCGAGGACCTCGAGGGCTTCTGGGGCCTCGTCGCCGACGAGTTCGACGTCGTCTGGGACACGCCCCCCGCGACGCTGCTCGCCGACGCCACGCTCCCCGACGCGACCTGGGCACCGGGCGCGACGCTGAACTACGCCCGGCACGCGCTGCGCGGTGACGGGCCGGCCGTCGTCGCCCACAGCCAGAGCCGGGACCGCGTCGAGCTGTCCTACGACGAGCTGCGTGACCAGGTCGCCCGCTGTCGTGCGGGGCTGGTCCGTCTGGGTGTGGGGCGCGGTGACCGGGTCGTCGCCTACCTCCCCAACGTCCCCGAGACGATCGTGGCGTTCCTCGCGTGCGCGTCGCTCGGGGCGGTCTGGTCGAGCTGCGCCCCGGAGTTCGGCGTCGAGGCCGTCGTCGACCGGGTGACGCAGATCGAGCCGAAGGTGCTGCTCGCGGTCGACGGCTACCGCTACGGGGACAAGGACGTCGACCGACACGAGCAGGTGGCGGCGATCCGGGCCGCCCTGCCCAGCCTCGACGCGACCGTGCTGCTCCCCTACCGGGACGACGACGCGACGATGCCGGACGTCGTGCCCTGGGACGACCTGCTGGGCGAACCGGGCGACCTGACGTTCGAGCCGGTCCCCTTCGACCACCCGCTGTACGTCCTCTACTCGTCCGGCACGACCGGCCGCCCCAAGGCGATCGTCCACGGTCACGGCGGCATCCTGCTCGAGCACTGCAAGGTGCTCGGCCTCCACCACGACCTCGGCCCCGGGGACCGCTTCAGCTGGTTCACGACCACCGGCTGGATGATGTGGAACTACCTCGTGTCCGGCCTGCTGGTCGGTGCGACGGTCGTGCTCTTCGACGGCGACCCGGGCCACCCGGACCTCCGCACGCTGTGGCGCCTCGCCGCCGACGAGTCGCTCGACGTGCTCGGCGTCTCGGCGCCCTTCCTCCTCACCTGCCGCAAGGAGGGACTGGTCCCCGGCGAGGAGTTCGACCTCGGTGGCCTCGGCCAGGTCGGGTCGACCGGCGCACCGCTGCCCCCCGAGGGCTTCGCATGGGTCCACGACGCCGTGGGTGACCACGTCCAGGTCGTCTCGGCCAGCGGCGGCACCGACGTCTGCACCGCGTTCGTGGCGGGCGCCCCGCTCGTCCCGGTCCGTGCCGGTGAGATCTCGTGCCGCTGCCTCGGCTGCGACGTGCAGGCGTGGGCCCCGGACCGCACCCCGCTGGTCGGCGCGCGCGGTGAGCTGGTCATCACCCGGCCGATGCCGTCGATGCCGGTGGGCTTCTGGGACGACGAGGACGGCAGTCGGTACCGCGCCGCCTACTTCGAGCCGTTCGGCGACGTGTGGCGCCACGGCGACTGGCTGACGGTGACCGAGCACGGCTCGTGCATCATCACCGGTCGGTCCGACGCGACGCTCAACCGTGGCGGCGTGCGCATGGGCACGGCGGAGTTCTACTCGGCCGTCGACGAGCTCGACTGGGTGAAGGCCTCGCTCGTGGTCCACCTCGAGGAGCCGGACGGCCCCGGCGAGCTCGTGCTGTTCGTCGCACCTGCCGCCGGTGAGGTCGACGACGCGCGGCGCCGGGAGCTCGCGGGCGTGCTGCGCCAGCGGCTCAGCCCACGGCACGTCCCCGACGAGGTCCACGGCGTCACCGACGTCCCCCGCACGCTGTCGGGCAAGAAGCTCGAGGTGCCGGTCAAGCGGCTGCTCCAGGGCGAGGACCTCGCCGACGTCGCCGCCGAGGGTGCGCTCGCCAATCCCGAGTGCCTCGGCCAGTACGTGGCGCTCGCCGCGCAGCGGGGCTGACATGGCACGGGTGCTGGTCGTCGGCGCGGGCATCGCAGGACTGGTCGGCGCGCGGGTGCTGGAGCACGCCGGACACGAGGTCGTGGTGCTCGACAAGGGCCGACGACCGGGTGGTCGCATGGCGACGCGACGCCCGCACGGGCCCGACGGCCCGGTCTTCGACCACGGCGCGCAGTTCATCACGCTGCGCAGCCGCGAGCTGGCCGCCGAGACCGACCGCTGGCGGGACAACGGCTGGCTCGTGGAGTGGTTCCGGGGCTCCCCGGACGTCACGCTCGGCGAGGGCTCGCACACCCCGCCGGCCGCCGCCGGCGACGGCCACCCCCGGTTCCGCGCCGCGCCGTACCAGCGCGGCCTCCCCGAGGCACTCGCCGACGAGCTCGCGGACGTCCGCTGCGGCGTGCGCGTCACCTCCCTCGGGTGGGACGGCGCGTGGGTCGCGACCACGGCCGACGACGAGGTGCGCGCCGACGCCCTGTTGTGCACGCCACCCGTCCCACAGGCCCTCGCCCTGCTCGATGCCGGCGGCGTACGGCTTCCCGACCCCCTCGACGGCGAGCTGCGCGACGTGGAGTACGAACCGTGCATCGCCGCGCTCGCCGTCCCCACCGGCACGGTCGGCCTGCCGGCCCCGGGTGCCGTGCGGCTGCTCGACGACCCGGTGCTCGACTTCGTCGCCGACAACCAGGCCAAGGGCATCTCGCCGGTCCCCGCCCTGACCATCCACGCGAACGGCGACTGGAGCCGTGCGCACTGGGACGACGACGACGAGGAGGTCGCTGCCGCCCTGGTCGTGGCCGCCTCGCCGGTCCTCGGCACCGACGAGGTCGCGGTCGTGCATGTCCAGCGCTGGCGCTACAGCGCACCGCTGACGTCGCTGCGCTGGCTCGCCCCCGGTGCTGACACCCCGGGTCCGGTGCGGTTCGCCGGGGACGTCTTCGCCGGTGGCCGCGTCGAGGGCGCCGCACTGTCCGGCTGGACGGCCGCGGGGACGCTCCGCGACCGTCTCGGATGACGCCGCCCCTCCCTGACGTCGCGTGGGCCTGCGGACGAGTTCTCGGGGCGGTACGCATGACGACCGACGTCGTGTCCATCGCCGTGCCGGCCGACGATGCGGCCTGAGACGAGGGACCGTCAGGCGGCGTCGCCCTGGCCTCGCGGGTGCGGCCACGTCGTGCGTAGGTCGTACGGCAGGTGCCCCACCTGGTTCCACGTCAGCAGGTGCGCCGTGTCGTCACCGTGCAGGTCGACGATCGTCACGCCGGCGTTGGCGACGTAGCCGAGGACCCCGTCCTCGACGTCGAGCAGTGCATGGACGCCGTGCCACACGGGGCCGCCGTGCGTCACCACGACCGTGACGGGGTGCGCGGCCGCGAGCCTGCGCAGGGTCGGCAGGACGCGGTCCACCAGGTCCGGCGTCGACTCTCCGCCGACCTCGGCGATGACGTCCTCCCGGGCCCGGAACCGGCGCCAGCGGTCCGGGTCGCGCCGGGCCAGCTCGTCGCGGTGCAGGCCCTGCCACGACCCGAAGTGCCGCTCGCGCAACGACACGTCCAGCTCGGGATCGCGGCCGAGGGTGGCAGCGAAGGGTGCAGCGGTCTCACGACACCGGTCGAGGTCGGACGCGACGAACGCCACGTCGTCGGTCACCTCGTCACGCAGCCACGTGCCGAGCCGCCGTGCCTGCTCGTGCCCGCGGTCGGTCAGCCCCGGCCCGTCCTGGCCCTGGACGATCGCCTGCTGGTTCCAGACCGACTCACCGTGCCGGACGAGGTACAGCCGGGACACTCAGCCCTCGACCAGCAGGTCGTCGCGCTGCTCGCGCGGCTGCAGTCGGCCCGGGTCGGTGACCTCGCCCGTGCCGGGGTCGCGCCGCGGCACGTCGCCCCAGAGCCGCTCGAGGTCGAAGACCTGCCGCTCCTCGACGTGGAAGACGTGCACGACGATGTCGCCGTAGTCGAGCAGGACCCAGCCGGACTCGGGCGTGCCCTCACGGCGCAGCACCGGTCGCTCGTGGTCACGCTTCAGCTGCAGCTCGACCTCGTCGGCCACGGCCTTGACGTGCCGCTCGGAGGTGCCGCCGACGATCGCGAACAGGTCGACGACGCCGAG
>JBFKQZ010000210.1:0-5713 GCA_041627475.1 Nitriliruptoraceae bacterium | reverse complement strand
GCCGTTGCCCGCCCACGCACCGACCGAGATGCCCGACCGGTCCGTCGCCTGCAGGGCACGGACGAGCTGCGGCAGCAGCCGTCCGATCACGGTCACCGTCCCGGCGACACCGAGCAGCCACGGCGCCCCGGCCGCCCACGCGCCGCACCACACCAGCACCGGCCCGACCACGTACGGCACGAGCCGTGCCACCGGCACCGGCACGCTGCGCACGATCGCCGCCGCGAGGGCCCCTCCGACCACGAGCACGAGGAGGTTGATGACGATCACGGTGGGCTCGCGCATCGCCACGCCGTAGCCGAGCCAGACCAGGGTCGAGGCGACGAGCCCGAACCACGTCGACGGCGCGAGGCCAGCCGTGCCGACGCGACGAACGGTGCGCAGCTGCAGGAGCAGCGACCCGACGGTGATGACGAGCAGGACGGCGCTGAGTGCGTGTCCCATGGGGGTGCCTCGATCCGGGAGGGGTGATCGGGATCGCGGGACTGTGCCGTGTGGTGGACCCGTCCGGACGGATCCACCGCGGGTCCACTTCGCGCGGGTCCTAGGTCCCGCCGCGCGGCGGCGCTCGACCCTGCCCCGGCGCCGCGGACTGCGCGATGGTCCGAGGTGCGACGCGACGCCGTTCGCGCCGCACCGACCACCGACCCCGGAGTCCTCCATGACCACCATCGTCGCCGACACCCTCCGCCTCGGACACGGCTTCGCCGCCGACGAGCGCGACCACGTCGTCGAGCTGCTCGGACGCCTCGACGAGCGCCTGCGCTCGTTCTCCGCGAACCACATCGAGCTCGAGATCGCGGTCAAGGAACGGGACACCGCCAGCCAGCGCACGACGCTGGAGGCGAAGCTCGGTGGGATGCGGCGGCTGGTGGCGAGCTCGGACCACGAGGCGATCGACGGCGCGGTCCTCGAGGTCCGCGAGGACCTGATCCGGCAGATCAGCGACCTGAAGCACCGGTCGGAGCCGAAGAACAACCACCAGCTGCGCTGAGGCTCAGGCGGCCAGGCGCCCCACCGCCTCGTGGATGCGGCCGTTCAGCCGCAGCAGGCGGCTGTCGGCGATCGGCGTGGTGCCCGAACCGAGCCGGTTGGTGACGAACGCCACCGCCAACCCGGACATCGGGTCGGCCCACGCGCCGCTGCCGCCGTAGCCGTAGTGCCCGAACGCCGTGCGCGACGCGCCGGTGGCCGTGAACGCCTGGTGGTAGCCGAGCCGCCAGTGCATGCGGATGCCCAGGACCGCGTCACGGTCCTTGACCACGCGGCGGACGGCCCGCTGCACGGTGGCGGCGTCGAGCAGGCGCACGCCGTGCAGCGAGCCCCCGTTGGCCAACGTCGCGTAGAGCGTCGCGAGGCTCCGCGCCGTGAAGCAGCCGTTGACCGCGGGCATCTGGGCGTGCACGGCGGGCCGGGCGGGCTCGGCGAGCAGCTGGTCGAAGTCCTCGACGTACAGCGCGTCCGCGACGCGACCGACAGCGGGGACGAGGCTCAGCCGGCTGCCGAGCAGCGACGCCAGTCCGAGCCCGTGGTCGTGGAGTGCCGCGACGCGCGCGTCGGTCGCCTCGTCGTCCTCGGCCACGCCGAGGTGCAGTCCGTCCAGCCCGAGCGGCTCGGCCAGCTCGGTGCGGAACAGGTCGCGCATGTCCTGCCCGGTGACCGCCCGGGCGAGCCCGGACGCCAACCAGCCGAAGGTGAACCCGTGGTAGGCCGAGTGCCGGCCGGGGGTCATCGACGGCGCGGCTGCCGCGAGCAGCTCCTCCATGAGGTGGTGGTCGAGGACGTCCGTGGGGCGGTTGACGAGGTGTCGGACGTCGTGCAGGCCGGCGCGGTGGGTCAGGAGGTCGGTGACGGTGACGTCCTGCTTGCCGTTGGCGGCGAACGCCGGCCAGTACTCCGCGACTGGGGCGTGCACGTCCAGCAGGCCGCGGTCCGCGAGTCGGTGGAGCACGGTGGCGGCGACGCCCTTGGTCGTCGAGAACGACAGCGCCATCGTGTCGCGCTGCCACGGCTCGTCGCCGTCGAGGTCGCGGGTCCCGGCCCAGACGTCGACCACCGGCTCGCCGTCCAGCAGCACCGTGAGCGCACCACCACCGGAGCCGGGCCGCCGGAAGAGGCGCCGGAACTGCTCGGCGACATCGAGGAACGCCGGCTGCACGTCACCGTCGAAGTTGATCCCGCACCCCTCTCGCACCTCGAGAGGATGGTGACGGATCCCGACGCCCGATGCAGGGATTTCGGGCGTCCGACCGGCCCTCAGGCCTCGTCGCTGCGCTCGACGATCCAGGCCGCCATGGCCGGGATCGTGACCTTGTGCGCGGTCCGACCCACCAGCATCCCGACGTGCCCGGCGTCGAACTGGACGTCGTCGGCGTGCGGGAGCAGGTCCATGACCGGACTGCTCGCGACGGCCGGGACCAGGCGGTCGCGCTGGCCGGTGATGTGCTGGACCGGGCAGGTGATCGCCGCCACGTCCAGCCGGCCACGCGCCGTCACGACGTCGTTGGCGACGAGCCGGTTGCCGCGCAGGAACAGGTCGACGAACTGCTCGAACGTCGCTCCGGGGAACGGGATGTGGTCGTGGGCCCAGCCGTGCATGGCCTCGTGCGCCGTGACGTACCGCTCGTCGTGGAGGTTGGACAGCAGGTTCGCGTAGGCCTGGAGGCTGCCGGTCACGCCGTTCGCGACGTTGAGGCCGCGCATCACCGTGGCGGGTGGCACGTTGCCGGTCTCGTCGAGGACGTCGTCGACCGTGACGACCTCGCTGCGCAGGAACGCGGCGAGACCGTCCAGCTCCGCGAAGTCCACCGGTGTGGCCAGCAGCGACAGCGACCGCAGGGGCACCTCGGGATGCCCCATCGCGAAGAGCATGGCGAGCATCCCGCCGATGCAGTAGCCGAAGACGTGGAGCTCGCGGGTCCCACTGGTGCGCATCACGGCCGCCGACGCGAGCGGCAGCAGCTCGTCGACGTAGGTCTCCAGCGTGTTGCCCGACTCGGCGGCGTCCGGGACGCCCCAGTCCAGCATGTAGACGTCGAGCCCGGCCGCGAGCAGGTCCTCGACGAAGCTGTTGCCCGGCTGGAGGTCCAGCACGTACGGCTTGGAGATCAGGCTCATCACCAGCAGCACCGGGGGCTGCAGCGACCGACGGTCGCTCTCGTAGCGCAGCAGCCGCGTCTTGCCGCGCCGCCACACGACCTCGGCGGGTGTGCAGCCGACCGCCGGCGGGTCGGTGCCGGCCAGGTGCTGCAGTCCGTGCCGAGCACGACGGGCCGTGCGACCGAGGCCCTCGCGGACGCGGTCGGTGAGGTCGGACGGTCGTGGGACGTCCGGCATCACTCGCCCGTCCCGCCGTCGGACTGCTGCTCGTCGGCGAGCTCGTCCAGGAACGCCTGCAGCTCGCGGTCGGTCAGCTGCTGCCGCAGGCCGGCGACCTCCTGCTCGAGGCGGGCGATGTGGTCCAGCAGCCGGTTCACGTCGCTGCCGGCGGGGAGGTTGACCGCGTGCAGGACGCGTCGGGACGCCCGCTCCACGCGACGTCCGACGGCACCACGGGCGCGGTGCAGCAGGGCGGCCACGGCCATGACGTCGTCGTTGCGCGCGAGCTCGTCGACCGACGGCGACACCCGCGCGTCGAGTGCGTCGAACAGTCGCTTCAACATGTGGTGGCCTCCCGCTGCACCGGCCCAGTGTGGTCGTGGTCCGACGACGCTGCCACGACCGTGCGATCAGAGCAGCGCGGCGATTGCCTGGCCGAGCAGGATCTTGCCGACCATCGCGACCGGGAAGACGGTCGCGTACCCGAGCAGGGCGTCCTGCCCGGCGGCGCGGTCCTCCGCCAGCGCGAGCGCCGCCGGCTGCGACGTGATGCCGGCGACGAGCCCGGCCAGCGCCGAGGGCCCGTCGGTGACGCGCCCGAGCGAGTCCAGTGCCCGGCGCTGCCACACCATCGTGGCCACCACCGGCACGGCGATCGCGGTGGCGCCGAGCGCCAGCACCTGCAGCAGCAGCGGCGAGCCGAGCGCGTCCACGAACGCCGGTCCGGCGCGCGTCCCGACGCCGGCGAGGAAGAGCACCAGACCGAGCTGCCGCAGCGTGACCGACGCGCTCTGCGGCACCTGCCACAGCAGGGGCCCGGTCCGCACCAGCGCCCCGAGCACGAGCCCCGCGACGAGCGGTCCACCGGCGAAGCCCAGCTGGAGCGTCACCGGGCCGAGGGGGACCGGGACCGTGCCGAGCAGGATCCCCAGCACGACGCCGAGCCCGAACGTGAGCACGTCGAACTCGCTGGTCCGACGCACCTCGTCGCCGAGCTCGTCGGCGACGGCCTCGAGGCGGTCCGTGGGGGCCACCAGCGTCACCCGGTCCCCCAGCTGGAGCACGTCGTCGTCGGCCGCGAGCCACTCCACGTCGCCCCGCGCGACACGGGTGATCGTCGCCTCCCGGCGCGCCGGCAGCCGAAGATCACCGATGGTGCGTCCGACGACACCGCGCTCGGTCACCCAGACCCGTCGGAAGTCGAGGTTGCGACGGTCCTCGAACGCGTCCGCGCGTCGGGCCCCACCGGCGCGGCTCGCGACCTCGTCGACGGCCGCGGGCGCGCCGAGCAGCGTGACCGTCCAGCCCTCGCGCAGCTCGGTGTCGGGCGTGGCGACGACGTCGTCCTCGGGCGCGACGGCCGCCGGCCCGCGACGGACCCGAACGACCGTCACCCGCGATCGCTGGTCACCGAGCAGGGTCGCGACGTCGCCGACGTCGCGGGCGAGGGTCACCGTGACCCGGGTCAGCTCCTCGGCCCCGCCGCCGGCACCGCGCACCGCCCGGGCCGTCGCGAGCAGCGTCACCGCCATGCCGAGCGGGTACGTGATGGAGAAGGCGACGACCGCCGCGTCACCCCCGGCCGCGCCGAGCCGGTCGACCACCGTCGCCAGCGTCGGCGTGTTGGTCAGCGCGCCGGCGAACGCCCCGGCAGCACCGGCACCGTCGACGCCCAGCAGCGCCGCGAGCCCCACGACGGCAGCCGCGGTGACCACGAGGACGGCAGCGGCGCCGGCGACCACGCGACCACCGCCGCCCCGCAGCACGTGCCGCAGGGACGGGCCGGAGGCGAGGCCCACCGCGTAGACGAAGATCGACAGGCCCAGCACGACGACGATCTCGGGCAGTGCCGCGGCGGGCACCAGGGCGGACACTGCCAGGCCGGCGAAGACGACCGCCGCGACCCCGAGTGCGACTCCTCGGACGCGGACGCGACCGAGCAGCGAGCCCAGCGCTGCCACGAGGAACAGCGTCAGGACCGGTTCGTCAGCGAGGAGCGTGGCCATGGGCGCAGTGAACCGTGGCACGCTGCCCGTCACCCCGACGACGGAGCACCCACGTGGCCGACCGCCCCGACATCCCGCGCTTCCACCTCGCCGTCCCGGTCGACGACCTCGCTGCGTCGCGCCGCTTCTACGGCGACGTCCTGGGCCTCGAGGAGGGCCGCAGCGACGACCGCTGGATCGACTGGAACATGTACGGCCACCAGTTCGTCACCCACCTCGTGGACGACCACCCCGGTCCGGCCGCCCACAACGCGGTCGACGGCCATGCGGTCCCGGTCCCCCACTTCGGGGTGCTCCTGACCGTCGAGGACTTCCACACGCTGGCCGAGCGCCTGCGCGCGGACGACACCGACTTCGTCATCGAGCCGTACCTGCGCTTCGCCGGGCAG
>JBFKQZ010000209.1:0-5713 GCA_041627475.1 Nitriliruptoraceae bacterium | reverse complement strand
CAACGGCAGCGCCGGTCCGCCGACGAGCTGCGCCGGCGGACTCCGGCGGACGGGATCGTCACCGGCATCGGCACGATCGACGGCACCCCGGTGGCGGTGGCGCTGTACGACGAGACCGTGCTCGCGGGCACCCAGGGCCACACCGGGCACGCCAAGCTCGACCGCATCCTGCGGGTCGCCCACGACCAGCAGCTGCCCTTCGTCCTGTACGCCGAGGGCGGCGGGGGACGGCCGGGCGACACCGACGTCCTCGGGGGCGCCTGGCTCGGTGTGCCCACGTTCCGCCTGTTCGCGCAGCTCAGCGGGCGGGTGCCGGTGCTCGCGGTCGTGCACGGGCTGACCTTCGCCGGCAACGCGGCGCTGGCGGGCTGTGCTGACGTCGTCGTGGCCACTGAGCAGGCCGTGCTCGGCATGGCCGGACCGGCGATGGTCGCCGGTGGTGGGCTGGGGCACCACGAGCCGGAGGAGCTCGGGCCCGTCTGGCAGCACCGGACCACGGGCGCCGTCGACGTCGTCGTGGCCGACGAGGCCGAGGCGACCGCCACGGTGCGACGGCTGTTGGGCCTCCTCACCGGACGTCATGGCGACGAGGTCGTGGCTGTCGACCAGGTGGAGCTGCGGGACCTCGTCCCGGAGGACGCGCGGCGCGCCCACGACGTCGACCGGCTGCTGCGCGTGCTGGTCGACGACAGGAGCAGCGTCGAGCTGCGGCGGGACGCGGCGCGGGGCATGCGGACCGTGCTCGCGCGGATCGACGGGCGACCGGTCGGGATCCTCGCCAACGACCCCCTCCACCTCGCCGGAGCGATCGACGGCGAGGGTGCCGAGTCGGCGGCCCGGTTCCTGCAGCTCTGCGACGTCCACGGCCTGCCGGTCGTGAGCCTCGTCGACACGCCCGGCTTCATGGTCGGTCCCGAGTCCGACGCCGACGCGGCGGTGCGACGCACGGCCCGGTTGTTCCTCGCCGGGGCGAACCTCCGGGTGCCGCTGGTCGCGGTGGTCGTCCGGCGAGCGTTCGGCCTCGGGGCGATGGCGATGGTCGGAGGGGAGCTGCAGGCACCGGTCGCGACGTTCGCGTGGCCGTCGGCGACGCTCGGGCCGATGGGGCTGGAGGGCGCCGTGCGGCTCGGCGCACGCCGGGAGCTCGAGGCCATCGACGACCTGCACGAACGGGAGCGACGTGTGGAGGCCCTGACGGCGGCGGCCCAGGAGCACGCCGCAGCGCTGAACATCGCGACCTTCGCCGAGCTCGACGAGGTCATCGACCCGGCGGACACCCGGTCGCGTGTCGCCGCCGTGCTCGCGACGACCATGCGCGGGGAGCCGCGCGGCGGGTCCCACGCGCACGTCCCGG
The DNA here is from genome assembly GCA_041627475.1 of Nitriliruptoraceae bacterium. Taxonomy (GTDB): domain Bacteria; phylum Actinomycetota; class Nitriliruptoria; order Nitriliruptorales; family Nitriliruptoraceae; genus JBFGFG01. Next base: position 4,359 of record JBFKQZ010000209.1, on the reverse strand, counting down.
CCTTCTGACGAGGACGCCCCGGCTCAGATCCAGGAGTCGAACCACCACCTGGCCCGGACGGCGTCCTCCTCCAGTGGGATCGCCAGCCACACCGGTGCGAAGAAGACGGCGGTGCCGAGGACGACGGCGGTGAAGCCGGCCACCCAGCGCCCGGTCGTGCGTCGACCGGGTGGGTCTGCGTCGAGGCCACGCTCGTCGCCGGGTGGGGTCCAGACGGGCGCCGGCCAGTCACCCACCGGCCCGGCGAGCACCGCGGCCGTGCGATCGTCGACGCGGGCCTGCCGGTCGGCGACGGCGCCGACGGCGGCGCCGATCGCCCAGCCGGCTGCCGCGAGGCCGAACACCCACCGCGGTCCCTCGACCGCGTCGACCAGCACCAGCGCGCCGACGAGGGCGAGCGGGACCGCGGCGCCGAGCACGGCACCGACGTACGTGCGTCGGACCGCCCCGGGGGCCCCGAGCCGTTCCAGCGCGATCACCGCGCCGATCGCCAGCAGCGGCACCACCGGGACGAGGTAGAACAGGAACGCCGTGCGACTCACGACCAGCCACGGCAGCCAGGTGGCCAGCCACGTCACCAGGGCCACTGCGCTGCGGCGGTCGCGCAGGACCGTCCCGGCCACGAGGAGCGGGGTCAGCAGCAGGAAGCCCCACCAGAGCGCGGGGTTGCCGATGGCCAGGACCTCCCCGGCGTCGCCCTCGTCGACGTCGCAGACGGGTCTCGTCGTCCCCGTCTCCGGGTCGAAGGTGGGGCTGGCGCTCGCGTCCTCGGCCGAGCACGTGGACCACCAGTAGACCACCGGCCGCTGCAGGACCGGCCAGCCCAGCGGGTCGGAGCGGTAGTTGTGGCTCGCCTCGAGCCCGAGGTGGAAGTCCAGCATCTGGTCGTGGTGGCGGACCAGGCCGCTCAGCCGCTCGCCGAGCCGGTACTCGCAGCTCGCGGGCTCCTCGCAGCCGGCCGTGAACGTGTCGGCGTAGTTCACGAGCCACGGCGTCCAGGTGGCGACGTAGACGAGGAACGGGACCACGACCAGCGAGATCGTGGTCGCGAGGAGCCGGCCGACGAACACGAACCAGGCGCGGCCCCGCGCCGCACCGATCTCCCAGCCGAGGGTCAGCAGGCCGGCACCGCCGAGCGCCAGCAGGCCCGACCACTTCACGCCGATGGCGAGGCCGAACAGCACGCCGGCCAGGACACGCAGCGACAGCACCTGCTCCTGGTCCTCGGTCATCTCCCGACGGTGCTGGCGGTCGGCGACCAGCGCGAGCAGGCCGGCCAGGGCGAACAGCGCCAGGAAGATGTCGAGCATCGCGATGCGCGCCTGCGTGATGAACAGGCCGTCGGCCAGCAGCAGCACCGGCGCCACCAGTGCCAGCCACCAGCCGTCGGGGCTGTCGGCCAGCAGCCGGCGGGCGAGCAGGTACGTCAGGACCACGATCGCGATCCCCGCGACGGCACCCGCGGCCCGCCACCCGAACGGAGTGTCGCCGAAGAGCCAGATCGAGCCTGCGATCAGCCACTTGCCGACCGTCGGGTGGACAGCGAAACCGGGCTCCACGCCGGTGTCGAGGTAGCCGCGCGCGTCATCGACGTAGTAGGTCTCGTCGAAGATGATCCGCCCGGGATCACCCAGACGCAGCAGCAGGACGAGACCCGCCAGGACGCTCAGGAGGAACGGCGCCAGCCAGGGGCGATCGGTGAGGGCGGCCTGCAGGCGCGCGGCAACTGGATGCATCGGGTCGCAGGCTAGGCCCGGGTCCATAGGCTCGCGGTGACGCTGCACCGCACGGGGAGGTCGACGATGCCGGGCCGACTGCTGGTCGTCGCCACGCCCATCGGCAACCTCGGCGACCTGACGCCACGCGCGGCGGAGGCGCTGCGCACCGCTGACCTCGTGCTGGCCGAGGACACCCGCCGCACCGCGACCCTGCTGCGCCACGTCGACGCCGACACGCCGATGCAGCAGCACCACCTCCACAACGAGGCGCGCTCCACGGCCGCGACCGTGACGCGCCTCCACGAGGGGCAGACGGTCGTGCTCGTCTGCGATGCCGGCACGCCGCTGATCAGCGATCCCGGGGGCCGGCTCGTCCAGGCAGCCCTCGCCGCCGGCATCGAGGTCTCGGCGCTGCCCGGGCCGTCGGCGATGCTCCACGCGTTGGTGGTCTCGGGACTGCAGGCCGACCGCTTCGCGTTCGAGGGGTTCCTCCCCCGGAAGGGCACCGACCGCGACGAGCGGCTGCGCGAGGTCGCCGACGAGGTGCGCACCACGATCTGGTTCGTGGCTCCGCACCACGCGGCGGAGGACCTCGAGTCGTTGGCGCAGGCGTGCGGGAGCGACCGGTCCGCGGCGCTGTGCCGGGAGCTCACCAAGCTCCACGAGGAGGTGCTGCGCGGCACCCTCGGGGAGCTCCTCGACGCCGTGCGGGAGCAGAGCCCGCGCGGCGAGCTCACGCTGGTGCTCGACGGCGCGACCCCACGGGACAGCGCGCCGCCGAGTGACGAGGACGTGGCCGCGGCCGTCCAGGCGCTCGTCGACGACGGCGTCCGTGCCCGCGACGCCGCCGGCGACGTCGCGTCCGCGCACGGCCTGCGCAAGAACGCCGTCTACGAGACCTGGCTCCGCTCGCACTGACGCCGACGGTCGGGTGCGCTTGGCGCGCGGCGGGGTGGGCGTGACAACCTGTGGTGCGACCCGTGCGACGTGCCGGGTGGAGGCGTGGCCTGCCCGGACCATCCGGGACGGTGGCGACAGCGACAGATGGAGACACAGGTGGTCGGAGCAGTCCGACAGGGCGCCGGACCCGCTGGGTTCGCGACGCTCTACGCCGCCCACAACCGCGAACTGGTGCGCTTCGCGTACCTGTTGACCGGGGAGCCGCACCTGGCCGAGGACCTCGTCGCCGACGTCTTCGCCCAGGTGCTGCGACGCTGGGGGAGTCGCGACATCGACAACCCGCAGGCGTACCTGCGGCGGGCGGTCGTCAACCGCTTCAACTCCAGACTGCGGCGGCGCTACCTCGCCCGTCGTCACCGCTCGACCGCCGACGGCTCCGACCGCGGGGTCGTCCGTGCCGACGAGCACCTGGCGGAACGCGACGCGATGTTCCAGGCCCTCGACCGGCTGCCCGACGGGCAGCGCGCGGTCGTCGTCCTGCGGTTCTACGAGGACTGCACCGTCGCCGAGACCGCGGCGGCCCTCGGGGTGTCCGAGGGGACCGTGAAGTCCCAGACCTCGCGGGCGCTCGAGCGACTCCACGACCTGCTCGCCGGCACGGACCAGAAGGGTGGTGCGCGATGACGAACCACGACGACCTCCACGACATCGAGACGCGGCTGCGCGCCTCCCTGCACGAGCGTGCCGGTGACGTCGACACGACACCTGCCCTGTACGAGCGCGTGCAGCAGCAGGCGACCCGGGGCACCTGGGTCCGACGCGGGTTCGCCCTGGCAGCCGCGGCGGCGGTGGTCGCCGGTGCGTTCGCGATCGTGCCGTCCCTGCTGCCCGACCCGGCACCCTTCGACGTGGTCGACACCCCCGAGGAGTCGCTGCCCAGCGACGGCCCGACGGCCGACGAGGACGCCCAGCCCGCCCTGCCCGAGGACACGGGCCTCACGGCGACGCTGCTCGACCTCGGGATCGCCCACGCCGAGGACGACGGTGCCGGCGGCTCGGTCCTGTACGTCCGCGACCGCGTGGTGCGCTCGCCGGTGCAGGTCGTGTCGCTCGCGACGGACCAGGACGGCGGCACCGGACTCGTCGTGGCGGGTCGGGCCGACGGTTCGATCGGCGTCGTCACGAACGACGGCACCGGTGACCAGTTCGACCTCGTCGTCGAGGCGTCTGCCAACGGCAGCCGGGCGGTGGCGACGCCCGGCGCCGACGGGATCGCGTGGATCGAGGGCCGGGACCTGCACGTCCTGCCCCTGGAGGCGGACGGCGCCGAGGTCCGCGTGCTGCCGCTCGAGGGTGACGTCCCCGACGACCTGCAGGTCGAGCAGTGGGTCAGCCGGGCCGACGCCCAGGTGCTGCTCGCCACGAGCGCTGCTGGCGGGTTGTGGTCGATCCCGATGGACGACAGCAGCGTCTCGGACACCGCTCCGACGACGCCTGCGCTCGTCCTCGAGGAGACGGCGGTCGACGGGGCGATTCTCCCGAACCTCGTCACCGTGACGCTGCGCGCGCCGGTCGACGGCAGCGCGCCGCTCGTCCTCGCCGAGGGCGACGACCTGCGAGCGGTTCCGACACAACTGCCCGTCAGCAGCGACATGGAGCTCACGACGGGCGCCGACGGCACGGTGGTGCTGCTGGACCGCCTCGGGACCGGCGTCGTGCTGCCGTTCGTCGACGGTGCGCT
>JBFKQZ010000208.1:0-5725 GCA_041627475.1 Nitriliruptoraceae bacterium | reverse complement strand
TCGTGACGAGCGGGTCGTCCACGGAGGTGCGCGCCGGCAGGAACTGACCGCCCCACCACTCGACGGTCGGCGGGTGCTCCGCGAACCAGTCGTCACCCTCGCAGACGCTGGCCACGGCCGCCTCGAACTGGGCGCGGGCAGTGCTGAGGTCCTCCCCCGGCGCGACGCCGTAGCGCCCCTCCCACGTCAGCCAGTCCGCCTCGCTGGAGGGCCAGTCGCCGCCCTGCACTCGACCGCCGCAGATCGCGAACGGGCGCTCGAGCCAGTCGAAGAGCACGTCGCCGCCCGTGATGGCAGTCCCACGGTCCCGGTTGCGCTCGCGCTCCAGGTCGATGACCGCCCGCTGGACCGGCACGAGCTTCTCGATCGCGCTGACGCCCTCCTCGCGGAGGCACCCGTGTGCCGACCGGCCGCGGATGGCGATCCGCCACGACAGTGCGCCGGCGACGGCCGGCACGACTGCGCCGTCGGTCGGCTCCGGGATGAGGCAGCCGTCAGGGCGGAGGCCGGTCGCGTCCAGGTGCTCGAGCAGCGCGAGCGTCCCGCAGCCGCCGTCCTCCTCGCCCACGACCGGGGCGATCGAGAACGTGCCCGGCAGGTCGACACCGACGGCACGCAGCACCTCGGCCGCGTGGATCGCCGCGGCGAGCCCGCCCTTCATGTCACAGGTCCCGCGGCCGTACAGGCGACCGTCGCGCAGGGTCGCCGCGAACGGCGGCGAGGACCACAGCATCGGGTCGCCGGTCGGGACGACGTCGAGGTGGGCGTCGACCAGCAGGTGCCGCCCCTCCCCCGCGCCGGTGGACGCCAGCACGCCCAGCGTCGTCCCGCGTTCGACCTCCGCCGAGTACTGCGGGTGCTCGGCGAGCGCAGCGACGTCCACCTCCCAGGTCTCGACGTCCATGCCGCGGGCAGCGAGCAGCTCGGCGACGTGGTGCTGCCCCGCGACCTCCTGCCCGGACAGCGTCGGCAGCGCGACCAGCTCGGTGGTCAACTCGACCAGCGCGTCCGCGTCGACGGCGTCGAGCACCGCCTGCTCGACGTCGGTCAGCGCCGGGGTCGGGCTCACTCGGTGAGCGCCTGCTCGAGGTCACCGATCAGGTCGGCGACGTCCTCGATGCCGACCGAGTAGCGCACGAGCCCCTCGGGGATGCCGGCCTCGGCGCGCTCCTCGTCGGTCAGCTCGACGTGGCTGGTGGTCGACGGCGGGCCGACGATGGTCTCGACCTGGCCGAGGTTCGCGGCGAGGTACGCGTACTGCAGCCGTGGGAGCATCCGGTTGACCGCCTCCACGCCGCCGTCGAGCTCGAAGCTGAGCATCCCGCCGAAGCCGGACATCTGCCGCTTCGCGACGGCATGCATGGGGTGACTGGGCAGCCCCGGGTAGTGCACGGCGGTGATGCGCGGGTGGTCCTCCAGCCAGTCGGCGATCGCCATGGCGTTGGCGTTCTGCCGCTCGATGCGCAGGCCGAGGGTCTTCAGGCTGCGCAGCAGCTGCGATGCGGCGTGGGCGTCGAGGCCGGTGCCAGCGATCTCGCGGTAGGCGTAGACCCGGTCGACCAGCTCCTGGCTGCCGCAGACCACCCCGCCGAGCACGTCGCCGTGGCCGTTGAGGAACTTCGTCGCCGAGTGCACGACGAGGTCCGCGCCCAGGAACAGCGGTCGCTGGTTGATCGGCGTCGCGAACGTGTTGTCCACCACGACGACGGCGCCCTGCCGGTGCGCGGCCGCGGCGAGCAGCTCGAGGTCGAGGACCTTCAGCGTCGGGTTCGTCGGCGACTCGAGGTAGAGGAGGTCGCAGCCCTCGGCGATCGCCGCCTCGATGCCCTCGGTGTCGTACGTGTCGCAGATCACCGTGTCGACGCCGAATCGCGGCAGGATGTCGGTGAAGCAGAGGTAGCTGCCGCCGTAGGCGTCCTTGACCGTCACGGCGCGGTCGCCCGCCGACAGCAGCGCCAGCAGCGTCGAGGAGATCGCGGCCATGCCGGTGGTGAAGCTGGTCGCGTCCTCCGCACCCTCGAGCGCGGCGACCTTGGCCTCGAACCGGTCGGTCGTCGGGTTGTCGTTGCGGCTGTAGATGTGCCCCGCACTCGTGCCGAGCGCGACCTGCCGCCACGACTCGACGTCCGGGTACGCGTACGCGGAGTTGCTGACGATCGGTGGGACGATCGCCCGGGTCGTCGGGTCCACCTCCTCGGTGAGGTGGACGCTGCGGGTGGAGGGACCGGGATCGTTGTTCATGCCGCTGCACCGTAGGCGGATCGCCTCCGTGGCCGTGCCACAGGGGCTGGTTAGCCTCGCAGGCCGACCAGCGACCGACGGAGCCGCGCCACCGTGTCCGACCAGCTGACCCTGAACGAGGGCAACATCCGCGGCGTCTCCATCGTGGAGCGCATGGAGCAGGCGTTCCTCGACTACTCGATGAGCGTCATCGTCGGCCGTGCCCTGCCGGACGTGCGTGACGGCCTGAAGCCGGTGCAGCGCCGCATCCTCTACTCGATGTGGGAGTCGGGCCTGCACCCCGACCGGCCGTACCGCAAGTGCGCGTCCGCGGTCGGTGAGGTGATGAAGAAGTACCACCCGCACGGTGACAGCTCGATCTACGACGCGCTGGTGCGCATGGGCCAGGACTTCTCGACCCGTGAGGTGCTGGTCGACGGGCACGGCAACTTCGGCTCGATCGACGGCGACCCGCCCGCGGCGATGCGTTACACCGAGGCACGGCTGTCGAACCTCGCCATGGAGCTGCTGGCCGGCATCGACGAGGAGACCGTCGACTTCGTCGAGAACTACGACGGTTACGACACCGAGCCGACGGTCCTGCCCAGCCGCTTCCCGAACCTGCTGGTCAACGGCGGCACGGGCATCGCGGTCGGGATGGCGACCAACATCGCGCCGCACAACCTCGGCGAGACGATCGACGCGGCGCTGCTGCTGATCGACGACCCGGGCGCGTCGCTCGACGACGTCATGGCGGTCCTGCCCGCCCCCGACTTCCCCACGGGTGCCCGGATCATCCGCACCAGCGGCATCCGCGAGGCGTTCGAGGAGGGTCGCGGCGCGATCACGCAGGAGGCGTCGGCGACCTCGGAGATCCGCAGCGGCAACCTGCCGCGCATCGTGGTCACCGAGATCCCGTTCATGGTGAACAAGTCCACGCTGCTGGAGAAGATCGCCAAGCTCGTCAGCGACAAGAAGATCGACGCGATCCGCGACCTGCGCGACGAGTCGTCGCGCGACGGCATGCGCATCGTGATCGAGCTCAAGCGCGGCGAGGACCCGGGCAAGGTGCTCGACCGGCTCTACAGGAGCACCGACCTGCGCTCGAACTTCAACGTCAACTTCGTGACGCTGGTCGACGGCGAGCCCCGCACGATCGGGGTCCTCGACGCGTTGAAGCACTACCTCGACCACCAGCGCGAGGTCGTGACGCGCCGCACCGAGCACCGCCTGCGGAAGGCCCGCGACCGCGCGCACATCCTCGAGGGCCTGCTGATCGCGCTGGACAACCTCGACGAGGTCATCCAGCTGATCCGCGGGTCGGCCACGGCGGCCGACGCCCGCGACGGGCTGATGCAGCGCTACGACCTCAGCGAGCTCCAGGCGCAGGCGATCCTGGACATGCGCCTGCGTCGTCTCGCCGCCATGGAGCGCGCGGCGCTGGAGGACGAGTACCAGGAGCTGCAGGAGCGCATCGCCGACCTCGAGGAGATCCTCGGCGACCCGGCCGTGCTGGACGCCGTCCTCTCGCGGGAGCTGCGCGAGATCAAGGAGGCGCACGCCACGCCCCGCAAGTCCCGCATCGTGGACGAGGGCTACTCCGGCGAGGACGTGCTCGAGGGCGGCTCTGCCGCCGGGTTCGAGGCCCGCGAGGTGACCGTGACCGTCTCGCGCGGTGGCTACGTGAAGTCCATGGCGCGCCGTCGCACGACGCCGATCCACAAGCACGTCTCCGACCCCCTCGCCGCGGTCGTCCGCACCGACACCGACCACGCGCTGCTGCTGGTCACCGCGGACGGCAACGGGCACCGGGTCGACCTGCACGAGGTCGAGATCGTCAAGCCCAACAAGCGCGGGGTCCCGCTGAGCCAGGTCCTCAGCACGACGCTCGACAGCGACGTCGTGGGCGCCGTCCCGCTGCTCGACGACGCCGAGGGCTGGACGCTCGTGACGGTGTCGGACAAGGGCACCGTCAAGCGCACCGAGCTGGCCGAGTACAGCGAGAGCCGCGTCCGGTCGCTGCAGGTCGCAGGAACGAAGGACGGCGAGCAGCTCGTCGCCGCGCTGCTGTGCCGCGACGGCGACGACCTCGTGCTGGCCACCGACCAGAGCCAGGTCGCCCGCTTCGCCGCCGACGAGGCCCGTGCGATGGGCCGCACCGCGAGCGGCGTCGCCGGGATGAACACCGGCAAGGGCGTGGTGGTCAGCGCCACTGTCGTGCCCGACGGCAGGGACGACCACGAGGTCTTCACCGTCGGCGCGCAAGGCCAGATCAAGCGCACGCCGCTGGCCGAGTACTCCCGGACCGGACGCGGCGTGAAGGGCGTGCTGACCGGCGTCGACCAGACCCGCTGGTGCGGCGTCGCGGCCCACGTCCACATCGCCGGCGAGGAGGGCTGGTCGGTGGTCCGCCCGGTGGACGCGCCGGCCCGCGGTCGCTCGTCCGGCGGCGACCCCATGGGCTTCGCCGTCACCCACGCGGTCGGCGAGGTCGACGCCGAGGAGCTGGTCGAGCGCACCGCCGGCTGACCCCGGTCACCCGCGGCTCCGTCCGTCCGATCCGCGCAGTGTGCCTCTGCTGGCTCGTATCCGAGCCGTCAGGGGCACACCTCGGTGGAGGAGGTGCGCCCGACCGGCGCGGGCGGCGAGGTCAGGCAGGGACGAGGCGCAGGACGCGGCCGTCGGCGAACGTCAGCAGCACCTCGCCGGCGGCGTCGCTGCCGATGCCGGTGACCTGCGGCACGGCCCCGGTCTGGCCGGTGAGGTCGAACTCGTCGACGACGTCGCCGTCCACGGCGCGGACCGTGCGCAGGATCCCGGCGCAGAGGTCCGCGTAGAGGAAGTGCCCGCCGAGTGCCGGGAGCGCGTCACCCGCGTAGACGTGGCCACCGATCACCGAGCAGCCACCGACGCTGCCGTGGGTGTAGGTCACGTCGGCCGGCTCGAACGCGCCGAGGTCGCAGCCGTCGCGGAAGCAGCGGTCCCCCTCGACCTCGGGCCAGCCGAGGTTGGCGCCACCCTGGTCGAGGCGGAGCGCGGTGACCTCCTCGACCGCGTTCTGCCCCACGTCCGCGATGTAGACCTGGTCGACGTCGAACGCGACCCGGTACGGGTTGCGCAGCCCCCAGGCCCAGATCTCCTCGGCCGCGCCGTCCACGCCGACGAACGGGTTGTCGGCCGGGATCCGGGCGACGCCCGGGTCGTCGAGGTCCAGGCGAAGCAGCGCACCGAGCAGCGTGCTGCGGTCCTGCCCGTTGCCGTAGCGGTCGCCGGCCCCGCCACCGTCACCGAGCGCGAGCCAGAACCTGCCGTCGGGCCCGAACGTGGCCGTACCACCGTTGTGGTTGCGCGCCGGCTGCGGGACGCGCAGCACGACCTGCTCGGTGGCAGGGTCCGGGCGACCGTCGCCACCGACGAGGTAGGTCGCCAGCGTCGTGGCGCTGACGCCCGCGGTCCTGTGGGCGACCCAGTGGCCGCCGTCGGGGTGCACGTCGACGCCGAGCAG
>JBFKQZ010000207.1:0-5777 GCA_041627475.1 Nitriliruptoraceae bacterium | reverse complement strand
CGTCCTGCTGCTCCGAAGCCGACCTTGCTCGCTGTGGAGAAGCGTTGTCAGTCCTGCTACGGCGCAAACCGCAGTCAGACTGACAACGCATGCCGCGCTGACAGCGTTTGGGGCCTCGCCAGCACGCGGAACGCCCGGCCGTGGGCCGGGCGTTCGCGTCGTTGCCGTCGTCAGGCGGTCAGAGGATCCCGCCCTCCGCCATGCGTCGGTAGTCGAGGACGCGGTCGAGCAGCGCCTCGTCGACGCCGTCGGCGATGGCCTCCTCGCGCAGCGTCGTGCCGTTCTGGTGCGCGGTCTTGGCGAGCTTCGCGCTGCGCTCGTAACCGATCTCGGGCACCAGCGCGGTCACCGACATCAGCGAGCGCTCGACCGCACGCGGCCCGGCGTCGGTCGCCTCGGTGCCATCGAGGCACTTCGTGACGAAGATCTCCGACACCGTGGCGAGCAGCGTCAGCGACTCGACGACGTTGGTGGCCATCAGCGGGATCATCACGTTGAGCTCGAGCTCACCGGACAGGCCGCCGACGGTCACCGCTGCGTCGTTGCCGATGACCTGCGCGGCCACCTGCCGCACCGACTCGGGAATCACCGGGTTGACCTTGCCGGGCATGATCGACGAGCCCGGCTGGATGGCCGGCAGCTGGATCTCGCCGATCCCGGTGCGGGGACCCGACGACAGCCAGCGGACGTCGTTGGCGATCTTGAGCAGCGAGACGGCGACGACCTTCGTCGCACCCGACAGTTCGACGAGCGCGTCGCGGCTGCCCTGCGCCTCGAAGTGGTCGGCGGCCTCGACGAACGGGATCCCGGTGCGCTCGGCGACCAGCTCGATGACACGCTCGACGAACCCGGGCGGGCAGTTCAGCCCCGTGCCGACGGCCGTGCCGCCGAGGGCCAGCTCGTGGACGCGCTCCAGGGCCGACTCGAGTCGGACGATGCCCAGCTCGACCTGCCGGGCGTAGCCGCCGAACTCCTGGCCGAGCGTGACGGGGGTGGCGTCCATCAGGTGGGTGCGGCCGGGCTTGGTGACGTCGGCCCACTCGGACTGCTTCGCGCGCAGGGCCTCGGCCAGTTGCTGCAGCGCGGGGATGGTCCGCTCCCGGGTCAGCCGCGCCGTGGCGATGTGGCAGGCGCTCGGGAAGGTGTCGTTGGACGACTGCGACGCGTTGACGTGGTCGTTGGGGTGGACCTTGTCGGACTCGAGTGGCTCGCCGAGGAGCTGCTTGGCGCGGTTGGCCAGCACCTCGTTGACGTTCATGTTCGTCGAGGTCCCGGAGCCGGTCTGGAAGACGTCGACGGGGAAGTGCCGGTCGAGCTGGCCGTCGAGGACCTCGTCGGCGGCGCGGCGGATCGCGTCGGCGCGCTCGGCGTCGACGACGTCGGTCTCCTCGTTGGCGGTGGCGGCGGCCCACTTGAGCAGCGCCATGCCCTGCACGATCTCCATCGGCACGGGCTTGCCGCTGACGGGGAAGTTCAGGACGGCACGCTGGGTCGACGCACCCCAGAGGGCGTCGCCGGGCAGCTCCATCTCACCCATCGTGTCGTGGGCGATGCGAACGTCACTCATGTGCTGGTGGCTCCGGGTTCGGGTCGGGCGTGCTCGCCCGCTGGCATCGTCGGCCCCGAGTCAACCAGAGCAGCCGCGCGCGGCCAGAGCCGAAGGGCCCCAGCGCACGTCAGGCTGACAGCGTCGGCGGGTTCAGACCGCGTCGCGGAGGGTGGACAGCATGGCTTCCCAGGAGTCGACGAAGGACTGCTTGCCCTCCTCCTGGAGCTTGGCAGCGAGGCCCTCGATGTCCACGCCCGCCTCGGCCACGACCGCGGCATCGCCCGTCGCCGGACCGCCGTCACGCGGCAGCGGCTCACCGACGACGCCGTGGTCCGCGAACGCAGCGAGCGTCGCCTGCGGAACGGTGTTGACCGTGTCGCGGGCGGCGAGCGCCTCGACGTACTCCGTGTCGCGCTGGGCGGGGTCCTTGGTCGAGGTGGAGGCGAACAGCAGTCGCTGGGGCGCCGCGCCGGCCTCGGCCAGTCGCTGGAAGCGGTCGGACGCGAGCAGGTCGCAGTAGGCGGCGTAGGCCTGCGCGCAGACGGCCACGCCGAGACGGTTGTGCAGCGACTCCGGCAGCTGCGCGTTCGCCGCGACGTCCCAGCGCGAGACGAAGATCGAGGCGACGGACGGGATGCCGGCCACGGACTCGCCGGCCTCCAGCCGCCGCTCCAGTCCCTGCAGCCAGGCCTCGGCCTGGGCGAGGTACTGCTGGACCGAGAACAACAGCGTGACGTTGACGGGGATGCCGCTCGCGATGGTCTCGGTGATCGCCGGCAGGCCCGCCGGGGTGCCCGGGATCTTGATCATGAGGTTCGGGCGGTCGGCACGGTCGAAGAGCTCGGCGGCCTGGGCGATCGTCGCGTCGGTGTCGTCGGCGAGCTTGGGCGAGACCTCCAGCGAGACGCAGCCGTCGACACGTCCGGTGGACTCGAAGACCGGGAGGAAGAGGTCGGCGGCCCGGCGCAGGTCGTCGATCGCCAGCGCGAAGAACAGCTCCTCGGGGTCGGTGACACCGTCGGCGACGAGCTGGTCGATGGCATCGTCGTAGAGGTCGCTCCCGGAGATCGCCTTGTCGAAGATCGACGGGTTGGACGTCAGCCCGGTCACGGCCCACTCGTCGATGCGCTGTTCGAGCACGCCGTCGTCGAGCATGTCGCGCCGGATGTCGTCCTGCCAGATGCTCTGGCCGAGCTGTGCGAGTTCCTGCAGGGGGTTCATGAACGGATCCGGTCGTCGGCGAAGCGGCTCGACGCAATCGTATGCGTCTGCGTGTTCAGTCCCTACCCCGTGCGCGCCGCGCGAGCGCCACGAGCGCAGCAGTGGACGCATCGAGCCCACCGTCGCCCTCCTGGAGGGGCTCGTCGGCCACCAGGACGTCGAGCAGCCCGGTGGCGAGCACCTTGCCGAGCTCGACGCCCCACTGGTCGTAGGCGTTGATGTCCCAGACGGCGGCGAGGGCAGCGGTCTTCTGCTCGTACAGCGCCACGAGCTGGCCGACGGAGCGGGGCGTGAGCTCGTCCAGCAGGATCGTCGTCGAGGGCCGGTTGCCGGGGAAGGTGCGATGGGGGACGAGCGCGTCGTCGACGCCGGCGGCAGCGACCTCGTCCTCCGTGCGGCCGAAGGCCAGGGCCGCGCCCTGGGCGAACATGTTGGCGAGCAGCTGGTCGTGGTGGTCGCCGACGTCGTTGGTGGGACGCAGCACACCGATGAAGTCGACCGGGACGAGGTGCGTCCCCTGGTGCAGCAGCTGGAAGAAGGCATGCTGTCCGTCGGTGCCCGGCTCGCCCCACAGGATCGCGCCGGTGTCGTGCTCGACCAGCGTGCCGTCGTGGGTGACCCGCTTGCCGTTGGACTCCATCTCGAGCTGCTGGAGGTAGGCGGGCAGGCGGGCCAGGCGCGTCGAGTAGGGCACGACCGCCTGCGACTGGGCGCCGAGCACGCTGCCGTACCAGACCTGGAGCATGGCCATGAGGATCGGCAGGTTCTCCTCGTAGTCGGCCGTCCGGGCGTGCTCGTCGACGTCGCGCATGCCAGCGAGGAGCTCACGGAACCCGCCCTCGCCGAGGGCCAGCAGCAGGGACAGGCCGACGACGGAGCTGACCGAGTAGCGGCCGCCGACCCAGTCCCAGAAGCCGACCATCGTGTCGGTGTCGATGCCGAAGTCGGCGACACGCTCCTCGTTGGTCGACACGGCCACGAAGTGGTCGGCGACGGCGTCCTCGCCGAGGGCGTCGACGATCCACGCCCGGGCCGTGCGGGCGTTCGTCAGCGTCTCGATCGTGCCGAACGACTTGCTGACGATGACGAACAGCGTCGTTGCCGGGTCCACCACCTCCAGGGTGTCGGCGATGTCGTCGGGGTCGACATTGGAGACGAAGTGGACGGCGAGGTCGCCGGTGTGGTGGTCGGCGAGCGCCCGGTGCAGCATCCGCGGTCCGAGGTCCGAGCCGCCGATCCCGATGTTCACGACGTCCGTGATGCGCTCGCCGGTGGCGCCGCGCCACTCGCCGCTGCGGACGCGCTCGGCCAGGGCGACCGCCTTGTCCAGCTCCTCGTGGACCAGCGGGACGACGTTGACGTCGTCGACGAGGACCTCGGCGTCCCGTGGCAGCCGCAGCGCGGTGTGGAGTGCTGGTCGGTGCTCGGTCGTGTTGACCTCCTCACCGGCCTGCGTCGCCTGGAGGCGCTCGAGGACCTGGCGGTTCCGTGCGAGGTCGAGCAGCAGCTCCATCGTGCGGTCGGTCACGCGGTGCTTCGACAGGTCGACCGTCAGCGCACCGACCCGGTGGGTCATCCGGGCCGCCCGGGTCGGGTCCTCGGCGAACAGTCGGCGCAGCGTGGCTGGTGGCCGCTCCTGGGCGTGGTCCTCCAGGAACGACCAGATCGCGCTCGCGAGCATGGGGTTGGGCATGTCAGGCTTCCTCGACGTCGTAGCCGTGGTCACGGAGGGTCGCGACCAGGTGGGCGGCATGCTCGGAGCCGCGCGTCTCCAGCTCGAGCACGACCTCCACCATGCCGAGTCCGATCCAGTCGCGCAGGCGGTGGTGCTCCACGGTGACGACGTTGGCCCGCTCGTCGGCGATCTCGTCGAGCAGCTTGGCCAGCGATCCCGGGCGGTCCTCGACGCGGCACTGGATCGCGAGGTAGCGGTCCTCCTCGGCCAGACCCGTGGAGATGAGCGTCCGCAGCACGAGCGGGTCGATGTTGCCGCCGCTGAGCACGACGACGGCCGGGGTCTCGACCTCGACCACGCCGGCCATGAGTGCGCCGAGGCCGATGGCGCCTGACGGCTCGACGAGCTGCTTGGCCCGCTCGAGCAGCAGCAGGACGGCCTGGGCCGTGGCCGCGTCGTCGACCGTGACGACGTCGTCGACCAGCGCGTCGATGTGGGCCATGGTCAGGTCGCCGGGGCGCTTGACGGCGATGCCGTCGGCGATCGTGTCGACCGACGGCAGCGTGGTCGGTCCACCGTGCTCCCGCGACAGCGCGATCGACGCGGCGCCGGTCGCCTGCACGCCGACGACACGGATGCTCGGGTCGGCGTCCTTGAGCGCCACGGCCGTGCCGGAGACCAGCCCACCCCCGCCGATCGGGACCAGCACCGTCCGCAGGCCCGGCGCCTGCTCGAGCAGCTCCAGACCGAGCGTTCCCTGGCCGGCGATGACGTCGCGGTGGTCGAACGGGTGGATCAGCACGCGTCCCTCGACGTCGGCGAGCGTCCGTGCGGCCTCGAGGCAGTCGTCGACGACGCCGTCGATGAAGCGGACCTCGGCGCCATAGCCGCGGGTCGCCTGGACCTTCGGGATCGGTGCGTTGGCGGGCATGTAGACGACCGCGTCGACGCCCTGCTGCGTCGCTGCGAGCGCCACGCCCTGCGCGTGGTTCCCGGCGCTGGCGGCCACGACCCCGTTGGCCTTCTCGGCGTCGGACAGCTGCGCGATCCGGTTGTAGGCACCCCGGATCTTGAACGACCCGGTCCGCTGGAGGTGCTCGCACTTCAGCAGCACCGGGCCGCCGATCACGGACGACGCGTGGCGGCTGTCCTCCAGCGGCGTCCGCAGCGCGATGTCGGCCAGCCGCACGGCGGCAGCACGGATCTCGTCGACCGTGACCAGCGACGCCATCGCCTGCTTCCCCCTCGCGGCAGTGGGGTGACCCTAACTGCTGGCCGAGGTGGACGGCGCCCCACGTGACGTGCCCCGGGCAATGCGCCCCGGGCACGTCG
>JBFKQZ010000206.1:0-5799 GCA_041627475.1 Nitriliruptoraceae bacterium | reverse complement strand
GCGGGGTCGCCGTCGTGGCCGGTGCGCGTCACCTCGCCGGTCGCGGTGCCGAAGGCGTCGGTGCCGCCGCGCAGCACCTCCTCCTCGAGCCGCTCCAGGCTCAGCGCGAGGTGCGTGCCGCGCTTCGACGCGGCCACGGCGTGGATCTCGTCGATGATGACCGTCTCGACGTCACGCAGCGTCTCGCGCCCCTGGCTGGTGAGGTAGAGGTAGAGCGACTCGGGTGTCGTGATGAGGATGTCGGGCGGGTTGCGCTTCAGCCGGGCGCGCTCGTTGGCGGGCGTGTCACCGGTCCGGACGCCGACCGTGGGCTCGACCACGTCCACGCCGAGGCGCTCGGCAGCGAGGCCGATGCCGCGCAGCGGGGCGCGGAGGTTGCGGTCGACGTCGACGGCGAGCGCCTTCAGCGGCGAGAGGTAGACCACCCGCGTGCGACGCTCGTCGGCCGGCCACGGATCGGTCATCAGCCGGTCGATGGCGTGCAGGAACGCCGTGAGCGTCTTGCCGGACCCGGTGGGGGCCAGCAGCAGCGTGTGCTCGCCACCGGCGATCGCCGGCCAGCCGCGGGCCTGGGCGGTCGTGGGCAGCCGGAAGGTGGTGCGGAACCACTCGGCGACGGGGTCGGAGAAGGCAGCGAGCACCGCCGCCGCCGTCGCCTCGTCGGCGACGGTGGGCGCGGCGGCCCCGTGCGTGGCGGTCGTCGAGGTGTCCGTGATGCGCTCCGGTCCTTTGGTTCCCAGCGTGCCGGACGACTGTGACAGTGGCAGGACGGCTACCGTCCGCTCGGAGGTGGAGTTGAGCACAGCGGGGGAGTACGTGGACGCACCTGTCAGGGTGCTCATCGTCGACGACGACGTCGACTTCCGTGCCATGCTCACGTGGCAGCTCGGCAAGGCCGACCACATCGAGGTCGTCGGGGACGCCGCGGACGGCTACGAGGCGCTCGAGCAGGTGGCCCTGCTCGACCCCGAGGTCGCCGTGGTGGACCTCATGATGCCCGGCATGGACGGGTTCGAGCTGATCGACCGTCTGCTCGAGGAGCACCCCGAGGTCGTCCCGGTCGCCTACTCGGCGATGGCGAACGACCACGCGCGCGACCAGTTGCTGTCGATCGGCGTGGAGATGCTGACGAAGTCCGGCAACGCGCAGCGGCTGGTCGAGGCCATCCGGCGGCTGGCCCCGCCGTCCCGCGAGGCCCCGGCCACCACCTGACCCCGGGTCAACCGGGCGGGGGAGGCGCCGTCCTCGCGCCTAGAGTGTCCAGCGGGCGCTGCCGACCCCTGGAGCTTTCGTTGACCGAGGCCGACGACGCCACCGTCGCCCCTGCCGCACCGGACCTCGACGTGGACGGTGCGGAGGCCGCCGACGGCATCGACGGCGTGGACGACCTCGAGGCGACCGTCGAGGCACTGGTCGAGCTCGGGGTGGACGAGGCGGAGGCCCGCGCCGCCGTCGCCGACGGGCGGGTGCCGCTGGTGCTGGCCAGCCAGGCACTGGACGAGCCCGGCCGGTACTCCCTGCGCGACCTGAGCGAGGCCAGCGGGCTCCCCGAGCGGGTCCTCGACGAGCTGCTCGACACCGTCGGCGGCGACGCCTACACCCAGTCCGACCTCGACGCGGCGCACCTCTTCTCGCAGCTCCTCGAGGTCCTGCCGCTGGACGCGCTGCTCCGGATCGCGCGCTCGCGCTCGATCGCGCTGGCGGCCGTGGCACGCGCGGACATGTCGCTGGTCCGCGACAACATCGTCCTCCCGCTGCGCGAGGCCGGTGCCGACGACCTCGCGATCGCGATCGCGCTGGCCGAGCACGCCGGCCGGTTCGACCGGATCAGCCGTCGCCTCCTCGCCCACGAGTACCGCCACCACATCCGGCAGCACCTGCGGTCCGAGCTGGCCGTCCTGGCGACGCAGTCGGACACCCCGGAGATCGACGCCGTCGTCGGGTTCGTCGACCTCGTCGGCTACACCGCGCTGGCCGCGCGCGTCGACCCGACGGGTCTCGACGAACTGCTCGACACCTTCGAGGAGCGCGTGATCGAGGCCGCCTCGGAGGACGAGGAGGTGACGGTGGTGAAGTTCCTGGGCGATGCCGCGATGTTCGTGTCCCCCGACCTGCACGCTCTCGTCGACGTCCTGCTGCGCCTGACCACCGAGCCGGACGACCCCGACGAGATGCCGATCCGGGGTGGGATCGCCGCCGGCGAGGTGCTCCTGCGCGAGGGCGACTACTACGGCACCCCCGTCAACGTGGCCGCGCGCCTCACCGACATCGCCCGCGCCTGGTCGCTCCTGGCCGACGACCAGCTGCGCGAGCGGCTCGAGCCGCACTACGAGATCAAGCGCATCCGTCCGACGCGGGTCCGGGGGCTCGGGAACCGCCGCCCGCTGGTGGTCCGGCCCCAGTTCGACGTCGAGTCGCTCGAGGACTGATCAGCAGGCCGCCGGGTCCCACAGGCCGGCGGCGGCCTCGCGGGCGTCCGCCTGCGCCGCACGGACCTCGTCGTCGTACGCGACGTTCGGCGGGATCGTGAGCACCTGGACGAGGCCGGCCTCCAGCAGCGCCCCGTTGACCCAGGTCCCGTCCACCCAGACGTGGGCCAACAGGCGGCCGAAACGGTCACGGCGTTCGACGTCAGTCGCCAGCTCGACCGTGCTGCCGGGTGGGACGAGGTCCTCCAGAGCAGCCGTGGCTGCGTCCGCGAGGCACTCGGCCGGGTCCCCGTCACGGGCTGCCTCGGGGGCGTCGATCCGCAGCAGGCGGACGCGTTCGCGCTCGCCGTCGACCTCGGCGACCAGGGTGTCGCCGTCGACGACCCGTTCGACGACCGCCGGGACGGCATCGGCCGGTGCGGGCACGCCCGCTGCATCCGTCGTGGTCGCGGGCGCCGTGGTGCGCGGTGTGCAGGCGACGCAGACGAGCAGCAGCCAGGGGAGGAGTCGCCTCATGCGTCGTCCGCGAGCTGCTCGGCCGTGACGACCTCGGTCGACGTCACACGGTCGAGCACGAGTTCGGCGCGTTGCTCGAGCGTCCCGAGCTGCAGCAACGCCGGCGACGCCAGGGCCTCCTCGGTCGCGGCGGCGACCGCGGCGTTGAAGCCGAACGGGTCGTCGGTGGCGAACAGCTCGTCGAACCGCTCGTTGTAGGTCTCGAGCTCGCCCTCCTGGAGCAGCCCCACTGCCTCGTCGATCCAGTCGAGCAGGTCACGGGCGTAGGCCTGGTGCGCATCGGCCCAGGCGGCCAGGCCGGGGACGTCGTCGGCGGCGCTCGCGGCGGCCGACAGCCGCAGCAGGGCGGGGCGTTCGGCGCGCCAGAGCTCGATCAGCTCCTCCGGGTCGGAGGTCGCCTCCTCGGCCTCGACCTGCTCGACGTGGGCGGTCACGGCGTCGTTGACGTCGCGCACCACCCCGACCCACGTCCGCACGTCGTTGCGGGCCACGGGGACCTCGTCCGCCAGCGCGTCCGCCTCGGCGCGCAGGGTCTCGAGCTCCCGCAGGACGATCACCGCTCGGGTCGCGTCGATCTCCTCGGCCGGCTCGGGCACCTCGCGGGCGCGCAGCTCGGCGACGGCGGCGGCGTCCGCGTCCAGCGCTGCGAGCAGCACCTCCACCTGTCGCCCGAGCTCGTCGTCGGTCGTCTCGGTCGTGGAGAGGAACTGCTCCAGGACCGCGCGGAGGGCAGGTGCGTCCTGCAGCACCGCCAGGGCCGGCGGTTCGTAGTCCTCGGCCCGCTGGACGACGGCCTCGGCGAACGCGGCACGGGCCTCGGCGCGGTCCGCGGCCAGCTCCGCGTCACGGTTGGCCTGCTGCTGCAGCACGGTCATGACGGCGAGCACGGCGCCGGCGATCACGAGGCCGAGGACGGCGCCGCCCACCAGCAGTCGGCGGCGGCGGGCGACCTCGTCACGTGCGCGGCGTTCGGCGTCGAGCACGCCCGTGGTCACCGACGACACGGCCGGGGCGGCCTCGGGACGGCGGGGCGTGACGCTGCGGGTCGCGGGGTCGGGCGCGTCGTCGGGCGTGGGCACGGGTGGCTCGGGAGGTCGACTGCTACCCCCTAGTGTGCCCCGCCGACCGCCCCCGGAGACATTCGTGGCACCAGCCGAGCACCCCGAACTGCCCGTGCAGCGCCTCCACCCCGACGCGGTGCTGCCGACCTACGCCCACCCCGGCGACGCCGGCCTCGACCTGTCGTCCGTGGCGGCGGTCACGCTCGCGCCGGGGGAGCGGGCTGCCGTGCCGACCGGTCTCGCGATGGCGATCCCCGACGGCTGGGTGGGACTCGTCCACCCACGGTCGGGGCTGGCCGCCCGCCACGGGATCACCGTCACGAACGCGCCCGGCACGATCGATGCCGGCTACCGCGGCGAGGTGCTCGTGCTGCTGGTCAACCTGGGCACCGAGGAGGTGACCCTCGCCGCGGGCGAACGGGTCGCACAGCTCGTGCTCCAGCGGGTCGGCACGGCCGCCGTCGTGGAGGTGGAGGCGCTCGACGACAGCAGTCGCGGGGCCGGCGGGTTCGGCTCGACCGGCCGGTGAGGCCCCCTCGGTTTGCCCGGCCCCGCCGCCGTCGCTAGCCTCCCCCTCCGCCGTCGCACGGCCCGCCGCGCCCAGCGCGCGACCCGCACGACGGCCAGCCAGAGCCCGACAGGGCACACGCGGATGTAGCTCAGCTGGCTAGAGCGCCACCTTGCCAAGGTGGAGGTCGCCGGTTCGATCCCGGTCATCCGCTCCACCGAGAACCGGCCCTCGCGGCCGGTTCTCGTCGTTTCCGGGCCCCTGCCGCCCGTCGCCCGCCTAGGTTGGGTGGCTGGACGGGAGGCGTGGGCATGCGGATCGGGATCCTGACCGGTGGTGGCGACGTGCCGGGGCTCAACCCCTGCATCAAGGCGGTCGTGCAACGCGTCATCGACGACGGCCACGAGGTGGTCGGCATCCGACGTGGGTGGGGCGGCCTGGTCGACACGGACCCGGACGACCCGGCCTCGATCGCGGCGAACACGATCGAGCTCGACCCGGGCCGCGTCCGGACCGTCGACCGCAGTGGTGGCACGTTCCTCCACACCTCGCGGACGAACCCCGGACGCGTCGCGACGGCGGAGGTCCCGGACTTCCTCGCCGACACCGTCGACGGGGACGGGCCGCACGACCTCACCCCGCACGCGCTGCGCGTGCTGGAGGCGATCGGCGTGGACGCACTGATCCCGATCGGTGGCGACGACACCCTCTCCTACGGGCTGCGGATGCACCAGGAGGGCGTGCCCGTCGTCGCGATCCCCAAGACGATGGACAACGACGTCCACGGGACCGACTACTGCATCGGCTTCTCGACGGCGGTGTCGCGCAGCGTCCAGTTCATCCACCAGCTGCGGACCTCGACCGGCTCGCACGAGCGCATCGCCGTCGTCGAGCTGTTCGGGCGCTACTCGGGCGAGACCTCGCTGATCTCGGCCTACCTCGCCAGCGCGGACCGCGCCATCATCTCCGAGGTCCCGTGCGACGTCGAGAAGCTGGCGGGTCTGCTGGTCGGTGACCGCGAGCGCAACCCGTCCAACTACGCGGTCTGCACCGTGTCGGAGGGCGCGAAGCTCGAGGGCGGGGAGATGGTCCTGTCGGGGGAGGCCGACGCCTACGGCCACCGCAAGCTGGGCGGGATCGGCCCGGAGCTCGGTGCACGTCTGAAGAAGGTCACCGGCATCCCGATCATCGAGCAGCGGCTGGGCTACCTGATGCGGTCGGGTGCACCCGACTCGCTCGACCTCATGGTGGCGACCAACTACGCCGTCATGGCCGCCGACCTCGC
>JBFKQZ010000205.1:0-5803 GCA_041627475.1 Nitriliruptoraceae bacterium | reverse complement strand
CGCTACTGGCGTCCGCTGCCGGACGAGGACGTCGCCGCCCGCGTGGCCGAGCTGGCGGGCGTCTGCCTCGCAGGCGGTCGCGACGTGCTGCTGCTCACCCCGGGGCCGCGCTCGCCGATCGCGGACGCCGTCGGGGCAGCCTTCGGGGACATCGTGGCGGACGTGCGAGGGAGGGGACCGGGGCTCGTCCACCGAGGTTGGCTGCGGGCGCGGTGCGGGCAGGCCCGCGTCGTGATCGGCTCGCGGTCCGTCGCGTTCTGGCCCCTGGAGAGGCTCGGCCTCGCGGTGGTCCTCGACGAGGCGAACCCGGCCTACAAGGAACGTCGGGCGCCCTACCACCACGCGCGCGAAGTGGTGCTGGAACGCGCCCGGCGTACCGGGGCCGTCGCGCTGCTGCACGGCCTCGTGCCCTCCGCGGCGGCATGGGCCGTGATGCAGGAGCGTCGCGTCTCGCCCGTCGTGCCGCGGAGGGACCTGGAGCGCGAGCGGGCGCCCGCGGTCGCCGTGGATGACGCGCCGCGCCGCGCCCGGTTCGGCGACCAGGCCCTCAGCGCGCTCAAGGCGGCGGTGCGCGCGGGCCAGCTGGGCGTCGTGCTGGCCTCCCGGCGCGGCGAGGGCACGGCCCTGGCGTGCCGGGAGTGCGGTCGTCGGCTCGCCTGCCCGACCTGCGACTCGAGCATGCGCCACCTCGACCGGTCGCGGGTCGGCTGCGACCGCTGTGGGTGGTCCTCGCGGCCGCGGCCCCGATGCCGACGGTGCGGACACGACCGGTTCGTCCCGCTGGCCGCTGGGGCCGCGCACCTGGGGGAGGAGCTGCGTCGCACGTTCCCCGACGTGCCGGTGGCCGTGCTGGAGGGGTACGACCAGCCCGTTCCGGAGGCGCCGGCGATCGTGATCATGACGCGCGGCTCGGTGTTCGCGGAGCCTCCCGGTGACGTGGGCGCGGTCGTCACGATCGATCTCGATGGCCAGCTTCGCCGCCCGGGCCTGGACGCGGCCGAGGACGCCCTGAGGCTCGTGATGACCGCCGCCGCGTGGACGGCCGGCAGCCGGCACCACGGACCGCCCCGCGTGGTCGTGCAGACCCGGTCGGCCGACCACCACGCAGTCCGCGCGCTGGTCGGCTGGGACCCTGGTGGTTTCTGGCGTGACGAGGCCGTGGAACGAGCGCCCCTGCGCTTCCCGCCGGTGGCCTCGGCGATACGGCTCGAGGCCCCGATCGGTGCGGGGCTCGACCTCGCCGCCACGCTCCCTCCGGACGACCAGGTCCTCGGACCCCTCGAGGGCGACGACGGACGGGCCCGCTACCTGATCACGACGACCGACCGGGTCGCCACCGTGGGTGCACTGCGTACGGCGAATGCCGGGTGGAGCAAGGCCGGGGTGGACGTCCGGCTGGACGTCGATCCCGTGGACGTCGCGTAACCTCTCACCTCCGCAAGCGTCCTCCTCGGAGCCACCCGTGGCCATCCTCGAGATCCGCGTCTTCGGCGACCCGGTCCTCCGCCAGCAGGCCCGGGAGGTCGACACGTTCGACGAACGCCTGACCCGGCTCGCCGACGACATGCTGGAGACGATGCGAGCCGCGCCGGGGGTGGGCCTTGCCGCCCCGCAGGTGGGGGTCCTCAAGCAGCTCTTCACCTGGGAGGTCGACGAGGAACACGGGGCCGTCGTCAACCCGACCGTCACGGACTCCAGCGAGGAGAGCCTGCTGGACGACGAGGGCTGCCTGTCCTTCCCGGGCCTCTTCTACCCCGTTCAGCGCCCACTGAGGGTCGAGATCCAGTGGCAGGACCTCGCCGGCGACGAGCACATCAGGCAGCTGGAGGGCTTCGACGCCCGGGTGTGGCTGCACGAGATGGACCACCTGGCCGGCGTCCTCTTCATCGACCACCTCGCCAAGCACGACCGCAAGGAAGCGATGAAGCGGATGCGCGAGTACCGGCTCGAGCAGGGCATCGAGGAGCCGCAGGCCGGGCTCGGCAGCCTGCTGCTCGGCCGCCGCGACCAGTGACCCGCATCGCCTTCTTCGGGACTCCCGACATCGCGGTCGGCTCGTTGCGTGCGCTGGCCGACGCGACCGACCTGGACGTCGTCGCCGTCGTCACCAACCCCGACCGACCCCGCGGCCGGTCCGGGACGCCCGTGCCGCCACCGGTCAAGGTGGCTGCCCTCGAGCTCGGACTGCCGATCCTGCAGCCCGCCAAGCCGCGCGAGATCCTCGACGACCTCCTCGAGCTCGAGCTCGACGCCTGTGCGATCGTGGCGTACGGGGCGCTGCTTCCGCGCGACGTCCTCGACGCGGGCGGCCGCGGCTTCGTGAACCTGCACTTCTCACTCCTGCCCCGTTGGCGTGGCGCGGCACCCGTCCAGCACGCGATCCGCGCCGGCGACACCGTCAGCGGCGCGACGACGTTCGTCCTCGACGAGGGGATGGACACGGGGCCCGTACTGGCCACCGTCGAGACGCCGATCTCCCCGGACGAGACGAGCGGTGAACTGCTCGAGCGACTGGCCGAGCTGGGGGCGCCACTGCTGGTCGACAGCGTCCGAGCGCTCGTGTCCGGCGCCGAGGCGACGCCGCAGCCCGATGAGGGCGCGACGCTCGCGCCCAAGATCACCCCGGAGGACGTCGCCATCGACTTCGACGTGCCGGCCACGGCCGTCGCCGACCTCGTGCGCAGCGCCAACCCCGCGCCCGGCGCACACACCGGGTTCCGCGGCAAGCGGCTGAAGGTGTGGCGGGCACGCCCCGTCATCGACGTCGATGGACCCCCCGGCAGGGTCGTCGACACGGCTGACGACGGCCCCGTCGTGGGCTGCGGAGACGGCGCCGTCGTGCTGACCGAGGTCCAGCCGGCCGGCAAGGCCCGCATGGACGGGCGTGCGTTCGCCAACGGCTACCAGCCGTTGGGAGAGGTCCTGGGGGAGTGAGTCGAGGCCTCCCGGCTCGGCGAGCCGCCTACGACGCCCTGGTGGCGGTCGAGGAGGGCGACGCCTACAGCAACCTGGCCGTGCCCGTTGCCGTCGCCGATCTGCCCGACGCGCGGGATCGCGCGTTCGCGAGCTTCCTCGCGTACGAGACGATCCGGTGGACCGGCACGCTGGACTGGGCGCTGTCGCAGGTGAGCAAGCGGCCGGTCGAGCGGCTCGATCCCACCGTCCTGCGAGTGCTGCGCATCGGGGCGTTGCAGCTGTTGAAGTCAGACGTCCCCGCACGTGCCGCCGTCGACACCTCGGTGGACCTCATCCGTAGCCTGGTCGGTCGATCCAGGGGTGAGGCCCTGTCCGGCTTCGTGAACGGCGTCCTGCGCAGTCTCGGCCGACGGCTGGACGACCTCCCGTGGCCCGACCCCGTGCAGCAGCGGATCGAGCACCTCGCCCTCGTGACCGCGCACCCGGCGTGGCAGGTCGAGGAGGTGCTCGCCCGCCTCGGGCCGGATGAGGGACCGGCTGCACTGGCGGCGGACAACGACAACCCCGGCGTCACGCTGCGAGCCAGCGCGGACCGGGATGCCCTCGTCGAGGAACTCCGCGCGGTCGGGATCGACGCGACCCCGGGCTCCCTGACCGCCGATGCGGTGCACGCACCGAGTGCGGACCCGCGCACGCTCGCCTGCGTCGAGCAGGGCCGGGCAGCGGTCCAGGACGAGGCGTCGATGTTCGTCGTCGAGTCGTGCGAGGTCTCTCCGGGAGCCCGGGTGCTCGACCTGTGCGCTGGTCCCGGCGGGAAGACCGCACACCTCGCCGCCCTCGCCGGCGCCGCGGGCAAGGTCGTCGCCGTGGAACTGCACCCCCATCGCGCAGCGCTGGTCGAGGAGGCGGCGGCCCGCCTGGGTGTCGGAGTGGAGGTCCACGTCGGCGATGCGCACGACCCTCCGGTCGAGGCTGCCTCGTTCGACGTGGTCCTCCTCGACGCCCCGTGCACGGACCTCGGGACCGGGCGTCGCCGCCCCGACGTCCGGTGGAGGCGGACCGCCGCGGACGTCGGGCGTGCCGCGGCGCAGCAGAGGTCCCTGCTCGCCGCCGCCGGGCGGCTCGTCCGCCCCGGGGGGCGGCTCGTCTACTCGGTCTGCACCTGGACCCGGGCCGAGACGGTCGGCGTCGTGGAGTCAGCCCCCGAGGGCCTGGCGCACCGGTCGAGCCGGCAACTCTGGCCGCACATCGACGACACCGATGGCATGTTCGTCGCGGTCTTCGAGGCCGAGGGCGTTGCGGGCTGACGCGGGTTGCCTCGGGTAAGGTCGCCGTGGGGCAGGAACCGAGGGAAGACAGCGCGCGACGCGCGGGACGGTTGGCCGATGACGTCGATGGAACTGCGGCTCGCGCCTTCGATCCTGTCCGCTGACTTCGCGCGGCTGGCCGACGAGATCGCAACGGTCGCCCACGTCAGCCAGCTGCTGCACGTCGACGTGATGGACGGGCACTACGTCCCGAACCTCACGATCGGCCCCGGTGTCGTCAAGTGGCTTCGCAAGGCCACCGACCTGCCGCTCGACACGCACCTGATGATCACGGACCCCGACACCTACGCCCCGCAGTTCGTCGAGGCCGGCTCCGACTCGGTCACGTTCCACCCCGAGACGTCCGACGACGCGCAGGCGCTCGTCGACCGCCTCCACGAGATGGGTGCCGAGGTCGGCATCGCCGTCAAGCCCCGGATGGACCTCGCACCCTTCGCGGACCTGCTTCCCAGCATCGACATGCTGCTGCTCATGACGGTCGAGCCAGGATTCGGCGGCCAGTCCTTCATGCCAGAGGTGATGCCGAAGGTGGCCGAGGCGGCCCAACGACGCCAAGATGGTGGCATGCGGTACCGCATCGAGGTCGACGGCGGCATCGGCCCGGCCACGGTCGGGCAGGCCGTCGCTGCCGGTGCCGACACGTTCGTCGCCGGCTCCGCGGTGTTCGGGGCCGACGACCGCACGGCTGCCGCTCGCGCGATCATGGCCGCCGCTCACGAGGCGGCCAGGGCGGCGTGAACGACGAGGAGCGCCGAGTCCTGATCGTCGACGACGATCCCGACATCCGCACGTTCCTCGAGGTCACGCTCGAGATGGCCGAGTACGAGGTCACGACGGCGACCAACGGCGAAGAGGCGGTGTCGACGGCCATCACGCTCCAGCCGGCGATCATCCTCATGGACGTGATGATGCCGAAGATGGACGGCATCGAGGCCTGCAAGCACCTGCGCGAGGACGGTCGCACCAGCCACATCCCCATCATCATGCTGACGGCGCGCGCACAGTCCAGTGACAAGGTGCAGGGCCTCACGGCAGGCGCCGACGACTACGTCACCAAGCCGTTCGACCCGGACGAGTTGATCGCTCGCGTGCAGTCGACGCTGCGTCGCGCCGAGGAGATGGCGGCGGTCTCGCCGCTGACGGGCCTGCCGGCCAACGCCAGGATCGAGAAGGAGCTGCAGCGGCGGGTCGACATCCACCGGCCGTTCGCGCTGCTGTACGTCGACATGAACCAGTTCAAGTCGTTCAACGACCACTACGGGTTCCTGCGCGGCGACGACATGATCAAGGGCCTCGCGGACATCCTCACGGACGTCGCCGGCGCCCTCGACGACCCGACGACGTTCATCGGCCACATCGGCGGGGACGACTTCATCGTCGTCATCGACGCCGACGCGCTCGAGCGCGTCGCGGACGCGATCTGCACCCGCTTCGACGCCTTCGCGCCCACGCTCTACGACCCCGTCGACCGCGACCGCGGCCACATCGAGGTGGTCGACCGACGGGGCCAACTGCAGCGATTCCCGATCGTCAGCGTGTCGATCGGCATCGCGACCAAT
>JBFKQZ010000204.1:0-5805 GCA_041627475.1 Nitriliruptoraceae bacterium | reverse complement strand
GAGCCGCCCACCCGGCCGGCGAGGTCGGCCATCCAGACCAGCGCCAGGCCGGTGCCGACGACACCGAGCGGGATCATCGCCAGCGCCGACGACCACGCGAAGGTCGACTCGGGGAGCTGCCACAGGCCGACCGGTGCGATCAGCACGAGCGCGGACAGCTGCGCGCGCCAGATCACGGCGATGCCGCCGTACCGCTGCTGCAGGGGCACCACGAGGTGCGTCGACAGCCCGTACAGGACGATGGCCAGGAGCAGCAGGAGGGCCCCGAAGGCCGTGGCCTGGGACTCGCGCAGCTGGGGGAGGAAGACGCCCACGATGCCGAGGAAGCCGACCCCGAGGCCGACCAGCTGGATGCGGCCCGGCAACCGGCGCAGCAGCACGATGCCCCAGGTCGTGGCGGCGATCGGCATCGACGCGTTGATCATCCCGGCGACCGACGAGTCGACGTGCTGCTGCGCGATGGGGAAGAGCAGGAACGGCACCCCGATCCAGAGCTGGCCGAGGACCGCGATCCGCAGCAGGTCCCCGCGGTCACTGATCGGCTTCCGCGCGCGGGGGAACAGCGACAGGGTCAGGGCACCGAGCGCGACCCGGAGGAGCGACACGACACCCGGGGCGAAGGCGTCGAGCCCCATCGCGATGAAGAGGAACGACGAGCCCCAGGTCACCGCGATCGCCGCGATGAAGCCCCAGTCCTTCGGCTCGAACGCACCGAAGCTGGCGCCCTCGCCGGCTTCGATGAGGCGGCGCCGCGGGGCGGTCGACGTGTCGCTCACGGTGGCTCCGGCCGGGGACGAGAGGACCAGCGTGCCGGTGGGTCACAGGTCGCACGACCCGGATCCCGGCACGTGGGCTCGGACCCGACCACGCTACCGTCGGCGGCGCCCCCGACCGGGGTCCACACGCGACAGGAGGACCCGTGCGCATCCGGACGCTCGCCGCCCTCGTGACCGGTGCTGCCCTCGGTGCCTCCGGGGTCTACCTCCTCGACCCCGAGGTCGGACCGGACCGTCGTCGCGAGGCGCTCCGCCACGCCCTCGAGCGGGGTCGTGAGGTCGACTGGCGGCTCGTCGCGGCCCGTGCCGGCGACATCGCCCACGAGCTCGGCACACGCGCCGCGGAGGGCTACCGCGACGGGCTCGAGACCGGCTGAACGGGCCGCGGGGACGACGCGGCGCCAAGTAGGGTCGGGCCGACGGACCACTGCAACGGGAGCCACCGTGGACTTCGCCCACTCGCCGCGCGTCGAGGAACTGCGCGAGAACCTGCTCGACTTCATGGACACGCACGTCTATCCGAACGAGGAGTTGTTCGAGGAGCAGATCGAGGCGTCGGGGGACCGGCACTTCAACCCCCCGATCATGGAGGAGCTCAAGCAGGAGGCACGCAGCCGCGGCCTGTGGAACCTCTTCCTGCCCAACGAGGAGTGGGGTGCGGGACTCTCCAACCTCGAGTATGCGCCGCTGGCCGAGATCACCGGCCGTTCACCGCTGATCGCACCGGAGGCGCTCAACTGCGCCGCACCCGACACCGGGAACATGGAGATCCTCGCCGAGTTCGGCACGCGGGAGCAGCAGGAGCGGTGGCTGGTGCCGCTGCTGGAGGGCGAGATCCGCTCGGCGTTCTTCATGACCGAGCCGGACGTGGCCTCGTCCGACGCGACCAACATCCAGTCCCGCATCGAGCGAGACGGCGATGAGTACGTCATCAACGGCCGCAAGTGGTGGTCCAGCGGTGCGGCGAGCCCACGGTGCGAGATCGGCATCTTCATGGGCAAGACGGACCCGGACGCCGACCCCTACCACCAGCAGTCGTTCATCCTCGTACCGATGGACACGCCGGGCGTCGAGGTCGTGCGGGAGGTGCCGGTCTACGGCCGCTACGACGGCCACGGCGGGCACCCCGAGATGAGCTTCACCGACGTCCGCGTGCCGGCCAGCAACCTCATCGGTGAGGAGGGCGGTGGCTTCGCGCTCGCCCAGGCACGGCTCGGCCCCGGCCGCATCCACCACTGCATGCGCCTGATCGGGATGGCCGAGCGGGCCTTCGACCTGATGTGCCAGCGCGTCATCGACCGCGAGGCCTTCGGCAAGCCCCTGGCGCGCCAGGGCGTGATCCAGGAGTGGATCGCCGAGGCCCGCGTCCGCATCGAGCAGGTGCGGCTGCTGACGCTGAAGACCGCGTGGCTGATGGACACCGTGGGCAACAAGGGCGCGCGCATCGAGATCAGCGCGATCAAGGTCGCAGCACCGGCCATGGCGACGTGGGTCCTCGACCGCGCGATCCAGGCCCACGGCGGCATGGGCGTCTCCGACGACACGCCCCTGGCCGGTCTGTGGGCCCACGCCCGGACGCTGCACCTCGCCGACGGCCCGGACGAGGTCCACAAGCGCTCGATCGCCCGCCGCGAGCTGAAGCGCTACCTGCCCGCCACCTGATCCAGCACGTCACCGCCCGCAGGCGCGAGGAACACCTCGTGGCCGAGGGCGGCGCACCGCGCCAACTGGTCGGCCGCCGCATCCGGGTCGGGCTCCCACGCGGCGTCGACGGCGACCTGCAGCGCGTGGGGCACCCAGCCCTCGCAGCTGCCGTCGTCGAGCACCGCGTCGTGCCAGACGAGTCGCGGTGCGGCGACGTCGAACGGCAGCAGCCACGACCGGGTGCCGGTGTGAGGCTGTGCCGTCGTGCAGAGCAGCACGCGTTGCCGCAGGTCCCCGTCGTCGCTGACCGGCACGACCGGGTCGTCGGGCGACCACGCCCGTCCCGGCAGCGCGGTGGCCAGGCGGTCAGCGCCCAGGGCGAGCGCGCCCGCGACGGCCTCGACCAGCGGGGCCTCGATGCCGCCCGGTGGGAACGGCCGCAGGTCGATCACGAGCAACGGCTCCTCGCCGTCGTAGGCGGCCAGGCGGTGGCGGGGCTCGTCACCCACCTCGACGTCGAGCTCGGCGAGCGACCGTGCGAGGTCCTCGAACTCGGTGAACGGGCGGGGAGCGATGTCGATCGGCACGGGCTGGTCCGTCGGTCGGGGCGACCACCGTGCGCCGCGATCACCCGTCCGTGCCCGATGTGATCCGTGCTGCCTGTGGACGACGACGCCCCGTCGAACCCGCTGCGCCGGGGGGCGTGGCGTCGGCTAGGTTCTGCCGATCCTTCCGGGCGACGGAGCTGTCGTGGGTCCGCTGGTCGAGGAGCACACGCTCCTGTTCTGGGTCCAACTGGCCGTCCTCCTGGCGCTGGCGCGAGCGCTCGGCCACGTCGCACGCCGGCTCGGACAGCCGGGCGTGGTCGGCGAGCTGACGGCAGGGGTGCTGCTCGGACCGTCGGTCCTGGGGACGGTCGCCCCGTCGCTGGCCGCGACCCTCTTCCCGACCGACGGGTTCCAGGTCGGGCTGCTCCTCGCCGTCGCCTGGTTGGGCGCCGTGCTCCTGCTGGCGGTGACCGGGTTCGACGTCGACCTGCCCCTCGTGGGGCGGCTGTTGCGGGCGGCGCCGCTGCTCCCGGTGGGCAGCATCGTCCCGCCACTGGCCGTCGGGGCGCTGCTCGGGTTCGCGCTGCCGGCAGCCTTCGTGGGGCCACTGGGGGACCGCACCGCGTTCGTCGCGCTCGTGGCGGTCGCCACGGCCGTCTCCGCGCTGCCCGTCATCGCGCGCATGCTGGACGAGACGGGGCTGCTCCGCCGCGACCTCGGGCAGCTGCTGCTCCTCACCGCCACGATGACCGGGCTCGTGACCTGGCCCGTCCTGGGCGCCGTCGCCGGCGTCGTGGACGAGGGGCGCCTCGACGTCGGCTCGCTCCTGCTGTCGCTGGCGGCGGTCGTCGGGTTCCTCGTGCTGGCCGTGGCGGTCGGCCAGCGCGTCGTCGACCTGTCCCTGCGGACCGCCCTGCGCCTCGGTGAGCGCAGCGACGGCGCGGTCACGGTCGCCGTGGTCGTCGTGCTGGCGTTCGCAGCGGTTGGTCGCTGGCTGGGTGCCGAGGGCGTCCTCGGGGCGTTCGTCGCCGGTGTCCTCCTCGGTCGCTCGCCGTACCGACGACCCGAGATCCGCCAGCACCTCGACATGATGTCCCGGGCCGTGCTCAGCCCCGTGTTCTTCGCCACCGCCGGCATGGTGCTCGACGTCCGCGCCCTGGCCGCACCCGCGACCGTGCCGTGGGTGGTGGTCGTCCTCGTGGGCGCCTCCGCTGCGAAGGTCGGCGGGGTCTGGCTCGGAGCCCGGGCCGGGGGGCTCGGCGCGCCGGTCGCCCTCGCCGCAGCGGCGGGACTGAACGCGCGCGGCGCGCTGGGCGTCGTCGTGGCGACCGTCGGCCTGTCGCTCGGGGTGCTCAGCGACGTCGGGTACGCGACGCTCGTGCTGCTCGCCCTCGTCACCTCGATGGCGGCGGCACCGTTGCTGCAGCGCTTCGCGCGGGACGTCCCGTCCGCGGACGGCGAGCGCGCGCGGCTGGAGCGGGAGGGGCTCTTCGCCGACAGTGCCGTGATCGGGGCGCGTCGCGCCCTCGTGGCGACGAGCGGTGGTCCGCACAGTCGGGTGGCGGCCCGACTCCTGGACCTGGCGCTGCCGCCACGCGCCACGGTCACGGTCGCCGCCGCGGAGGCCGCCGGCGTCGCGGACGCGGACCGCTCGGTCGCCGAGCTCGCCGAGCTGTTCGGCCACCGGCGGGTCGACCGACGCGTCCTGCGGTCGGACGACGCCGCCGAGGCGATCCTGCGCGAGGTGGGGGTCGGGCACGACCTGCTGGTCCTCGGTGCAAGTGCCGAAGTCGACCACCCTTCGCGGATGTCACCGGTCCTGCGGCAGCTGCTCACGGGCGCCGGGGTCCCCGTCGTCCTCGTCCGGGCGGGGGAGGACCGTGGGGAGGGGCTCGTGCTCCGCCGGATCCTGACGGCGGCGATCGGCACCCCGGCCGGACGCGCCGCCGAGGAGGTCGCCTACGCCCTGGGCGTCCAGGGCGGGGCCGACGTCGACGTCGTCCACGTCGTCAGCCGCGCGGACCAGGTGTTCGCGGCAGCGTGGTCGGGTGGCGAGCCCCAGCACCCGACCGCCACGGGCCTGCTCGCGAGGTCCGTCGAGGTGGCGCGGCGCCTCGGACTGGCCGCGACCGCGGTCACCCGCGTGGGCGCCTCGGCGTACGAGGAGCTCCTGCGGGCTGCGACCGACCGCGGGGCCGACACCATCGTGGTGGGGACGCGGGTCCGCGACCTCGACGGTGACCTCTTCCTCGGTCATGGCGTCGAGTACCTGCTCCAGCACACGGCGCAGACCCTGGTCGTCGTGGCCCTCCCGAGCCGGGCGGCGGCCGGTCCGTCCGTAGGCGCCTCGGCCACGCTGCAGCTCTCCTGACAGCAGCGAGCCCGGACCGCGGGGTCCGGGCTCGTCGGTGGTGCAGCTGGCTCAGTCGAGGCCGAGGGCGTCGTCGAGCATGCTCTCGGCGTCGGTGCGCTCGCCGACGATCGCTTCCATCTCGCCGAGCAGCATCTGGCGGGCCTGGTCACGCAGGCGACGCTCGGCGGGGGACAGGCCGCCCTCGAGGTCCTTGGCGGTCAGGTCACGCAGGACCACGGCGACCTCGGTGGGCTCGCCGGAGCGCAGGCGCTCCTGGTTGCGCTTCAGGCGGCGCGACCAGTGGCCCTTCGGCGGCTCGCCCTCCTCGCCGAGGAGGGTGAGCAGGCTGTCGAGCTCGTCGCGGCCCATGCACTCGCGGATGCCGATGTCCTCGCAGGCCTCGGCCGGGACCCGCAGCGTCAGGTCGGTGTCGGGGGCCGTCAGGACCAGGTACTGCATCTCGCGGCCGTCGAAGACCCGGTTC
>JBFKQZ010000203.1:0-5828 GCA_041627475.1 Nitriliruptoraceae bacterium | reverse complement strand
CCTGCTCGTCGCGATCGACCAGGAGCACGGTCCGGTGGCCCGTCTCGGCCCGCCGTTCACCCGGTTCCCGGCCGCAATGGCCCTGGGCGCCGCCGGCGACCCACTGCTGGCGCGTCTCGTGGCCGCCGCCTCGGCCGCGGAGCTCGCCGCCGTCGGGATCAACGTCAACCTCGCACCCGTCGCCGACGTCAACACCGAGCCGTCCAACCCCGTGATCGGGCTGCGCTCGACGGGCGAGGACGCCCACCGGAGCAGCGAGCTGGTCGCCGCCCAGGTCGTCGGGATCCAGGACGACGCGGGGATCGCTGCCGCGGCGAAGCACTTCCCGGGGCACGGCGACACGACGCTCGACAGTCACGACGCACTGCCGACGGTGGACGGGACACGGGCCGAGCTCGAGGCCGGCGCCCTGCGACCCTTCCGCGCCGCTGTCGACGCCGAGGTCGACCTGGTGATGCCGGGCCACCTGCTGCTGTCGGCGCTCGACCCGGAGCAGCCGGCCACGTTGTCCGCCTCACTGCTCAAGGGACTGCTCCGCGACGAGCTGGGCTTCGACGGCGTGGTGATCAGCGACGCGATGGGGATGGGGGCGATCCGCGGTGGCGACGACGGCGCCACCACCGTGGCCGCACTGGCGGCGGGGATCGACGTCGTGCTGCTGCCCCCCGACCCGGTGGGGGCGCGCGACGCGATCGTGGCCGCGATGGCGGACGGGACGCTGGAGCGGGCACAGGTCGTGGCCGCGGTGACGAGGGTGCTGCGTCTCAAGCTCCGGCTGGGGCTGCTGGACGACCTCGCCTCGCCGGCGCTCCCGGCACCCGCACTGCTGGCGGAGCACGAGGAGCTCGCCGTCGTCGCCGCCGCTCGCTCGATCACGCTGCTCGACGGCGAGTGCCCGGCCGCGCTGACGCCCGACGTCACGGTCCGGGTGGTGGGCGACGACGCGACGCGGCTGGCCACCCTGCTGACGGAGGCAGGCGCGACAGTGACGTCCGACGCCGACGTCACGATCGTCGGGTGGGACGGTCGCGGCAGCCCGCCGGCTGCCGCGGACGCGATCGTGGCCGTGACCGGCTCGCCCTACGCCGCCGGGAGGGTCACGTCCCACCGTTCGCTGCTCGTGACCTACGGCGACAGGGACACGGCACTGCGAGGACTCGTCGCTGCGCTGCAGGAGGGCAGGTTCAGGGCGACGAGCCCCGTCACGGTCCCGGTCCCCGACGGCGAGCCGATCGCCGTCGGCACGGGTGTCGACTGCCCCTGAGCCGGTCCTGCGCAGTGCCGCCGGACCGGGTCCTCACCCCGCGGGACGACACTCCGTGAGCTACGGACACGCGCCGCGGGCCTCCACTCCGTGCGGCGGCACGACCGGAACGTCGCACCTCTCGCGGCCCTGCCGGATGCGGCGCGTCGTCGTGGCCGCCCGGCGTATGCTCCGCGCCCCGATCGGAGGGGCTCGTTGCCGCACCGACTGCTGCTCGTCGAGGACGACGACGCGATCGCCGTCCCGCTCAGTCGCGCGCTCGAGCGCGAGGGGTACGACCTCGTCCGCGTGGCAACTGGCCACGACGCGGTGGCAGCCCACGCTGGGGGCAGGATCGACCTCATGATCCTCGACCTCGGGCTGCCGGACGTGGACGGCCTCGAGGTGTGCCGGCGGATCCGGCAGGTGGACGACGATGTCGTCGTCCTCATGCTGACTGCCCGTGGGGACGAGCTCGATCGGGTGGTCGGCCTCGATCTCGGTGCGGACGACTACCTCGCCAAGCCGTTCGGTCTCGCCGAGCTCCTGGCACGCGTCCGCGCCGTCCTCCGGCGTCGTGCTCCCCGTGGGGACACCGAGGGCGACGACGAGCGGGCGATCGACGGCGCCGCCCTCGACCTCGACGCGGAGGCTCGCCAGGTCTTCCTCGGCGACCGCGAGCTGGCACTGAGCACCAAGGAGTTCGACCTCCTCGCAGCACTCCTTGCCCGAGCAGGGAAGGTCTGCACGCGGGAGTCGCTGATGGACGACGTGTGGGACGAGAACTGGTTCGGCTCCACCAAGACCCTCGACGTGACCCTCGGGCGGCTGCGGCAGAAGCTCGACGAGGCCGGAGCCGGCGTCCGGATCGTGGCCGTCCGTGGCGTCGGCTTCAGGCTCGAGACGTGGGCCGACGATGCGTGAGCGGCTGCTGGCGGCCTTCCTCGCCGTCACAGCACTCACCCTGGTGCTCTTCGGTGCCCCACGCGCCTACATCGTCGCGGACCGGGCTCGCGAGGCCGAGGCTCGCGACCTCCAGCGCATCGCCACGACGGTGGCCGGGGTGGCCGCGACGCGACTGGAGGCGGGTTCCTCCCTCGACGAGGCCACGATCGCCGACCTCCTCGGGCCGGGCGACACCGCAACCGTCAGTGGTGGTGGGTTCGTCGACGAGGTCGTCGTGGGCTCGTCCCCGAACCCGGCGCTGTCAGCGAGCGCCGGCGAGGCAGACGGCGTCGTCGTCACGGTGACCCGGTCCGACCAGGCGGTGCGTGCCCGTGTCCGGGAGGCCCTCACGAGCCTCGCACTGATCGGCCTGGGCGTCACGATCGTCTCGGCAGGCGTCGCGTTTCAGTTGGCACGGTCGCTGGCCCGCCCCTTCGTGGAACTGGCGGACGACGCCCACCGGCTCGGGCACGGGGACTTCGACGTCGGTCACGGCCGCTCGCGTGTCGCCGAGGCCGTGGCGATCCGGACCGCGTTGCGTGAGAGCGCCATGCGGCTGCGCGAGACGCTGCGCCAGGAGCGAGAGTTCGCCGCGAACGCCTCGCACCAGCTCCGGACACCGTTGGCCGGACTGCGGCTGCGGCTCGAGGACCTGCAGTCATGGCCGCAGGCCGATGACGACGTGCGTGACGAACTGCAGGCAGCCATCACGGAGGTCGATCGCCTGGCGGGGACGGTCTCGGACCTGCTCACCCTCGCCCGTCGCGGCACGGCGAAGGCCACACCGATCTCCACTGCCGCGCTCCTGCGTTCGGCCCAGTCACGCTGGCGTGCCTCACCGCTCGCGACGCGCAGACCACTCGTCCTCGGGACTGTGGAGGAGGAGGTGGTCGAGGTCCCGGTCGGCAGCGTGGAACAGGTCCTCGACGTGCTGGTCCACAACGCCCTCGTGCACGGACGGGGCACGGTGACCCTCGAGGCGCTGGCGGAGGATCGCCATGTCCGTCTCCGCGTGCGTGACGAGGGGCGCGGGCTCAGCGAGGCGGAACAGCAGCACCTCTTCGACCGGCGCCGCCGGGTCGCCGACGGTCCGGGGGAGGGCATCGGCCTGTCCCTCGCCCGCGACCTCGCCGCGAACGCAGGCGGCCGGCTCCTCGTCGGGACCGGGGCGCCGACGCGCTTCGACCTGGTGCTGCCGCTCACGCCCCCGACGACGTGACACCGGACGACGTCAGAAGTCGCGGTCGAGCGCCCCGGACTCGGTCACGGCGGTGGCGCTGCAGGCGTTCCCGTTCGTGTCCGTCGCGATCGACGACGGTGTCCACAGCATGTGCGTCGGGGTCGACCATGTGTCCAGCAGCCCGGTACCCGTGAGCGGGGCCCCCAGCGTCAGCGTCACCGAGGTGACGCCGCCTCGGGCGGGGGTCCCCGTGAGCGTCGCCGGGAAGAGCACGGTCTTCGACTTGTTGACGTACCCACCGCGGAGCGCCACGGACCCGACGTGCACAGGCGTCTCCAGTGTCGTCGAGGTGAAGACGTCCAGGACGTCGTCGTTGTCGCCGCCACCGACGAGCGCACCGTCGCGGAGCCGGACGACCACGTTCGCGGAGCCGCTGCCCGTCCAGCCACCGACCAGCGAACCCGGACGCATCACCTCGGTCCACGCGAACGTGATGCTGTCCCCGGCCTCCAGGCGGCCCGGCGTCCCGCCGCCGTCCGCGGCCTGGACGTCCAGCCCCCTGGGGAGCGTGTTGTCGACCTGCCGCCCGGCCACGGTCGCCGAGGTCGTCGAGGACGACGAACCGTCGACGAGAACGGCCTGGAGCTCGTAGGAACCGTCCGGGTCGGCGGCCGTGGCCCAGGAACAGGCGTACGGCGCGCTGGTCGCGACGCAGAGCGTCGCCCAGGTCGCTGCGCCGGTACCGCGCCGCTGGATGGTCACCGAGGTGATGCCGTGGGGCGAGCTGGCCGTGGCGGTCACCGTGACCGTCCCGCGCAGCGGGCTGCCGGGATCCTGCACCGCGACCGTCGCGACCTGGTTCGACACCGTGCGCGTCACCACCGCGGACGTCCCGCTGTTCTGGGCCACGTCCACGGCGACGGCACGGAGGTCGTACTGCCCGTTGGCGACCCCGGTCGTGTTCCATGTACAGGACCACGGAGCCGCGCCAACCGTGCAGATGGCGATCCAGTTCCCCGACCCCGCGATGGCCTGCTGGATGGTGACGGACGCGACGCCGGAACCAGCGTCAGCAGGTGACGCCGTCAGAACCACTGCGCCGCTGAGGGTCCCGCCCGGCACCGTCAGGCCGACGGTCGGTGGTGTGTTGTCGACGCGACGGTTGACCACCACGGTCGAGGTCGCGCTGTTGCCGTCGATGTCGACCGCGAGTGCCCGGACGTCGTAGAGGCCGTCGGCGACCGCCGACGTGGACCACGGACACGTGTACGGCTCGACCATGCGGACGCAGCGGTCCTGCCACGAGCCGGCACCTGCCGGCGAGGACTGGATCGTGACGCTGGCGACAGCGGTCTCGGCGTCGGTGGCCGTCGCCGTGAGGCTGACCGTCCCACGCAGCGGCGAGCCCGGGTCCTGCATCGCGACCGCGGGCGGTGTCCAGTCCCGCGCGGAGCCGACCGTGCCGGTGGACTGCGTCGACGCTGCGAAGAGCGCCCCCGACGACGGAAGCGACGACAGCCCCAGCAGGAACGTCAGCAGGAGCAGCAGCGAGGCACGGAGCGTCATCGGTCGCTCGAGGTCGTTGCGGTCGACGGGGTGTCGATGTGGTGCAAGCAGCAGGCCGGCGTGACCGCCGAGGACCGGCTCGTGCCCGCCATGCGGACGACGCGGACCGGGCGCCGACGGGTCTCGGTCACCGGGAGCGTCTCGATGATGCGGCCGCCCTGATGCGCATGTGCCGGGACCGCGGGAGCTGCTGCCTGGTGCACGTCGGGTTGCCGCACGATGCGGGTGATGTCGACGACGGAGAGCGCTGCGATCAGGAGTGCCGGCCCTCCCACGACGAGCCGCCGATGGATCGGATCGGCGAGCCAGAGGACCGGCAGACCCAGGCCCGGGACGGACGTCTGCATGACCAGCTGCGTCTCGTCGGTGAGCCGGAAGCTCCAGGGGTCGACGGACTGGTTGGCGTCCCCCTTGGTGCGGTAGGTCGTCGCTCCGTCCTCCGCGACCCCGATCTCGACGAGCCGGTGCGTGACGGGCCCTTCGACCCCGGCGTCGGGCGGCGGGAGGTACGTCAGCACGTCACCGACGCGGAGCGCGGCCGTCGGCTCGAGTCGGCCGATCACCAGCGAGCCCGGGTCCACGGTGCCCGTCATCGAGCCGGTCGTGATCGCGAACATCCGGAACCCGACCAGGTGGCTCGCGAAGACGCCGAACGCGAACAGCAGGACGACGATCCCGAGCACGGTCGGCATCGACCGCGCAGTTGCCGCGAGGACTCGACGGGGGGCCACGGTTGCTCCAGTGCTCGTCATGCCGAGCTTGACGGTGGAGGGGCCGGCCGACGGCCGGCCCCGGGTTGCGGCACCGCTGCGATCAGCGCCGCCGCGGTTCAGGCC
Organism: Nitriliruptoraceae bacterium; assembly: GCA_041627475.1. Taxonomy (GTDB): domain Bacteria; phylum Actinomycetota; class Nitriliruptoria; order Nitriliruptorales; family Nitriliruptoraceae; genus JBFGFG01. Next base: position 58 of record JBFKQZ010000203.1, on the reverse strand, counting down.
TGCCCGTCGACGACGACCCCGTCCGTCTGAAGGGAGTTCCAGTCGTAGGTGGCTATGG
>JBFKQZ010000202.1:0-5891 GCA_041627475.1 Nitriliruptoraceae bacterium | reverse complement strand
GGCGAGCGCTACGCCAGCGACTACCAGATCAACTACAACCGCTGCATCCTCTGCGGTCTGTGCATCGAGGCGTGCCCGACGCGGGCGCTGACGATGACCCACGACTACGAGCTCGCGGCGGACACGCACGGCAAGCTCATCTTCACCAAGGACGACCTGCTCGTCCCCGTCGGTCCCGGTGGCAGCGACACGCCCCAGACCGACCGCCAGGTCGCCGAGCGCGGCTGGAACTACTACGGCGGGCTGGCCGTGACGCCGCCCGACCGCAAGTCCGGCGAGTACCTGCCGGCCACGCACCGACCCTCGGCGCGCGCGAAGTCCGTCGTGGGCGGGCTGTCGACGACCACCGGGAAGGACGACTGATGGGACTGCTGGCGACCCTTGCGGAGGGGGCTGCCACCAGCGGTGCCGAGGCGGTGCTGTTCTGGGTGTTCGCAGCCATCGCCCTCGGCTCTGCCGTGGCCATCGTCGCGCTGCGCAACGTCGTGCACGCCGCCCTGATGCTGGTGCTCAACCTCCTGTCGGTGGCAGCGCTCTACCTCGGCCTGCAGAGCTCGTTCCTCTCGATCGTCCAGGTGATCGTCTACGCCGGCGCGATCGTGGTGCTCTTCCTCTTCGTGATCATGCTGCTCGGCATCGACCGCGACGACCTCCTCGGCACGCGGACCCCGGTGCGCGCCGTCGCCGCCGTCGTGGCGGGCGTGGCGTTGGCCGGTGCGTTCCTCACGGTGGTCGGCGCCGACTCGCTGACCGCTGCCTCGGCCTGTGGCCAGCTCGCCGGTGACGGCGCGGCCGACGCGGTCACCTGCGTCGGGCTCGACGAGGCGTCGCAGGACAGCGTCGGCTTCGTCGGGATGCAGCTGTTCACGCGCTGGACCTTCGCGTTCGAGGCGGCATCGCTGCTGCTCGTCGTGGCGACGCTCGGGGCGCTCGTCCTCGGCCGTCGCCGTGACCCGGCGCTGGAGGACGACCTCGTCCCGTCGGCGCCCGTCCCCGACGAGGACGACCTCGCCGACACGGCAGCCCTCGTCGCCGACGACGAGGACGACCTCGCCACCGCCGACGTGCGGCCGGCCGAGGACGCCACCGCGACGCTCGAGCCCGCCGCGGACCGCGACGTGCCCGACGTCTCCGAGTCCGACGACACCGGGAGGGACGCCTGATGCCGATCGGCTACTACTTCGCCGTCTCGGCGCTGATGTTCGCCACCGGGCTGACCGGGGTGCTCCTGCGCCGCAACGCCATCGTGCTGTTCATGTGCGTCGAGCTGATGCTCAACGCCGTCAACCTGACCTTCGCCGGCGCCGCACGCCAGTGGGGCGGGGCCGACGGGCAGGTCTTCGTGTTCTTCGTGATCGTCGTGGCCGCCGCCGAGGTGGTCGTCGGCCTCGCGCTGATCGTCAACGTCTTCTTCCGGCGCGGGACGCTGGACGTCGACGCGCCCAGCCTGCTGCGGAGGTGAGCCGATGAGTCCCCAGACACTCCTGCTCGCCGCCGAGACGGCCGAGGTGGCCAAGAACGAGGTCCTGCCGGCCGCCGGCACCCTCCTCGAGCTGGCCTGGCTGATCCCCGTCCTGCCGCTGCTCGGCTTCGTGCTCGTGCTGCTCCTCAAGGAGACCCTGCGCGAGCGCGCGGCCTACGTCGCGATCGCGATGGCCGGTGCCTCGTTCCTGCTGTCCGTCGGCGCCTTCCTCACCGTCGCCGGCGAGCCCGGCAGCTACCTGGTCGAGGTCTTCGACTGGATCGACATCGGCGGGTTCACCGTCAGCCTCGACATGCTGGTCGACCAGCTGACGGTCGTGATGCTGCTGGTGGTCACGGGTGTCGGCACGCTCGTCCACGTCTACAGCCTCGGCTACATGTACGGCGACGAGCGCTACGAGCGGTTCTTCGCGTACCTGAACCTCTTCCTGTTCTCGATGCTGATGCTCGTGCTCGGCAGCAACCTGCTGGGGCTGTTCCTCGGCTGGGAGCTGGTCGGGCTGTCGAGCTACCTGCTGATCGGGTTCTGGTTCGAGGACATGGAGAACGGGGTCGCCGCCAAGAAGGCGTTCATCACAAACCGCGTCGGCGACGTCTCGTTCATGGTCGCCATGTTCTACGCGTTCGACCTGTTCGGGAACCTCGACTTCGTCGGCAAGGAGGGCATCCTCGCCCAGGCCGCCGAGGTGCTGAGCTCGGACCAGGCGCTCGTGCTCGGGCTGCTGCTGCTCGGCGGTGCCGCGGCCAAGTCAGCCCAGATCCCGCTGTACGTCTGGCTGCCGGACGCGATGGCCGGCCCGACGCCCGTCTCGGCGCTCATCCACGCCGCCACGATGGTGACCGCGGGTGTCTACCTCACGGTCCGCATGTCGCCGGTGCTCGCCCTGAGCATCGACCTGATGACGATCATCGCGTGGATCGGTGCCGCGACCGCCCTGCTGGCCGCGCTCATCGCGCTGCGGCAGGACGACTTCAAGAAGATCCTCGCCTACTCGACCGTGTCGCAGCTGGGCTACATGTTCATCGGCGTCGGCGCCGGCGGGTTCAACGAGGGCATCTTCCACCTCGTCACCCACGCGTTCTTCAAGGGCCTGCTGTTCCTCGCGGCCGGCTCGGTCATGCACGCCATGGCCAACCGCACCGACATCTGGCGCGCCGGCGGCCTGAAGGCCGTGATGCCGATCACGTTCTGGACCTCGTTCGTGGCCTGGCTCGCGATCGCGGGTGTCCCGCCGTTCGCCGGCTTCTGGTCCAAGGACCAGATCCTCGTCATCGCCTACGAGCACGGGTTCACCGGCGTGTGGGCCGTCGGCCTGCTGACCGCCGTCATCACGGCGTTCTACATGAGCCGCTGGTTCTTCCTGCTGTTCCTCGGCGAGCCCCGTTGGCGCGAGGGCGAGACCGTCGTCGACCCGCACGGGCACGGCGCCACCTCGCTGCACCCGCACGAGTCCCCGGCCTCGATGACCGCACCGCTGGTCGTCCTGGCGGTCCTGTCCGCCGGCGGTGGCCTGCTGAACCCGGCGCACTTCACCGGCCCGCTCTACACGTGGCTGTCGCCCGCGACGACCAAGTGGCCCTACCAGACCGTCGAGGTCAACGAGCCGCTGCTGATCGCGCTGTCGGTCGTCGCCGCGGTCGCCGGCATCGGTCTGGCCTACCTCGCCTACCTGCGCCGTGACGTCAGCGCCGGTCGCAGCGCCGAGGTCATCACCGGGCTCCCGGCCGACCTGCTCGAGCGCAAGTTCTTCGTCAACGAGCTGTACGAGGCGATCTTCGTCCGCTTCGGCGGGTGGTTCGCCGACCGGCTCGTCTGGTTCGACAGCACCGTCGTGGACGGTGTCGTCAACGGGGTCGGTGGGGCGTCGCGTCGCCTCGGCGACGTCGCCCGCACCGCGCAGACCGGGATCACCCGGGCCTACGTGGGCTCCATGGTCGCCGGCGCGATCGTCGTCGTCGCCGTCATCGTCGCACAGGTGGTCTGAGCAGTGGATGCACTCACCGACCTCGGCAACCGCCTGACCGACCCCTCGTGGGCGATGCTGACGCTGCTGCTGCCCGTGCTGGGCGCGGCGCTGATCGGCTTCATCGGCGAGGACGAGCGCAGCGCCCGTCGCATCGCGATGGGCTCGAGCGTGGCCGCGTTCCTCTCGGCCGTGATGCTCAGCGTGCAGTTCGACGTCACCAACCCCGCCATCCAGCTCGAGCAGTCGCTGACCTGGATCCCGGCGATCGGTGCGACCTTCTCGATCGGCGTCGACGGCATCAGCCTCGTGCTGATCCTGCTGACCACGCTCATCACGCCGCTCGTGCTGTGGTCGTCGTGGGACGTCACGGACCGCCCCCGGGGCTACCTCGCCGCGTTCCTGGCGCTGGAGACCACCGTCCTCGGTGTGTTCCTCGCGACCGACCTGCTGGCGTTCTACGTCTTCTTCGAGGCCAGCCTGGTCCCGATGTACATCATCATCGGCATCTGGGGCGGCCGGAACCGGCGCTACGCCGCCGTGAAGTTCTTCCTCTACACGCTGCTGGGCGGCCTGCTGATGCTGGTCGCGATCCTGTCGCTGTACGGGCTGACGACGCAGACCGGACCGGGCAGCTTCTCGTACGCGTCGATGCTGGCCGTCGACATCCCCGTCGAGACCCAGCGCTGGCTGTTCGCCGCCTTCTTCCTCGCCTTCGCCGTGAAGGTCCCGATCTTCCCGGTGCACACCTGGCTGCCGGACGCCCACACCGAGGCGCCGACGGGCGGCTCGGTCTTCCTGGCCGCGATCCTGCTGAAGATGGGCACGTTCGGGCTGCTGCGCTACGCGCTGCCGCTGTTCCCCGAGGCGACGCTCGAGTTCGCCCCATGGGTCCTCGGGCTCGCCGTCATCGGTGTGCTCTACGGCGCCGCCGTCGCGCTCATGCAGTCGGACATCAAGAAGCTCATCGCCTACTCGTCGGTCAGCCACATGGGCTTCGTCGTGCTCGGCACGTTCGCCCTCAACGAGGTGGCCGTCAGCGCCGCGGTGGTCCAGATGGTCAACCACGGCCTGTCCACCGGCGCGCTGTTCCTCCTGATCGGCTTCCTCTACGAGCGACGCCACACGCGCGAGATCGCCGACTTCGGCGGGCTCGCGAAGTCCGTGCCGGTCATGGCCGGCCTCTGGCTGCTCGTGTCGCTGTCGTCGCTGGCCCTGCCGGGTCTCAACGGGTTCGTCGGTGAGTTCCCCATCCTGCTCGGGACCTACCAGTCCGCGAGCTGGGCCGGGATCCTCGCGGCGTTCGGTGCGGTGCTCGCCGCGCTCTACCTGCTGTGGGCGTACCAGCGGATGTTCCACGGGCCGCTCACGACCGACGCCAACCGTGACACGCGGGACCTCGACCGGCGCGAGATCGCCGTGCTGACCCCGCTGCTCGTGCTGATCGTGGCGATCGGCATCTACCCGGCGCCGCTGTTCGACACCGTCGAGCCGTCGGTGGCACGCACGCTCGCCGACGCCGGCTTCACCGAGGTCGCCGTCGCCGGGGACGTCGCCGACGCGCCTGCCACCACGACCGCGGGGGAGTGAGACATGCTGCTCGCAACCACCACTGACACGACCGGCGCCGCCGGCGTGCCCGACTTCGCGTGGTCGACGTTCGCGCCGGAGATCGTGCTGTCGGCGACCGTCATGGTCCTGCTGCTGCTCCTCGTCGCCAACCGCTTCCGCAACCTCGTCGCGGGTCTCTGCTCGCTGACGATCGTCGTGGTCGGCGTGCTGCTCTCGCTGCCGGTCAACGGCGCCGAGGGCGACCCGTTCCTCGGTGGCGTCGTCATCGCGTTCGGCATCGCCGTCGTCGCGCTCGCCATCGGACTCGGTGGTGTGCCGCGCCTGATCGGCCCGTGGGTCGCCGGTGCCGGCACCGTCGCCGCACTGGCACTCACCGGGTGGCAGATCACCGGGGTCCTGTTCGACCAGATCGGTGCAGCCGTCCCCGTGCTCACCGCCGGCGGCTCGGTCGCGTTCGACGGCATCGCCGTCATGACGCGTCTCACCGTCCTGATCAGCACCCTGCTCGTGCTGCTCTTCAGCCACGGCTACCTGCGCGAGCGGGGCATCGCCCGCGGTGAGTACGAGCCGCTGGTGCTGCTGTCGGCGACCGGCATGATGCTGCTCGGCGCCGCCAACGACGCCATCACACTGTTCGTGGCGCTCGAGATCCTCTCGATCTCGCTGTACGTCCTGGCCGGCCTCGCGCGCCGCGACCGCCGCAGCCAGGAGGCGGCGATCAAGTACTTCGTGATGGGTGCGGTCGCCAGCGCGATCCTGCTCTACGGCCTCGCGCTCATGTACGTCGCGACCGGGACGCTCGACCTGCAGACCATGGCGCTGCGGCTGTCGCTGGCCGGCACGAACATCGGTGTGGCCGGGCTCGGCCTCGCG
>JBFKQZ010000201.1:0-5900 GCA_041627475.1 Nitriliruptoraceae bacterium | reverse complement strand
GTCCCCGCACCCGTGGCATCGCCGACCGCGGCCCCGTCGGCGGCGCCGACCGACAGTGCGTCCTCGGCCCGGGCGGCCTCCCCCTCACCCGCCGCGTCGCCTTCCGCGAGCCCGTCCGCGCCGACACCGTCCCCGACGGTCCAGTCGTCGACGCCCGGCCCGGCCGATCCCGTCGTGCTGTTGGCCGTGGCTGACCGCACCGGCGACCACGGCGTGCAGGGGCCTGCCTGGGTGGACCTCACGGCCGTGGAGCTCGTCGAGGTCGGCAACGCCCTCCGGGTGACGCTGCGGTTCGCCGGGAACGTGCCCGCGGTGCCTCCGGCGGACGAGGTGCCGCTGCTCGGTGTCGACGTCGGGGACGAGGGGTACCAGCTGTTCGTCGACGGTGGCGGCCCGACGGGGGAGTGGGCCGCCTACCTCGACACGCCTGACGGCTTCGTCGCCTTCCCCGGCACGTTCCGCATCGCGGGCCGCGCGATCGTGCTGGAGCTCGGCTTCAACCACCTCGGGTCACCGACGCGTGCGCCGGTGCGGGTCTTCGTCGAGTGGTCGGCGGACGGTCTGGTGCTGAACCCGACCAGCGAGGACCGCCTGGACGGCGAGCCGCACACGTTCGACCGGGCGCCCTGAGGCCGCCGGTGTGCGATCGGTCGTCCGCGGTCGGTAGTCTCGGCGACCGCCCGGCGGGGTGGCCAAGTGGTAAGGCAGGGGACTGCAAATCCCCCATCGGCGGTTCGATTCCGCTCCCCGCCTCGAAGGATGGCCCCGGGTTGCCGGGTCCGCCCGGCGGCCGGTACTGTCCGCGGCCGCTCCGGGGTCTTAGCTCAGTTGGTTAGAGCGCCTGCTCGACACGCAGGAGGCCAGAGGTTCGAATCCTCTAGACCCCACCACGCCGACGCCACCCGTTCCCACGGGTGGCGTTCTGCATCGGACACCGTTGGCGACTTCGTGTCAGGAACGGGCATCCCGGGCGGCTACGGAGGGTGTGCAATCGGCATCTCCCGGTAGTCTCGGTGGGCACGTCGTCGGGAGCAACGTGACGGAGACGGACCTCGAGCAGATCCGCGAGCAGCGGGACCGGCTCCTGCGCGCGCAGCGGATCCTGTTCGACGTCGCGGCCCAGCTCGGTCCGGCACTGGAGCTGCAACCAGTGCTCGACATCGCGCTGCGAGCGATGCAGGACGTCGTCGACGACGTCAAGGGTGGCACGATCGTCCTGCTCGAGGGGGACCAGCTGCGGATCGCCGTGTGCGAGCCGGCGGTGTCCGAGGACGTCCTCTCACTTCGGCTCCCGGTGGACAGTGGCCTGAGCGGCCTGGTGGTGCGCACGCGACGCCCGTACCGCACGGGGAACCTCCGGTCGGACCCGCACGTGGATCTCGACGTCGCGAGCACCGGCAGCAACGCCACGATCGTCTCGTGGCTCGGCGTGCCGTTGCTGGTGCTCGGCGAGTGCATCGGGCTGCTCCAGGTCGACTCCGCCGAGGTGGACGCGTTCGACGAGGCCGACGAGGCGACGCTGGTCGGCCTCGGCACGCTCGTGGCTGGTGCGATCGAGTCGGCTCGCCGGTTCGAGGCGATCATCGAGCTGGAGCAGCTCAAGTCGGGGTTCCTCGAGCGCGTCTCCCACGAGCTGCGCACGCCGATCACGATCATGCAGGGGTTCGCGAGCACCCTCCGCGACCTCGGCCACGACCTCGACGTGTCCTCGCGTGTCGCGATGGTGGACCGCATCGGCAAGGCCTCCCAGCGCCTCGGCTACCTGGTCGAGGAGATGCTGATGATGACGTCGCTCGACGCCGGGATGACCCAGCCGCACGTCGAGGCCGTCGAGCTCGACGCCGTGCTGCGGGCTGCGGTCGAGTCCATCGAGGGCGAGTGGGCGATCCAGCGGCCCGAGCGCACCGGGATCACGCTCAGCTGCGACGCGACCCTGCTGCGCCAGGTGCTCGCGCCGCTGCTCGACAACGCGGTCAAGTACGGCGGGGGCGGTCGCATCACCGCCACCGTCGACGGGGACGCGGTCGTCATTCAGGTCCGTGACGACGGACCCGGGATCGACCCGGTCCTGCGCCCGCGCATCTTCGAACGGTTCGTCCGCGGGCGGCACACCCTCGCGGGCATGGGCCTGGGGCTCTCGATCAGCCGCCACCTCGCCGCGTCGCTCCGGGCGACGGTCGAGGAGGTCCCGGTCGAAGAGGGTGCCTGTTTCGAGGTCCGGCTGCCGCTCGGCTGAGACGGCCCGACCCGACCTCGGCGGTAGCCTGCCGCCGCCATGGAGACCCCCGTGCGCATGGCCCCACCCGACACCCGACGCTCCGTCGCGGTGACGAGCGACCGCATCCTCGTCGCCGTGCCCGACGGTGCCGAGCGACGCACCAAGGGCGGGATCCTGATCCCGGCCACGGCGCAGTCCGTGGACCGCAAGGGCATCTGGGGCGAGACCCTCGGCGTCGGTCCGAACGTGCGCAACGTGGACGTCGGGGACGAGATCCTCTACCTCCCCGAGGACGCGATCGAGGTCGACGTCCGTGGTGACACCTACCTGATCGTGCGGGAACGCGACGTCCACGCCGTGGCCAGTGACCGCAGCGAGGGCGGGACGGGGCTGTACCTGTGAACGACGAGCTGCGACACACACGTTCGACGGTCGCAGCAGCGACGTGGGGGCAGCCCGACACCGGTGTCGTCCTCGCCCGTCTCGAGGTGGACGCGACGCAGCTGCAGCTGTGGGGCGCGCAGGTCGAGCGTGCGACCGACGTCCTCGTCCAGCCCGAGCACGTCGCCACGATCGCCCTCGGGCGTGCCCTCGTGGCCGCCCCGGGACTCAACCGGGTCGTGCGGCTGGGCCGTGCGGCGCCGCGCAACGGGGTTGCGGTCACGCTGGTGCAGCACGGCCGGCACCGACGGGTCGACGACGCGGACGCGATCGACCCGACCGACCTGGTCGCACTGCTCCGGGAGGACGAGGACAGCGCCGCCTGGGCGCAGACCGGACGCACCCTCGGACGGGTGCCGGCGGCGCTGCTGCGGGCCGTGCTGCGGCTCGTGGCGTGGATGGGGCGCCTGGGCATCGCCGCACCCGGCGTCGGCATCGAGCCCGGCGCGGTGGGGGCCGCCGTCGTGCAGCGCGGTGCCGGCTTCGACGCCCAGTTCAACCCACCGGTGCCGCACGCCGGCACCGTGGTGCACGCCGTCGTGGGTGACGTCGAGGACCGGGTGGTGGCCCGCGCCGGGCAACCGGTCGTGCGGCCGGTCCTCGCGCTCGACCTCGCGATCGACGCCCGGCTCTGCGCGAACGACGAGCTCGAGGTGCTGGTCGACGTGCTGCGCGGCGTCCTCGAGGACCCGTGGCAGCTCGGGGTCGTGGAGCGCCCGCGGACCTCGGACGCCACGCGCCGCTAGCGTCGACGGGCGCACGCCATTCCAGGAGCCGACGTGTCCGTCAACGCATCGACCGCCGCTGGGCCACCGCCAGGGATGCGGGTGCGCCTGTCGTCGAACGAGTCGCCGTACGGCCCGTCCCCGGCGGCCGCGGCCGCGGCGCGTGCCGTGGCCGAGGACCTGCACCTGTACCCGGACGACCAGTCCCAGGACCTCCGTCGCGCCCTCGCGGAGCAGGAGGGGGTGCCGTTCGAGGCCGTCAGCATCGGGACCGGTTCGGCCGCGATCCTCATGGACCTCGTGCCGCAGCAGACGCACGGCCGGGGCGGCAACGTCGTGGCCTACGAGCGCTCCTTCATCGTCTACCGGCTGGCCTGCCGCAACGCCGGCGTCGAGTACCGGGAGGCCGCCACGGGCGGTCCGGCAGTCGGTGACGAGGACGGCTACCAGCGCGACCCGCAGGCACTGCTCGACGCCATCGACGACCAGACGCGGCTCGTGATCGTCGACAACCCGGGCAACCCCACCGGTGCGCACCTGGATGCCGAGGGCCTCCGGGCCGTCGTCGAGGGGGTGCCGGAGGACGTGACGCTGCTCGTCGACGAGGCCTACTGGCAGTACGGCGCAGGGCAGCGCGGTTACGCCCGCGTCCGCGACCTCGACGTCGAGCACCCGCGCCTGATCGTGACGTCGACCTTCTCCAAGGCCCACGCGCTGGCCGGGCTCCGCATCGGCTACCTCGTCGGTGCCCAGGAGATCGTCCAAGGCGTCGACAACTGGCGCCCGCGCTTCAACGCCAACGCGGTCGGGCAGGTCGCGGCACTGGCGTCGCTGTCCGACACCGACCACCTCGACATGGCTGTGCGCAACACGCTGCGCGACCGCGAGCGCATGGCGGATGGCCTGCGCGAGCTCGGCATCCCGTTCACCGACGGGCTCGGCAACTTCCTCACCTTCGAGGTGGGCGCCGACGCCGGGCCGGTCGTGAAGGCCTTCGAGCAGCACGGCGTCGGGCTGCGGCCGCTCGTCCCCTACGGGATGCTCGAGCAGGTGCGGGCGACGGTCGGCACCGCCGAGGAGGTCGACGACTTCCTCACGGCCGCTGCCGACGTGCTCGCCGACGTGCCGGCCAGGTCCTGAGTGGCTGCCCTCGAGCTCACCTTCGTCACCTCGGCCGACGTGCCCGATCGTCTGGAGCGGTCGTCGGCCGAGGTCGCCGTCGTCGGTCGCAGCAACGTCGGCAAGTCGTCGCTGCTCAACGCGATGGCCAACCAGAAGCAGTTGGCGCGCACGTCGTCGACCCCCGGCCGCACCCAGCTGCTCAACCAGTTCCGACTGCGGGGCGGTGGGACGCTGGTCGACCTGCCGGGTTACGGCTTCGCGAAGGCGCCGCAGCAGGTCCGCGACGCGTGGAAGCGCCGCATGTGGCAGTACCTGGAGGAGCGCGAGCCGCTTGTCATGGTGCTGCTGCTCGTCGACGGTGCCGTCGGGCCGACGTCGCTCGACCTCGAGATGCTCGCACGGCTCCGCTCGCTCGGCCGCGACGTGACGGTGGTCGCGACCAAGCGTGACAAGGTCAAGTCGTCGCAGCGGGTGAAGCGCCAGCGCGAGGTCGCCACGAAGTGCGGCGTGGCGCCCGAGGACGTCGTCTGGGTCAGCGCGACCAAGGGCGACGGCGTCGACACCCTCCGTGGACGCATCCGCGCCTGGGTGGGCTGAGGCGGTCAGCCGGGGAGCTGGCTGCCGATGATGCGGTCGGCGAGGCGGTCGGGCAGCCGCGGCAGCAACGCCGCGCTGATGCGGCTGTCACGGGGGAGTGCGTACCGCGTGCGTGGGCGGCGGACCGTGAGTGCCTCGACGACGACGTCGGCGACGGCACTGGCCGGCGGCGCCTGCCGTGCGCCCGCGAGCATCCCCTTCGCCATGCGGCGTCCGCGGTCGGCGTAGCGGGCGCCGAGGCCGTCGAACTCGTCGTCGGCCGGCATCTTGTCCCAGATCGGGGTGTCGATCTGGCCGGGTTCGACCAGGACGACCTCGACCCCGTGGGGCGCGAGCTCGCGACGCAGGGCGTCGCCGTAGCCCTCCAGCGCGAACTTGGAGGCGTTGTACGCCCCGACCATCGGCAGGGCGACGCGGCCCGAGACCGAGCTCATGAGCACGACGCGGCCCTGGGTCGCGCAGAGGTCGCCGATCAGCGGTGCGACCGTGCGGTGCACGCCGAGGACGTTGACGTCGAGCTGGTGGCGCAGCTCCTCGGTCGAGAGTTCCTCGATCGGCCCGGCCACGGCGATCCCGGCGTTGGCGACGACACCGCGGAGGTTGCCCTCGGCGAGCGTGCGCACGACGTGCAGCCCTGCGGCGACCGCGTCGTCGTCGGTGACGTCGAAGACGACCGGGAGGATGTCGGCGGCCTCGAGCTCGGCCGCGTCCTCCTGACGCCGGACCGAGCCGTGGACGGCGAAACCTCGGGCGCGCAGGGCCTCGGCACAGGCTCGTCCGATGCCGCTCGAGGCGCC
>JBFKQZ010000200.1:0-5935 GCA_041627475.1 Nitriliruptoraceae bacterium | reverse complement strand
GCCGCCGGTGCTGCTGTCCGACAGGGCCTTCGCGGGCAGGCAGTTCGCTCCGCGTGGGAGCGTCCTGTGGTCCCGGACCGACCTCGTGTCCCCGTCCCGGGCCGGCGGCGTCACACCGGCCGGCAGCGACCACCTGCTCGTGAGCGGGAACCTGCTGTGGACCGGTGACGGGCCTGCCGGGGAGATGCTGGACCGGTTGCCGGTCGCGGCCGCCAGCGGGGCGTTCGACCCCTCGGGACAGTGGGCGGTGGCCGAGTTCGGCCGTGTGGTCCTCGGTGGGACGACACCCACGGTGCAGGCGGTCGTCCCGGACGGTTGGCGACCCACCGGTTCGGCGGTCGCCTGGCACCTGGGTGCACCGGTCCTCCGCGACGACGCCGGACACCTCGGCCTGCTCGGCGACGACGGCGCGCCACGGTGGCGCACGCCCGAGCCGGTGTCCGTGGTGGGGCCGGTCGGTGCTGCGTGGGCCGCGGGGGTGCGCGTGGACGGACGCCCGGTGGTCGTGGCGCTGGCCGACGGGCACATCGTCGACCTGCCCGCTCCAGCCCTCGCGATCCTCGGCGACCTGGTCGTGACGCGGCCCGATGACGTCGTCGCCGTCGACGCCGCAACGGGGAGCACGGTCTGGCGGCGTGCCGCCGAGGCACGGACCTGGCGTGCGGTCGGTGGGGCGCTCGTCGCCGAGAGCGTGGACGCAGCCGTCCGGGTCGACCCCGCGACCGGGACCGACCGCGACCGCGTGGAGGGCGCTGACCTCGTGGCCGGCGAGGACGTCGTCCTCGTCCGTGCAGGTGACCGCCTGGAGGCCGTGGCGTGGTCGGGGGCGTCGCGCTGGCGGCTCCGCCTGGCGGCCGGTGCGACCGTCCTGGCGGTGGACGACGAGCGAGTCGCGGTGCTCGTCGGGCCGCCGGCGGGTGCCCGGCTGACGGTCTACGAGTCCGCCACCGGACTCGTGGTCGCGGACACGGTCCTGCCGGCCTCGGACGACCGCGCGCTGTCGATCCGCGGTGAGGAGCTGTGGGTCACCGCGTCGGGTGCCCCGGTGGCCGTCGTCGACCGTCGATCGGGCGCGGACGTCACGAGCACCGCGATGCCGACGACGGGCACGGGCGTCAGCCTCGAGTTCCGGGCCGGGGGGAGGACGGTCATGGTCACGGCGGGTGTCGCGACGCTGCGTGGCACTTCGGACGGGTCCACGCTGTGGACCATGCCGCTGGATGCGCCGCTCATCGCGGACCCCGCGCCCTCGGGGACGAGCGTGCTCGCGCTCCTGGCCGACGGGACGGTCGTCTCGGTGAACCCGGGCACGGGCGAGCTGCGGTGGCGGAGCGTGCTGGACGTCGCCCCGACGGCGGTGGCCAGCGACGGCATGGTCCTGCTCGTCGGCACGGATGACGGGCAGGTCCTGCGCCTGGACCCGAGCGGCGACGTCGTCACGCGGACGGTCGCAGGGACCGGCCCGGTGCAGGCCCTGGTCGCGGGTCGGCCGGCGGCAGCGCTCCTGGGGGACCGGCTCGTCGGGCTCGACGTCGACGGCTAGGTCCACGGACGGAGGACCCGGCCGGTCGGGACGAGGTGCCCTGACCGCCGCAGGGGACGGCGCTATGGTCGAGCAGCACAGGAGACCGGGAGAGCTCCACCTTCATGTCGACAACTGCACACCCGCGAGAGACCGTCCGTCTCGACGCTGCCACGATCCGCTTCGCAGGTGACTCCGGTGATGGGATGCAGCTCACCGGCACCCGCTTCACCAACGAGTCAGCGGTCGCCGGCAACGACCTCGCGACCCTGCCGGACTACCCGGCGGAGATCCGCGCCCCCGCCGGCACGCTGGCGGGGGTGTCCTCGTTCCAGCTGCAGTTCGCGGCCGAGGACATCCACACGCCGGGCGACGCGCCCGACGTGCTCGTGGCGATGAACCCCGCGGCGCTGAAGAAGCACCTCGGTGCACTCAAGCCCGGTGGGACGCTCATCGTCGACGAGGACGCGTTCACCAGCCGCAACCTCGACAAGGCGGGCTTCGAGGAGAACCCGCTGGAGGACGGCAGCCTCGACGAGTACGACCTGCACAGCGTCGCGCTGACCAGCCTCACCATGACCGCGCTCGAGGAGTTCACCGAGGACGGGCGCCTGAACCGCAAGGAGGCGGAGCGCGCCAAGAACATGTTCGCGCTGGGCCTCGTGAGCTGGATGTTCTCGCGGTCGCTCGACACGACCGAGGCGTGGTTGGCGAGCAAGTTCGGCAAGCGCCCGGAGCTCGTCGACGCCAACGTGAAGGCGCTCCGTGCCGGGAGGAACTTCGGCGACACCACCGAGTCGTTCCGGTTCGTGTACGAGGTCCCACCGGCGGACCTCGCCCCGGGGACCTACCGGAGCATCTCCGGCAACCAGGCGCTCGCGTGGGGGCTGGTCGCCGCCGCGAGCCGTGCCGACATGACGCTGTTCTACGGCTCCTACCCGATCACGCCCGCCTCCGACGTCCTGCACGAACTGAGCCGCCTGAAGCGCTTCGGCGTGCGGACGTTCCAGGCCGAGGACGAGATCGCCGCGATGGGCTCGGCCGTCGGTGCAGCGTTCGGCGGGGCGCTCGCCGTGACCGCGTCGTCGGGGCCCGGCATCGCGCTCAAGGGCGAGGCGATGGGCCTGGCCCTCATGACCGAGCTGCCCGTCGTGATCATCGACGTCCAGCGCGGTGGCCCGTCCACCGGGTTGCCCACCAAGACGGAGCAGTCGGACCTCAACATCGCGATGTTCGGCCGCAACGGTGAGGCACCGCTGCCGGTCGTCGCGGCGACGTCGCCGTCGGACGCCTTCTTCACGGCGTACGAGGCCGCCCGGATCGCGGTGGAGAACCGGACCCCGGTCATCCTGCTGCTGGACGGCTACCTCGCCAACAGCTCCGAACCGTGGAACCTGCCGGACCCCGACGCGCTCCAGCCGTTCGACCCGGCCTACGCAACCGAGGCCAACACCTCCGAGGGGTTCCTGCCCTACCTGCGTGACGACGAGACGTTGGCCCGGCCCTGGGCCGTGCCCGGCACGCCCGGTCTCGAACACCGTCTGGGCGGGCTGGAGAAGGACGGCCTCGGCAGCGGCAACATCAGCTACGACCCGAACAACCACCACGAGATGACCGTGGTCCGGCAGCAGAAGGTCGACCGCATCGCCGACCGGCTGCCGGAGGTCGAGATCGACGACCCGACCGGTGACGCCGAGCTCCTGCTCGTCGGCTGGGGGAGCACCGCCGGCCCGTTGCGCGCCGCGATCCACGAGCTGCGCGAGCGCGGACACGCCGTCGCCCACATGCAGCTGCGGTACCTCGCCCCGCTGCAGCGCGGCGTCGAGGAGGCGATCAAGCGCTACCCGACGGTGCTGTGCGCCGAGAACAACCTCGGGCAGCTGACCAACATCCTGCGGGCGAGGACGCTCGTGGACATCAAGGGCCACCATCGCGTGACGGGTCTGCCGTTCACGTCGGTCGAGCTGGTCGAGACCGCCACCGCGCTGCTGGAGGGTGAGGCATGAGCGCCACCGAGACCGAGCTGCCGCAACTGACACGGAAGGACTTCGCGTCCGACCAGGAGGTCCGGTGGTGTCCGGGCTGCGGGGACTACGCGATCCTCGCGGCGATGCAGTCGTTCCTGGCCGACCAGGGTGCGCGGCCCGAGTCGACGGTGTTCATCTCCGGCATCGGCTGCTCCAGCCGGTTCCCGTACTACATGAACACCTACGGGATGCACACGATCCACGGTCGTGCGCCGGCCATCGCGACGGGGCTGGCCGTGGCACGGCCGGACCTCGACATCTTCGTCATCACGGGTGACGGTGACTCGCTGTCGATCGGTGGCAACCACCTCATCCACGCCCTGCGCCGCAACGTCAACCTGACGATCATCCTGTTCAACAACGAGATCTACGGGCTCACCAAGGGCCAGTACTCGCCGACCTCTCCGGTGGGGACGGTCGCGAAGTCGACCCCCTACGGCTCGATCGACCAGCCGTTGAACCCCTCGACGCTCGCCCTCGGCGCCGAGGCGACGTTCGTCGCACGCACCATCGACCGCGACCGCAACCACCTCACCGAGGTGCTCGCAGCGGCCCACGCCCATCAGGGTGCGGCCCTGGTCGAGGTGCTCCAGAACTGCCCCGTCTTCAACGACGGTGCGTTCGCCGACGTGACCGACCGCGACACCAAGGCCGACGAGGGGCTGGTCCTCGTGCCGGGTGAGCCGATGGTCTACGGCGCCGACCGTGACCGGGGCGTCATCGCGGGGCCGACCGGGGCACTGGAGCTCATCCGGGGCGACGACGTCGAGAAGCGTTCGCTGGTCCACGATCCGACGCTGGACGACTCGACGCGCGCCTTCGCGTTGTCGCGGCTGCAGCGCAGCGGTGGCCCGATCCCGATCGGCATCCTCCGGCAGGTCGAGCGACCGGTCTACGAGCAGGAGCTGCTCAAGCAGGTCGAGCGGGTCGAGGAGCGCGAGGGCGACGGCGAGCTCGACGCCCTGCTGACCGGCGGGACGACCTGGCAGGTCGACTGACCCGACGCGTCATCCGATCGCGGCGGCGACGTCGAGGTCGAGGCCGGTGTCCTCGGCCGCGCTCGCGAACAGCCGCGCCACGTCGGCGTCGGTGCCGGGGCGGACCATCGGCTTGGCCACGGGCGGGCCGAAGGCGCCGAACAGCGGGCAGTACTGCTTGCGCGGGTCAGCGCCGGGCTCGGTCGCTGCGCGCAGCTGGCTCAGCGCGCCGTACTCGATCGACATGCCGACGATCGGCGTGATCGTCGCCCAGAACTTCGCCTGGGCGGTACCGGTCTCGCGGTGGGTGCGCTGCTGGAGGTCGGAGTTGGACAGCCCCGGGTGCGCCACGAGCGACATCGCCTCGACGCCGGCCGCCTCGAAGCGCTGCTGCAGCCCGACGGCAGCGATGCGATCGCCGAGCTTGGACTGGCTGTAGACCGACCACGGCTCGTAGCTGGCGCGCCGGTGCGGGTCGCGGCTGATCCCACGGGCCTGGTGCTGGGCGACGCTGGACAGCCAGACGACACGGGCGCCGGGGGTGCGGACGATCGTCGGGAGCAGGTGGGCCGTGAGGGCCCAGTGGCCGAGCACGTTGACTCCCCACTGCATCTCGAAGCCGTCCTCGGTCTCGGTCTGCGGCATCGCCATCAGGCCGGCGTTGTTCATCAGCACGTGGACCTCCGCGTGCTGCTCGGTGATCGAGGCGGCGGCCTCCTCGACCGACGCGAGCGACCCGAGGTCGAGCTCGACGAGTTCGAGCGATGCGTCCGGGTGGGCAGCGAGGATCTCGTCCCGGGCCGCGACGGCCTTGTCCTGGTTGCGGGCGGCCATCACGACGTGCGCGCCGGCGCCGGCGAGTGCCTTCGCGGAGGCCTTGCCGAGGCCGCTGTTCGCGCCCGTGACGACGTGCACGCGTCCGGTCTGGTCGGGGATGTCTGTGGCGGTCCAGGGCATGGCGGTCCTCTCGTCGACGACGACGGTACGGCGAGCAACGGCCGGCCCCCCGGCCGCCCGCCACGCAGCGGGGCCGTGACCTCGACGTGCCGGTACGTGCCCGTGCCCCGATCGCCGTGTGGCGTCGGGGTGCGGGCTCAGTCGTCGCGACGGTGGTGGAGGTCGTGGGGCGGGCAGGTCCAGCCGGCCGGCACCAGGTCCGGTCCGGGCGGTTCGGTGTGGTCGGGCGGCGGCGCCAACGGCGGCGCAGCCCACACAGGCAGCAGCGACGGGTCCCGGCGCGGCGGCGGCCGGGCCCCGATCGGCATCGTGCCGATCTCGGTCCCGGTCCGGCTGTTGGTCCACGTCACCAGACCGGTGTCAGGGTCGAGGTGGATCTGCCAGCCCAACCGGTGCACGTAACGAAGATGATGGAACGAACACAGCCCGATGAGGTTGTCGGGTGCGTGGGT
>JBFKQZ010000199.1:0-5947 GCA_041627475.1 Nitriliruptoraceae bacterium | reverse complement strand
TTCCTGGTCGATGACGAGGACCGCAGGTCCGCCACTGTCCTTGCCGAACAGCGAGCCACCGGCGGTCCAGCCGGTGTCGTACCGGACGACCCGGGTGTCGATCCCCGCCTCGCGCGCGGCGGCCTCGGTCAGGCCGACCGCGGCCACCTGCGGATCGGTGAACACGACGCGCGGGACCGCGCGCTCGTCCGCCCACGCGGGATCGGTCGCGATCCCTGCGAGGCGGTCACCGACGAGCCGCGCCTGGTACTTGCCCTGGTGCGTCAGCAGCGCCCGCCCGTTGACGTCCCCGACGGCCGAGAGCCAGTCGCTCGGCTCGCCGTCCACGAGCACCCGGAGGTGGTCGTCGACGTCGAGGAACCCGCCTCGCCCCGGCTCGACCCCGACCGTGTCCAGCCCGAGGTCACCCGTCGGCGCGCTGCGCCCCACGGCCACGAGCAGCTCGTCCCCGGTCAGTTCGGTCCCGTCGGCGAGCGTGACCGTGACGGGCCCGTCGGTGCCCTCACGCGCGACGCGCTGCGCGAACTGCCCCGTGTGCACGGCGATGCCCTCGGCCTCGAGTCGGTCGCGCAGGTGCTCGGAGGCCGCCGGCTCCTCGTTGTTGAGCAGACGGTCGAGCCCCTCGATGATGGTGACCTCGCTCGCACCGAGCCGACGCACCGCCTGGGCCATCTCCACGCCGATCACCCCGCCACCGAGCACGAGCAGGCGCTCCGGGACGTCCTTCATGGCCGTGATGTCACGGTTGTCCCAGGTCACGACGTCGGCCAGGCCCTCAACCGGCGGGACCGCGGCCCGCGTGCCGATCGCGACGACCACCCCGACGGCCGCATGGAGCGTGGTGGTGGCGCCGTCGTCATGCTGCACCTCGACGACCTTCTCCCCCGCCAGCCGGCCGTGCCCACGGACGAGGTCGACACCGACGTCGTCGAGCCACGACACCTGTGACGCGTCGTCGAAGTTGCTGGTGAACGCGTCGCGGTTGCGCAGGACCCGTCCGACGTCGACCTCTCCCGTCACCGCGGCAGCAGCCGCCGGCACGCGCCGGGCGTGCGCCAGCACCTCGGTCGGTCGCAGGAGCGCCTTCGACGGCATGCAACCCCAGTAGCTGCACTCGCCGCCCACCAGCTCCTTCTCGACGATCACGGCCGACAGGCCTCGCTGCCTCGCGTAGTCGGCGGCGTTCTCGCCGGCCGGACCGGCGCCGATCACCACGACGTCGTAGGTCTGCTCGTTCACGGGTCTCCCTGCTGTGGACTGCCAGCCCCAACGGCGCGCGGACCCCGATCCCTTCCCGCCCGGTCGTCCATCCGCTCGCGAAGTAGCGTCGTGGGCGACGAGGACAGACCGCATGAGCAGCTCCACCCGCATCACGAGCCACGACCTCGTGGACCCGCTCAACGACGACCCGGCCGACCTGGTGCAGCGCGCACGCGCCGGCGAGGTCCTGGTGGTCGTCGGCCCGCCCGACGACGACGCGTGGCGCGAACTGACGGGCGTGCGGCCCCTGGAGGCCGCGGAGCACGGCGAGGTCGTGGTCGAACCGACGGGCGACCCGCTGGCCCGCAACCTCCCCGCGGAGCACGTGCACCGCGGTGGCGTGACGCCGTTCGTGGCACTGGACGACACCCGGTCCGTCCTGCGGACGCGGCTGGCCTACGGCGAACAGTCCGTCGCTGCGGTCCGACCGCACGGCGACGGCGCCGTGGTGACCCTCGGCCAGGTCCCGGACCCCGACCTCCAGCCGGACCCGGACCCGTTGGCGACCGTGCTGTCCCGGGTCGTCCGCGGGGTCACCCCACCGACCGACGCGCTCGGCATCGGGATCGTCGGCTACGGCCAGCACGGTGGCATGGGCTGGTTGCACGCGACCGCCAGCGAGGGCGTCGAGGGGCTGCACCTCGCCGCCGTCGCGGAGACGCACCCGGGACGGCTCGAGGACGCGGGCGCACGCTTCCCGGAGGTCGGGCTGCACACCGACATGTCGGAGCTGCTCGCTGACGACGGCGTCGACGTCGTGGTCATCGCGACACCTCCGTCGACGCACCACGCGCTGGCGAAGCAGGCGCTCGAAGCAGGGCGCCACGTCGTGGTCGAGAAGCCGCTGTGCTTCACCGCCGCCGAGGCCGACGACCTGCTGGCCACGGCCGCCGACGTCGACCGGCTGCTGACCGTCCACCAGAACCGCCGCTGGGACGCGGACTACCGCGCGATCCGTCGGCTGGTCGCGGAGGGCACGCTCGGCGAGGTCTTCAACATCGAGACGTTCGTCGGCGGGTTCGAGCACCCGTGCCGGCTGTGGCACTCCGAGATCAGCGTCTCTGGCGGTCGGCTCTACGACTGGGGCGCACACCTGATCGACCAGCAGCTGCGCCTGTTCGACGCCCAGCCGGTCTCGGTCACCGGCACCGGCCACGGCCGCGTGTGGCACGACGTGACCAACCTCGACCAGGTCCGGGTCCGGCTCGCCTTCGAGGACGGCCGCGAGGCGGAGTTCCTCGACTCCGACGTCCTCGCGGTCCGACGGCCCAAGTACGTCGTGCAGGGCACGTCCGGGACGCTGGTGGGCCACTACGCGCCGGTCGTCGAGGAGACCGTGACGCCGGAGCACGGCCACGAGCGGACCGAGCACCACCACGCCGAGGGCCCCGCCCGGCTCCGGCTGGCACTCCACCAGCCCGGGTGGGGCCTGCACGAGACCGAGGTGCCCGTCCTGCCGGCACCCAGCCACCCGTTCCACCGTGCGCTGGCGGACCACCTCCAACTGGGCGACCCGGTCCCGGTCGACGCGCGCGAGGTCCGTGACCTCGTCGCCGTCCTCCACGCGGCCCACACGTCCGCCCATGGCGGCGGCTCGCCCGTGGCACCGGCATGACGCTGCGCTTCGGCGTCATCGGCGCCACGTCGATGGTGCACCGTCTGGCGTGGCGGGATGCGATCCTCGCGACCGACGGGGTGGACCTCGTGCACGAGGCGTCGCGCACGCCCACGGACCTCCCGACGCTCGACGGCGTCACGCGGTCCGACGACTACCGGGCCGTGCTCGACGACCCGACGGTCGACGTCGTCTACGTCCCCCTGCCCAACCACCTCCACGAGGAGTGGGTCGTCGCCTGCGCCGAGGCGGGCAAGCACGTCGTGTGCGAGAAGCCGCTGGCGATCGACGCGGCCTCGGCGCAGCGGATGGCCGACGCCTGTGCCGATGCCGGCGTCGTGCTGCTCGAGGCCTACATGTCGCCCTTCCACGCACGCAACCGCGCCGTGCTGGACGCCGTCGCCGACGGCGCGCTCGGCGGGCCGCTGCGTCACGGGGAGGCCCGGTTCGACGGGTTCCTGGACCAGGAGAACCACCGCTGGTCCGCCGCCAACGGCGGCGGGGCGCTGCTCGACCTCGGCATCTACTGCCTCGAGCCGATGCTCATGGCGATGGGGTGGGACGGCGAGGAGCAGCCGACGGACGTGGCCGCGACCGCCCGCTGGGTCGGGAGCCCGGGTGACGAGGTGGACCGGGCCCTCGCGGCCCTCCTGACCTGGGCAGACGGCACGACCATGGCGTTCCACGTCGACTTCGCCGGGCCGGAGCGCCAGCGACTGGAGCTGCTCGGTCCCGACGCCGCGATCGAGGTGCCGGAGCGCCACGCCACGCCGGACCGCGACGACGACGGCTACCTCGTCCGGGCGCGCGACGGTGTCGTGACGCAGGTCGGGACCGACGGCGGGCACGCCTACGAGGGGCTCGTCGCGCACGTCCGCGACGTGCTCGTCGACGACGCGACGCCCCTGCGTCCGGCAGCACGGTCGGTCGCGCTCGCCGGCCTGCTCGACCGGGTCAGGGACGCAGCACTGCCCTGACGGTCAGACGCCCACGCCGAGGTCGCGCGAGATGAGGATGCGCTGGATCTCGCTCGTGCCCTCGCCGACCTCGAGGATCTTGGCGTCCTGGTAGAACCGCCCGACCCGGTACTCCGTCGTGAAGCCGTAGCCACCGAAGACCTGGGCGGCCTGACGCGCGGCGTTCACGGCCTGCTCCGAGGAGTACAGCTTCGCGATGCTGGCCTCCTTCTTGTACGGCAGGCCCTCCTGCTTGCGCCACGCCGCGTTCCAGTACATGTACCGAGCGGTCTGGGCGGCGACCTCCATGTCGGCGATCTTGAACGCGATCGACTGGTGCTTCCCGATCGGCTTGCCGAACGCCTCGCGCTCGTTGGCGTACCGGGTGCACTCGTCGACGCAGCCCTGGATCAGCCCGACGGCGAGCGCGCTGATCGCGATGCGGCCGTCGTCGAGGGTGGCGAGGAACTGCTTGAGGCCCGCACCGCGCTCGCCGAGCACGTTCTCGGCGGGGACGCGGCAGTCCTCGAAGATCAGCTCACGCGTGTCGGAGAAGTGCCAGCCCACCTTGTCGTACGGCGGCGCCACGGTGAACCCGGGCGTGCCGGCCGGGACGATGATCGACGTCATCTCGTTCTCACCGGTCCACGCGGTGATCGTGACGATCGACGTCATGTCGGTGCCGGCGTTGGTGATGAACTGCTTGGAGCCGTTGATGACCCACTCGTCACCGTCGAGCACCGCCTTGGTCCGGGCGGTCCCCCAGTTGTCCGTACCGCCGCCGGCCTCGGTCAGGCCGAAGCCACCGAGCTTCTCGCCACGGCACAGCTCCGGCAGCCAGCGCTCCTTCTGCTCGGGCGTCCCGAAGTCGTGCAGTGGAGCGGCACCGAGACCGACGCCGGCCTCGAGCGTGATGCCGATCGACTGGTCGACGCGGCCGAGCTCCTCGATGGCGAGGCACAGCGACAGGTAGTCGCCGCCCATCCCGCCGAACTCCTCGTCGAACGGGATGCCGAACAGGCCCAGCTCGCCCATCTTCTTCACGACGTCGATCGGGAACTCGCCCGTCCGCGCGTGCTCGGCAGCGATCGGGTCGACCTCGCGCTCGGCGAAGTCGCGCACCAGCTTGCGCAGCGCCTCCTGCTCGTCGGTGAGCGCGAACGACAGCATCGGTTCCTCCGGGACGGCTCCTGGCCCGAAGGTTACGGCCGGGCCCCGCGCGGGTCGCCGGCCGTGCGGTGTGTGCGACACGCGGTGGTCGGGAGGGAGTGTCACACCCCCTCGGCACAGTGCATCCATGACCTCGTACCGCCGCTTCGACGATCGCGGGCCCCGTTGGGCCGGCGAGTCTGGTGGTGCCTACGAGTACAACCCGTTGGGTCGGTTGGCGGATCGCCTGCACGAGCTGGAGGAGGCGAAGCGCCGGGCGTTGGATGCGTTCGAGGACGTCGCCGCGTGGGGTGGGACCGCACAGACGACGGGCTACACCCAGTCCGAGTGGCTCGCGCTGGTCGGGCGGCTGCCCGGTCGTGACGTGTGGAAGTTCGAACTGCTCGTCCGCCGTCTGCCTGCCATGCCGGTGACCGCGACGCTGTTGGAGACCGGCCAGCTCACGCTGGACCAGGCGGTGTCGATCGTCGCCGGCACCAAGGCGCTGTCGGGCGAGACGCTGCGTGCGGTGGATCACGAAGCCGGACACGTCGCGCTGTCCCGCAACCGCCGTGGCGACCATCCCGACATGGACGCGGACGTCGACGCGATGGTCCAGTCCCACAGGAAGGCTGCCGACCGCGACCGGCTCGACCGCGACCGGCTCGAACAGAACTCGACCCGCATCCTGCCGGACCTGTTCGGCACCGGGCGGATCGTCGAGGACTGGGCCGACCAGGAAGGGTTCCAGACCCGCGTCGCCGCCATGGACCACGCGGCCGGGCCGCCCGACCCCGACACGCCCCGCAGCCAGCAGCTGGCGGAGGGGTCGCTGGCGATGGCACGGGCGTGGCTCGCCGGACGCGACAGCTCGGACGCCGCCGTGTCCGACGAGGCAGATGTTGGTGAGGTGGCGCTGCGGCCTGCTGGGGCGCGGCCGACGATCGTTGCCCGGGTCGACATCGCC